>JBATMK010000050.1:0-10307 GCA_049289815.1 Flavobacteriales bacterium
GATCTTTACTGGGCGTGCTGCTGGATGGCCGGCTTCGGTGGCAATTCGATCTACATCGAATTCGAAACATCGAACGGATGGGAGCCGGTGTTCTCGGCGGGTGGCAACGTTACCGAGTGCACCTTCCTTCCGGGCACGGGGATCATCGATCCCGACATCCTCAGCGATGCGATCACCTTCGGCGCGGGTACCATACACGGCCACTTGTACGCGACCGACAATTGCGTGGCGGGCTGGGGTTGTTCGGGATTCACGGATCCAGCGGTGACCGGGCTCACGCTTACCTACGATGCACACGCGGCCAACTTCACCACGACCGACCAGAGCATCTGTCCGGGCGAAACGGTGCAATTCACCGACGCGAGCATCAACACGCCCAGCAGTTATGAGTGGACCTTCCCAGGTGGTATCCCGGCTTCGAGTTCGTTGCAGAACCCGGTGGTGCAGTATGGCACACCCGGCAGCTGGGATGTGACCTTGATCGTGGTAACGGCGGACGGACCCGATACTCTGGTGATGCCGGGCTACATCACCGTGAACGCGCTGCCACCTGCCAACGCCGGTGTGGATGAGGATGTGTGCATCGGCACACCCGCGCAATTGCAGGCCAGCGGTGGCACGAGCTACCAGTGGTTCCCGCCCGATCACCTGGACAATGACCTTATCGCTTCGCCGCTCGCACTGCCATCGGTCACCACCATCTACACCGTGCTGGTGACCGATGCCAACGGCTGCGAAGCCAGCGACTTCATGATCCTCACGGTGCACGAGTTGCCAACGGTGGCCGCTTCCGCAGGAAACAACACCATATGCTTGGGCGATACGGCGAACATCATTGCCGTGGGGGCTCAGCTCTACCAATGGAGCCCGAACCTTTTCATCAGCAGCACGAGCGGCGCGAGCGTGTTCGCATGGCCCACGAGCACGTTCACTTGGACGGTGACCGGCACCGATTTCTACGGCTGCGTGAACGATACCACCGTGACGTTGACCGTACAGCCACCGCCGCCTGCGCCAATGGCCACGATCAACGGAACGGAGGTGACATCAACCCCGGCGAACGGATACCAGTGGTACCTGAACGGGGTCGCCATCGGCGGTGCAACGCAACAGAGCTGGACACCGGTGTTGAACGGCAACTACAGCGTGATGATCACTGATGCGAACGGCTGCAGCAGCCAAAGCCTGCCGGTGTTCTTCGGCAACGTGGGTATCGCCGCGGTGGGTGCGGTGGAAGGGATCCTTATTTTCCCGTTGCCGGCCGCTGAAGCGATATCCGTGACCGGGTTGCGTGCTGGTGATGTTCTCACAGTGATGGACGCCTCGGGGCGCCTCGTGCGTGAGGCACGGTCTGCCCAAAGCACCCAGGTGAACATTGACATCCGCGACCTGTCGGCCGGGACGTATGTGCTGGAAGTAGTGGGCAACGGTACCACGCAACGGATCATGGTGCCGAAGCGCTAAGGAGGCTCAGTACTTTTTCTTTCCGGCGAACTTCTTCTTGAACGGGGGGCGCTCCTCACGGAAGCCGCCACTGCCTTCCTGGCGCGGACGCGCCGTTCCGCCGCTGTTGCTGCCCTGCTGCAGATCCACGCGCACGCTGCGGCCTTTGTAGTTCGCGTTCGTGAACGCGCTCATGGCTTTGTTCAATTGGCTCGCCTCGATGTCCACGAACGAGTAGACATCCTTCAGCGTGATGCGGCCGATCGCATCGCCTTGCAGACCGGTGATGCCGCAGATGTAGCCGAGCATGCGGCCTTTGTCAAAACCGTCCACCGTTCCGAGGTTGATGAACATGCTGCCACCCATCGCGAAGCGCTCGCGCGGCTCGCCCAGTGCCGCACCGGGATGTGGTCGGCGTGTGTGGTCCTTCTGGCTCATGTCGATGTTCAGGTCCATAGAGCCACGATAGATCTCCAGGAAGCGGTTGAATTCGATGGAGACGACACGCTTGATCAATTCCTCCTTGCTCAGTTTTTCCAGGTCGAGGCGCACGGCATCCATGAAACCGGCGATGCCTTCCTCATCGATCTCCACGTCCTTGATGCGCTGGATGAGCAACAACAACTGCCGCTCGCAGATCTCGGCGCCGCCCGGCACACGCATGTATGTGAAGTGTGTCTTGAGCGAGCGTTCCAGTTGGCGGATCTTGCCGATATCGCGCTGGCCGATGATGCTGAGTGAGATGCCCGAGCGTCCGGCGCGGGCCGTGCGGCCGCTGCGGTGCGTGTAGCTCTCGGCTTCACCAGGCAGATCGAAGTGGATCACGTGGGTGATGTCCTGCACATCAATGCCACGCGCGGCCACGTCGGTGGCGATGAGCAGCTGCAGTTGGCGGCTGCGGTAGCGGGCCATCACGCGGTCGCGTTGTTGTTGGCTCAGGTCACCGTGGATCGCGTCGGCATTGTAACCGTCCTTCATCAGGTGCTCGGCGAGTTCCTGTGTCTCGTGCTTGGTGCGGCAGAAGACGATGGCGAAGAGATCAGGAGTGGCATCCACGAAGCGGGTGAGGGCCGCATAGCGATCGCGCATCTGCACCACGCAATAGCGGTGATCGATGGCTTCGGCCGTGGTGTTGGTGCGACCCACATTGATCTCCTGTGCCTCGCGCATGTAGCGCTTGGCGATGCGCCGCACTTCGCTGCCCATGGTGGCGCTGAAGAGCCAGGTGCGCTTGTCTTTGCGGGTGGTCTCGAGGATCGCCGTGAGGTCTTCCTGGAAACCCATGTTGAGCATTTCGTCGGCTTCATCGAGCACCACGATGTCAACCAACGCCAGGTCGATGGCTTCGCGGCCGAGCAGATCGAGCAAACGACCGGGGGTGGCCACCACGATCTGGGCACCCTTGCGGATGTCGCGGATCTGGTCGCGGATGGGGGCGCCGCCGTACACGGCTACGCTCTTCACACCCTTCATGTGCTTGGCGAAGCGGTCCATGTCCTTGGTGATCTGCATGCACAGCTCACGCGTGGGCGATAGGATCAGCGCTTGCACGCTGTTCACCGCTGGGTCGAGCTGTTGCAGGAGCGGAAGGCCATAGGCGGCCGTCTTGCCGGTACCGGTCTGGGCCAGCACCACGCTGTCCTGCTCGCTGGTGAGCAGTACGGGAATGGCCATTTCCTGCACCGCGGTGGGAGCGGTGAAGCCGCTTTCGGAAAGCGACTTCAGGAGTTGTTCGTTGAGGCCTAGGGCGGCGAAGGATGGAGTAGGCATGCGTTGAATGATCAATGATCAATACTCAAGGTCCATGACCAAGTGGGGTACGCCGCACCTGGCAGTAGAGGAAAGAGCGTTGGTCCGGGTTGAAGAAGGGGGTTGTGAGGTTTGAAGCGAGAGGGCCAATGAGCGGGGTTACCGCTTCCCTTGGTGTTCCTCAGCTTTCAGCCTTCACCCTACCATGCCATTAGCAGCGGCAACCTGGGAGCGATGGCGGAAAGCTCGTACCGCCGTTAGTGTTCCCGTTCTCGGAACGGGCCGCGAATGTAGGCTTATCCGCCCGAAGATCAATAGGTGATGTGCAAAGCATCCCACGGCATCACGCTCACACGGAAGTCGTCCAGGAGCACGGTTCCCCTGTCGTTGTTCCACACATAAGCCTTGAGTTTGCCGGGTTTCCAGCGCAACTGCTCCACCTGTACCACCAGGCAAGCGTCCTGCCATCCATCGGTCCCGGTCGCCAAGGGCTGTAGCGGCTTGGTGCGATAGAAGCTGAAGTTCCCGTCCACTTCCACGCTGAGCACGATGAACGATTCCAACGGGTACGCGCTTCCTGACGAGTCTACAGCCGGGACCATGTTGTACCGGGCCTCTACGATCATGGCATCGTTCCTTGAGGCATAGAGATCGTGCAAGTCCACTTCGAAGGCGGGGGACCAGTCTGAACGCCCTTTGGTGAGTCCCATTACACCCGCGTCCCGCACTGCTTGTGGAATGGCCGCTGTATCCCCGCCCAACCCATCGAAGGCATTCCGATAAAGTGATCGGCCTTCTTCCGTGTTCGGACAGGTCGGGCGTTCATTGACTTGCACATCGCGGGCAACATCATGTCCGAGGAAGGCGTAGGCCGCCGCTCCAAGTACCAAGGCAACAGCGCCGAGCCCCGGCCACCGGACAGGGGGGGCGGCAGAAAGAGCAAGAGCGCAGAGCGCGAGCAGGAACGAACACCAGGAGATCCTGCGGAGCCACGGAAGGATCGGCAGCGCGTATTCCAATTCCACAGTGTGTGCGCCTCGCGTGAAAGCGATGCCCATTGCACAACCGTTCACGTTCACGATCGGCGCTTCGGTCCCGTCCAAGCGTGCTTTCCAACCTGGAAGCAGTTGTTGCTGGATCACCAAGAGGCCATCGCGGCACTGGGCGTCAAGGTCCGCCTGGAGCGATGTTGGCGAAAAGCCGGACAACCTCGGGACTTGTGCGCAGGAGTCTTCCCGGCGAAAGTGTTGTGTGATCGGGAGCGAACCGCTGTCCGGGATCACCGCCAGCGCATTGCCCCGTTCAATGTTGTTGGTGCGATCCACGTAGTCGCGCTGGCGGACCACACTATCAGCGATGTACAGCAGCGGTTGCGCCTTCATCTCTTGGAAGAGGATGGGCCAGCGTTGCTCCAGTTGCAGGTGCTGCTCCGGCCAGAAGCTGTTGAAGCCATCGTGTGAAATGCGCTTCCGGAAGATGTTGGTGTTGCGCCAGAGCGGTTGCAGATCCTGGTCGTCATCCTTGTGCAACCCAAGCGCTGTTGCATCGGGCAAGGGGAAACCCTCGGGCCGGAGTTCCGTGATACGGTGCAGGATACGGGGCGGTGCTGCGCTGATCCCTGTGGACCAACTGCACATGAGCACGGCGACGATGCCTTCGGCCGCAACCAAGAAGAGGAAACGCTGCAACGTGAACCAGCGCGGTCGCAGGAACATCGCTGCGCAAGCGGCGAGCAGCACGAACTGGAAAGCACCATGCACCAGTGTCCGTTCCGCCATGGCACCACCTGCGCCGGCGGGGTTGAGGTTCGCGAGCGTGAAGCCATCGTTCAGGATCACGCCAGCGGCCCGCGCCAATGCGACGATAATGACCACAGTTGCCACGGATGCGATCACCCACATGCTTTTCCGCATGACAGGTCCAGCGCTCGGCCATTGCACTGCGGTCCTCGCTGCCACCGGCAGCCAACAGAACAGGGTGAAGAAAGTGTAGTAGGAGGGGAAGCGGAACACATTCAGGCCCGGCAGTGTGCCGAACAACCAGCGATGCACCGGCAACGCATCACCGAACGAAGCCAGTAAGCAGACCGCACCGAAGCCCAGCAGGACGTTCTCCACCGCATTGCGCTTCCGCAGGAGAGCGATCGGGACGAACAGCAACAACACCAGGCTCATGTGCGCATTGGCCATGGTAATGTTGGTGCCCGTGATCTCTTTTCCCGCAGTGGTGGCCCATGGTATGAAATACGAGAGCGCGGCTTTCCAAGTGAAGGCCCCGGACATGGCTTCCGCGTAAGGCAATCCTCCTGTGCGCGCGATAAAGGGCGCGGAGTACCACCATGCATGTAGCACCCCGCAAGCCATGATGAGCGAGGCCGCCGCAAAGACGATCAGGTACAGGATCAGGCGTAATGCTGAACGCAGTTCACCCGCCCGGAGCAACTGGATGCCGCGCACGATGATGAGCGCCAGCAGCAGGTAGGACCCGATGATCGTGAACGTGTGGTTGCCGCCGGTGAGCAACAGGAATTGGAACACGGCTGCTTCCAAAGCCGGTCGCCAACCGGGCTTTGCGAGCAGCCGCAGGAAGGCGGCGAACATCCATGGCCACCACGCGCCGCTGATGAAGGCATACTGGTGCATGACGTGCGCCGTGAAGAACCCGGACAGCATATAGGCCGCGCCTGCGGCCAATGCAGCGCTGTGCTCACCGCACAGCTGCTTCGCCAAGCGGTACATGCCCATGCCGGCCACGAGCAGGTAGATCATCACCAGCACTTGCTGCACGTAAATGCTTTGTCCCACGGTGCCGCCCAGTAGTAGTGCTTCGGGATACCACGACGGGCCTTGCAGATCAGCGTGCACCGGATAGCCCATCTGCTGGTACGGGTCCCACACGGGCCATTCGCCGTTCTGCAGGCAATCCGCGATGAACGTGCGCCATGGCAACCAGCAATCCAGCATATCGCCGTGCACCACGGAGCCAGTGAACGATGCCAGAGGCCACCATGCGATCAGCACGCAAAGCAGCAGGAACACGAAGGCCTGCAGGTCCAGGGGCCAACGCCGCAAAGGCGAAGGGAGGCGCTGGGCGATAGCGGTCATCGGTGCGGAAGGTAGCCGGAGGCAACAACGTCACTCCTGCATGCGCTCCGGGGTCAGCCGGGTTCGTTGAGGGATAAGTCATCAGGTCGTGGTTCGATGGGCTCACCATGACAGGTCGCGATCGGTACTTTCGCCCGCCGCCGCAGGCCGCGATGAACGAAGCCAGTTTCACCGGATTTTTCCGAACGCTTCTCACCATCATCGTGGTGTGGTGGATCGTCCGCTTCCTGATGAAGATGTACATCGTTTGGAACGCCAGCCAGAAAGCGCGCGGCACCTTTCACCAAGCGGCACCGGATCCTCGCATAAAAGGCGAGGTGCGCATTGAGAAGCTCGACAAGAACGATCCGCGCAACACCAAGCACGGAGGCACCATCGAGGATGCCGACTACGAAGAGGTGAAATGATCGCACAACCCGCATAGCCCCGGATCCATCGGGACCAACCCCCCATGCAGAACAACCTGTTGAAGAAGCTGCTGCCCATCGGTGCGGCGGTGCTCGTTTTCGTAGCCCTCAGCCTGGCATACTTCAGTCCCGTGTTCGATGGGAAACGGATGGCCCAGCACGATATACAGCAGCACCAAGGCATGAGCCGCGAGATCGCGGAGCACCGCGAAGCCACGGGCGAGGAACCGCTCTGGACCGGCAGCATGTTCGGTGGCATGCCTGCCTACCAGATCAGCGTGCTATGGAAGGGCAACATCCTGCAGTTCATCGATGATGCTTGCCACCTGTGGCTTCCGCGACCGGTGAGCTTCCTGTTCCTCTACCTGGCCGGCATGTACTTGCTGCTGCTTTGTTTGAAGGTGGACAAGTGGACCGCGTTGGTGGGGGCGATCGCCTTCGCTTTCAGCAGTTATTTCTTCGCGATCCTGGATGCCGGGCACAACAGCAAGGCGAACGCCATCGGTTGGATGCCCCCTGTCCTCGGGGCCCTCGTGCTGCTGTACCGTGGAAAGGAACTGCTGGGCGCAGCGTTGCTCGCGCTCTTCATGGCGTTGGAGATCATGCAGAACCACGTGCAGATCACCTACTACCTGGGCATGGTGCTGGTGCTGTTCGTCCTTGCGGAAGCATGGCGCGCCGTGCGGGAGAAGACCATCATCGCATTCGTCCGGCGTTCCGCTCTGGGACTTGTCGCGGTTACGCTGGCTGTGCTGTGCAATGCCGGGCTGCTCTGGAGCACCTACGAATACGGGCAGTACACCACTCGCGGTAAAAGCGAGCTGACCATCTCCCCCGACGGTTCATCGGCCTTGGCCAACCAGACCGCCGGGCTGGACCGCGACTATGTTACCCAATGGAGTTATGGCAAGCAGGAGAGCTTCACGTTGGTCATCCCGAACGCCAAGGGCGGCGCTAGCGGCAGCATGATCAATGACCGCAAGGACTTCGATGCGATCAAGGACCAGGAGTTCAAACGCATGGTGGGTGAGCGCTACCAGAAGGGCTACATCAACAGCTATTGGGGCGACCAGATCATCACCAGCGGACCGGTCTATCTCGGGGCCATTGTCGTGCTCCTCATGTTGTTGGCATTGGCGCAGGCCGAAGGGTTGGCCCGTTGGTGGGCACTGGGTGGAATAGTCGTGATCGCGGCGGTCATCTTCGTGACAAGTCCCATCGTGGCCGGATTGCTTGTCCTCGCGTATGTCATTGCCGGTTTGTTCCTGTGGAAGGATACCCTCGGCTACGCATTGTTCTCGGCGCTCTTCCTCACCCTTCTCCTATCATGGGGCAAGAACCTGATGCCGCTCACCGATTTCTTCCTGGACCATGTGCCGGGCTACAACAAGTTCCGCGCAGTGACGATCATTCTTGTGATCGTTGAACTGGCCGCGCCGGTGCTCGGCATCCTCTACCTGGACCGTCTGTTGAAGCAGGGCGTTTGGGACAAGCCACAGGAGCGTCGCTTCCTCATCACGGCCGGTGCACTGGCGTTGGTGATCGCGGTGCTGGCGATCATGCCTTCGAGTTTCTTCAACTTCTTCAGTGACAACGAAATGGCGCAGGTGGAAGCGCAAGCGGCCGCGGGCGGTGTTGAAGCCGTGAACGCCCAGAGCTATGTGGAAGGATTGAAGGACTGGCGCACAGGTGTGTTCAGCGCCGATGCATGGCGCAGCTTCGCCTTCATTGTGGCGGCGGGCGCATTGCTGTGGGCTTTCGGCAAAGGCAAGGCGAACAAAGTAGTGGTGCTCTGCGGCATGGGCGTGCTGCTCCTGCTGGACCAATGGTCGATCGATCGCCGTTACGTGAACAGCGATACCAAGAAGCCCAATGGCCAGGTGCGATGGGAGGACGCGACCGATCTCGCGATGCCCTACAAGGCCGGCGGTGCGGATCTGGCGATCCTGCAAGCCGAGAGCAACGGCAACGCTGCGTTCGCCACGGAACTTGATGCCACGTTGGCGCGCATGAAGGAGAAGAAGGCCGGCTTGACCGGTCGCCAGAAAATGATGACCAAGGACGACGAGACGCTGGCACGGTTCAGCGCCCTGCGCCGAGCAACGCACTACCGCGTGCTCAACCTTGGCGATCCGTTCAATGATGCCAGTACGAGTTGGTTCCACAAGAGCCTCGGCGGTTACCACGGTGCGAAGCTCAAGCGCTACCAGGAGATGATCGAGTTCCACCTGGCACCGGAGATGGGCGCGTTCCGCGAAGGGATGCGCGGTGCCACGAGCTTGCAGCAGGCGAACGATGTGCTGGCGCGGCTGCCAGCGCTCAACATGCTCAACGCGCGCTACCTGATCTACGATCCGGCCAGCGCACCCATCCGCAACCTGAACGCACTGGGTCCTGCATGGTTCGTGGAACAGGTGAAGTGGGTGAAGAACTCCGACGAGGAGATCCAGGCGATCAAGGGCTTCGCACCGGACAGCGTTGTTGTTGTGGATGAACGGTATCGCGCCGAACTGCCGCAAGCGGCCAGCAGCGATCCCACGGCGACCGTCGAGCTGAAGCAATACGCAACGAACAGGATCGAGTACACGTGCCGCAGCGCGAACGGCGGTGTGGTGGTGTTCAGCGAGATCTGGTACGGACCGGATTGGGTGGCAAGCATCGACGGGCAACCTGCGCCGTATGTGCGCGCTGATTACATCCTGCGGGCGATGAATGTTCCAGCCGGCGAGCACAGCATTGTCTTCGAAGTGAAGAGCCACACGTATGCAGCGGGTGGTACCGCGAGCACGATCGGATCGGCGCTGGTCCTGTTGCTCGTGCTGGGTGCTGCCTTCATGGAGTGGAAGCGTGGCAAGGCGGGTGCAACAGCGGCCGCATAGCCCCGTCCTGCAGGTCGTATGAAGCGCGTGCTCATCATCACCTACTACTGGCCGCCCAACGGTGGCGCGGGTGTGCAGCGTTGGTTGAAGATGGCCAAGTACCTGCCACAATATGGCTGGCAGCCGGTGGTGTACACCCCGAGCAACCCGGAGGTGATCGTTCCCGATACCACGTTGGAGCGTGAACTGCCGCCGGAAGTCGAGGTGGTGAAACGGCCGATCACCGAACCCTACAGCTTGTACAAGCGCCTCACCGGGCGCAAGGCCGACGAAAAGGTGCACCTCGGTTTTTTGAATGAGAAGAAGAAGAAAGGCTGGCGCGAGGATGTTGCGGTGTGGATCCGCGGCAATGCCTTCGTGCCCGATGCACGGGTGTGGTGGGTGCGACCTTCAGTGAAGTTCCTGGCTGAGTACCTGCGCGCGCACCGCGTGGATGCGATCGTCAGCACCGGTCCGCCGCACAGCATGCACCTGATCGCGCTCGGCTTGAAGAAACGCTTTCCCGATCTGCGCTGGATCGCCGACTGGCGCGATCCCTGGACGACCATTGATTTCTATCACCAGTTGAAGCTCACGGCCTGGGCCGATAGGAAACACCATCGTTTGGAACGTACCGTCATCCGCACCGCCGATTTGAACGTTGCCGTTGGCTGGACCATGGCCGAAGAGCTGAAGAGCCTTGGCGCCAAGCGCACCGAAGTGATCACCAACGGGTTCGACCCCGC
>JBATMK010000051.1:0-3493 GCA_049289815.1 Flavobacteriales bacterium
GACAATGCGGTCATTCACGATCACAGCTTCGGTGTTCGTTCTGCACGCGTTCAGCATGGCGCAGCCGCAAGGCCAGCTCGTTGACGGCATGATCGCCGTGGTGGGGCAGGAAATGCTGATGTACAGCGAGCTGAACACCCGGATCGAACAAGCGCGCCAGGCCGGGGAGCCCACCGACAACGCTGCGCGCTGCGGCGAACTGGAGGACATGCTTTACGAGAAGCTGCTGCTCGAACAGGCGCGCATCGACAGCGTGGAAGTGGACGAATCGCAGGTGCAAGCCGAGTTGGACCGCCGCATCAAATACTTCATAGCGCAACTGGGCAGCGAGAAGAAGTTGGAGGAGTTCTACGGCAAAACGATCACCGAGATCAAGGACGATTTCCACGACCAGATCTCCGATCAGTTGCTGGTGCAGCAGATGCAGCAGAAGATGACCAGCAATGTCCGTGTGACACCCAAGGACGTGAGGAAATTCTTCGACGCGATACCCAAGGACAGCTTGCCGTTCATCAACGCCGAAGTGGAGTGGGCACAGATCGTGCGCATACCTGAGCCGAGCGAGGCCGAGGTGAGCCGCGTGCGCCGCAAGCTTGAGGAATGGCGCGCGGCCGTGGTGAAAGGGGAGAAGGACTTCTGTGTGCTGGCGATGAGCTACAGCCAGGACCCGGCTTCAGCCACCAACTGCGGGGAACTGGGCATGGTGAGCCCCGGCACGATGGTGGAAGCCTTCGACAACGCGGCAATGGGATTGAAGGACGGAGAGCTGAGCCAGGTGTTCAAGACGGAATTCGGATGGCACCTGATGCAGATGATCGAACGGCGTGGCCAGCAGTACAACGCGCGGCACATCCTGCTGAAGCCCGCCATCGGTGATACCGAGCGGAACAAGGAGCGCATGCTCCTGGACAGCCTGGCGCGTATGGTGCGCGACGGAGGAGGCACCTTCACCAGCCTGGCCGGTATCCATAGCGAGGATGAAGAGACCCGCGCGCTCAACGGCATGGTGACCGAACCCAACAGCAACACGTTCCGGTGGAAGACGAACGAACTCAGCGCCGACGTTTTCCAGGTGCTGGACAAGTTGCGGCCCGCGATGGTGAGCGACGTGCTGCCGGTGACGATGCCGAACGGCGACAAGGCCTTGCGTATCGTATACCTCGTGAAGCGCACCGAGCCGCACATCGCCAACCTGAAGGACGACTACGCCATGATGCAGAACGCGGCGGAAAGCGAGCAGCGTTCAGCCGGGGTGAAACGATGGCTCAACGAAAAGACCAAGGACACCTATGTCAACATCCATCCGGACTTCCGCAGCTGCACGTTCCGGAACGAATGGGTGAAACCGATACCCGAGTAGGGAGATGTGGCAACGCCAGGGATCGGCGTTGTGCTTTCCCGACCCGCTAACAAGAGAACCGAGATGAACGACGTGGAAGCAGTGGCCCGCTTTGGCGAGCAGTACAAGCGCTTGAAAGCGGAAGTGAACAAGGTGATCATCGGGCAGGATGCCGTGGTGAACGATGTGCTCATCGCCATTTTCAGCAGGGGCCACGGCCTCTTGGTGGGCGTGCCCGGGTTGGCGAAAACCTTGTTGGTGAGCACCGTTGGCAAGGCGCTTGGACTTTCGTTCAATCGCATCCAGTTCACACCGGACCTCATGCCGAGCGACATCATCGGCAGCGAGATCCTGGACGCCGAGCGCAATTTCCGGTTCGTGAAAGGACCGTTGTTCGCCAATATCATCCTGGCGGACGAGATCAACCGTACGCCGCCGAAAACGCAGGCCGCCTTGCTCGAAGCGATGCAGGAGAAAGCCGTTACGGCCGCCGGCAATACCTATCCGTTGCCGAACCCCTTCTTCGTCCTTGCCACGCAGAACCCCATAGAGCAGGAGGGTACGTATCCGTTGCCCGAAGCGCAGTTGGACCGTTTCATGTTCAACATCTGGGTGGACTATCCCACGTACCAGGAGGAACTGGCCGTGGTAAAAGCCACCACCAACGACGTTGTGCAGGAGGTGAAGCCCGTTCTCTCCGCCGAGGACATCCTCTTCTTCCAAGGCCTCGTACGCCGTGTGCCCGTGCCGGATAATGTGGTGGAGTACGCCGTGAAACTCGCAGGCCGCACGCGCCCGGGTTTGAGCGGTGCCCCAGCGATCATCACCGACAACGTGAGCTGGGGTGCCGGCCCTCGTGCTTCACAGTTCCTGGTGATCGGTGCCAAGTGCCACGCGCTGGTTCATGGCAAGTACAGCCCCGATATCGACGATGTGCAGGCCGTTGCCAAACCCATCCTGCGCCACCGGCTGGTGCGCAACTACCGTGCGGAGGCCGAAGGCATGACCGTGGACCGGATCGTGGAGGCGGTGCTTTGATGACGAGGTGGGAGGGATGGATGTCGCTCCCGGCAATTGTGATCTCCAGCGCCGTTCGTTCGACGGCCTTGATGTGGAAGGTCGTGCACGAGGAACAACGGATCGGGGAATTGCTTCCCTCTTACCCGGAAGAGATGTGGAGCACATTCCGCCTGGTTCCCTTCGTGTGGTAACCGACCAGTTCGCGCTTCGTCTTGGCCTGACGGGACATCCAGCGGGTGCCAGCATCTTCCTGTCGAGGGGCAACCACTTGGCCACTGCACCGGTCTACCTTTGGCAACCCTTCCTACAGAAACCACCACCATGATCTTCCGTACGTGCTCTCTTCTTGCAGCTTCCGCCCTCGGCGCGAGTGCCATTGCCCAACTGCCCTTGGTCGATATCGCCCTCTTCGACATGGGCAACGGGACCTTGGAGGTGCGCTTCCGGCCTGACCTGAACTTCGATGGTGTGGTGGCCTCTTCGGTCTTCACCATCCGGTGGGACGCTGCGAGCGGTGCCAACCTGGGCCCCGAAACCCAACCCGTCGATGTGATACCCTATCATAGCGTGAGCAAGAGCGGTGGTGAAGTGGATGATGGCACCTTCCGGTATCAGCCGTTCGCCGGATTCGGCTTTTCCTCTTTGCAGGCTGAAGGAACGATGTGGCTGGCGAACAACGAATACGTGCTGTGTACCATACCGGTGCAGAATGGAACGAGTTTGTTCCAGTTGGTGAACGACGGTTGGACCACCTTGAACAATGGGGACTACTTCGTTTCGCTGAACGGCGACAACCAGACCGGCATCATTTACGGCAATCCATCGCTAACGGTGGAAGGTGTGAGCTTGGGCGCCGGTGTACATCTGCAACCCAACCCCGCCAGCACCAGGACGGAACTGACCTTAAGCGCCGAAAGTGCACATGATGTTGTGGTGCGCTTGTGCGATCCCGCTGGCCGGGAGATGTGGCAGAAGTCGTACGCATCGCTGATCGGTACACGCAAGGAAACGATCGACCTCACCGGCTTCAGTGCGGGTACCTACCTGTTGCGGGTGCGCAGTGCCGAAGGCGCGCAAGTGCAGCGGTTGGTGATCCAATAACCTATAGATCCTCTTCTCGGACCCGAACGCGCC
>JBATMK010000052.1:0-3320 GCA_049289815.1 Flavobacteriales bacterium
GAACAACAACGCCTGGCTGTCGAAGGGCACCAACACCCAACCGAACTACGCGCTCTGGAGCACCGCCACCGATGCCATGCAGATGCCGATCTACGACATCTTCGGCTTCCTCTCCTCCCCGCTTTCACCGGCCGGGACAACAGGCGTTCCGTACAACGTGCTCGAGTACAGCAACACCGTGATCTTCGGGTTGTTCCCCTCGCGCAACGTGTACAAGAACGCGGTGAACACCTACAACGATGTGAACCTGTTGCAGCTGCCCGTGAACAATGCGAACCAGCTGTACCTCGGCAACGTGCAGGGAGCGGCCGGTTGGTTCCTCAACGGCAACATGGCGGAAGTGATCATGTACAACGGGCCGGTCAATTCCACCCAGCGGATCATCATCAGCAATTATCTCTCGGCCAAGTATGGTCTCACCCTCGCCACCACCGATATCTACCAGCAGGACCAGCTGGCCAACGGCAACTACGATCACGAGGTGGCCGGTATCGGCAGGGTGAGCAACACGAGCATGCACACCGATTCGAGGGGCTCGGCCGTGGTGCGGATCAACAACCCCTCCAACCTCGGCAACAACGAGTTCCTGATCTGGGGACATGATAACGGTGTGCTCGGTGCGTGGGGCAGCACGGATCTGCCTGCAGGGGTGCAGGGCCGTTGGTTCCGCGTGTGGCGGGTGAACGAGGTGAGCCAGACGGGCGTGGCCGTGGACGTGGGCAATGTGGACATCACCTTCGACCTCACCAACCAAGGGCCCGTTACCGCCAGCGATCTGCGCCTGCTGGTCGACATCAACAACAACGGCATTTTCGCCGATGATGCACCGATCGCCGGTGCTGTTGCCGCGGGTGGCAACCTCTACCGGTTCCCGGCCATCAATGCCTTGGTGAACCCGCGGCGGTTCACGTTGGGCACGATCAACACGGGCAACACGCCCCTGCCTGTTGAACTGGTCTCCTTCGCTGCCAAGGTGGAGAACAACAACAGCGTGCGGCTGGAATGGAGCACCGCTTCCGAACACAACAACGATCACTTCACCGTGGAGCGCGGCCGCGATGGCTTCGATTGGAACGACCTGCTGCGCGTTCCTTCCGTGGGCAACAGCAGTTCACTCTCCAACTATTCGGCTTACGATACCGAACCCCTGTCCCAGCTTTCATACTACCGCCTGCGGCAGACGGATCTCGATGGCAGCTCCACGCACAGCAATGCCGTGGCCGTGCGGATCGATCGCCCAGCCAGCGAGCTGCTGATCTATCCCGATCCGGCACAGGACGAGGTGAACGTTGTGTTCGACCCACAGCTCGGCAGCGCGACCGTGTCCCTGTTCAACAGCCTGGGGCAGGCTTTCGCAGCACCCGTTACCACCACCGATGGCCGCGCGCGCATCGATGTGAGCGCGCTGCCACCGGGTGGCTACTTGGTGATGGTGATCACCGAACGCGAGGTGCTGCAGAAGCGCTTGTTGGTGACGCGTTGATCGCCACCGCGCCCCGCCGCACGTTCGTCCTAGCGTTTCAGGAAGCGCGTGCGCGCAATGGACGCACCGCTGGCATCCCTCAGCACGATCACGTAGGTGCCCGGGGCGAGCCCTTCCACCGCGATGGACCGCGACATGCCCTGCTCCAGCACCTGCTGTCCCATGGCATTGAGGACCTCCATGCGCACGGCAGCAACATCGGCGTTGTGCACGTTCAGCTGTCCTTCCACAGGGTTCGGGTACACGAGCACTGCCGCCTCTTCGCCTGTCGCGTTCACACCCAATGAGCTCGGCGTGAAGGTGAGGCTGATGCTGTCCAGGGCCCACCACCAATCCCAACCGGCGTTGAACTGGAACCGCACGTAGGCCGAGTCCGAAGGCATCACGATCGTGCTGATGTCGAGGCTGTCGATCACCGCGGGGTTCGGATAGCCGACATCGGTCGTGGTGTAGTTGGCCGCCTGTGTCCAGGTCACTCCATCGGGGGAAGCTTCCACGCGAGCGTAGGAGGCCAGGCGTGCGCGGAACTGGTGCGAGAAGTGCAAGCGGTAGACGCCCAGCGCGCTGGCATCGAACGGCGCTGAAGTGAGGTAGCTGTTCACCACCACCGCCGTACCGCCGCAGGCGTCGCTATCGAGGAACACGAAGCTGGAATCGAAGCCGGGGCCAGCAGGCCAGAAACCCGCGAAGTCCTGGCTGAAGTCGAAGAGGCTCACCGAATCGGGTGCGTATTCCCAGCGGCAATCGGTCACATTGGTGCTGTCGATCCAGAAGCCGGTGGTGCTGGCACCGCCATCGAATTCATCGAGCCAAAGTGTTGTTTGCTGGGCATGGGAAGCAACGCCGGTGGCGAGCGTTACAGCCAACAGCGCGTTGCGGAACGATCGGGAAGGTCGGGTAGCGTGGTTCATGGGCGGAGGGTTAGGTGATGGAACAGGGACGCGAAAGCTATCCACCGTGCCCAATAGTTGGGCAGCGCTCCTGTCCAAGTTCCCGGCCCCTGTCCTCAGCGTGCGGCCACGAAGCCCGAGAACACGATCCGCATCAATGGCTCGCGTGCGAAGAGCTCATCGTAGCACATCTCGGCGAACTGCGTTCCGCGCGTGCGCAACAACGCCCACGTGGTATTGATGAGCGAGATCTGGTTCGCGGTCATCAGCAACAAAGGAAAGCCCTGCAACCCAACGGACCGGACCAATTCCGGTGATCCTTTGGCCGGTCGGGCTTCCGCTTTTTGTGCGGGGCACACGTGTGGTCGCACGGACCTTCCCCCACGCTTTCGCCATCTTCGTCAAAAGGGATCACCCATGAACAACGGTTTCCTCCGGACCTGTCTCTGCGCCACCCCGAGCCTGCTTGTGCTGGGACAGATGGCCGCACAGTCCTATTTCCAACGCGTGTATGGTGGCTTCGCCAACGAGAGCATCTTTTGCGCCGCGGCCACCGCGGATTCGGGCATGGTCGCTGGTGGGTACACCTTGAGCTTCGTGTCGGGGAGCAACAACGCCGACATGCTCATGCTGAAGTGTGACAAGCACGGGAACATGCAATGGTGCAAGCACTACGATCTCGGCTTCGTAGGTAACGCCGGCAGTATCACAACGCTGCCCGATGGTGGCCTATTGGTGACCGGAACGAACGACCACATCGTTGGCGTGGCCTTGAAGCTCGACGGCTCCGGCACGCCTGTTTGGGGAAGACGCAACAATAGCGTGGATACCTACCGCGCCTCAAGCATCGGCAACGACAGTTCCCTCTTCATCGCCGGCGAAACGAACGGTGGTAACAGCGACATGATCGTGGACAAACTGGCGTGGGATGGCTCACCTCTCTGGAG
>JBATMK010000053.1:0-4094 GCA_049289815.1 Flavobacteriales bacterium
AAGTCGGGCCACTTGCGCTGGCTGAAGCCTTGGGCTCCAAGCTCAGTGAGCAGCAGCAGCGGCAGGAACAACAGGAGCAGTGAGCGCTTCATGGACACAAAGCTGGGTGCAGGTGGACCTTAGAACGCAAGGGCCCGGGTGCAAAGTGTCAACGGAGGGAGGTGTGATCGGGTTTTTCAACCTCTGCGATAGCGCCGAGTATCAAAAGGCGTCACAGGTCCAACGTTAGGCGTTCCGCCCATTCCACCCCGCCGGTCAATTCCATGTCGTTCAGCTCGACATGGAGTACGCGCCTCGGCCGACTTGTCACGGATCGCGAGCTCGCGTGTAACAGCAACGGCCGCATCAGCATGACACCCCCAGCCGGCACACAACAAACTTGGCCCTCAGTGCCGAAAACAGGCGGCGGCTGGATCCCTGAACGATGAGAGGCGGCTATGACACGTACGTCCCCGTTGTCACCGTCAGCATCATCCAAGTGGATCCGGATAGTGAGCGTCCGTTCGAGGATCGGAAGTGGCGGGACCACACCAATAACACCGTGCTTCGCGGTCCACCGTGAGTAGCCGGGAGCATCAACGCGCCTCTTCACGGAAATGCTGATGTCCTGATGCCAACCGACGAACCAATTCCCTCCGGCGGGTTTTTCGAACCAGATGCTCTTGGTGATGAAAGCGCCCTTGCTCAAGATGGAACACACCAGATCCCGAAACGCTTGACTGAAAACAGAAGTGACAAGTTGTGGCATGACCTGAAGCGCGCGACGAACAGCATAGACCTGTTCTGAACGCATCGCCCCCTCAACCCTGAACAAGCCTTCGCGCGCAGAGGCGCGGATCATTGCCAATTGCTCTTTGCTGTAAAAGGTTGGCACGACGACGAAACCGTTCTTCTCCAGATCGGGGGTCGTCTTGCTCATCTCAGTAACTGGCCCTATCCCTCAGCGTCGGTAGTTCACGGATCTCCTTCCAATATTCTTCGCGCACATCCTCATCGATAAGCACAGGCGGTCCTCCCTTGTAGAGCCTGTCCGCACCGTCCTTTCGGCATCCGCTGATCCAGAACTCAGAACCGGTTGCTACTTCGAAGTAGTTCGACTTGAATCCGCGCCCATTCTGTGACTGGAATGTGCGCCCTTGATAGTGAATCGAGCGACCTGTCTTGGAGAACGTGACGCGACCAATTACCGCATGTCCGACCAAGCCTTGCGACTTGTCTTCGATGTACATGATGCGTGTCTTAGGTCGCATGACGTTGTTCATTCCGTCTTCATTCTCACCAACTCCATCACCCTCTTCTCCACTTCCGCACTCTCCCACTTCTCCTCGATGCCCGGCATCGCCAGCACCTCTTCCATGATGCGGTCGTGCCGCAGCCCTTCGCGCCAGGCATCCTTGTATTGGATATCGCTGAACTTCACTTGGCTGTAAAGCGGCAGCCATTGATCGGGGTGCTTGGCTTGCAGATGCCCCTCGATCTTCTTGCGCAAGAGGAACTTCGGGTCGGCCACGAGGTCGCGCATCTCCACGAAGTTTCGGAGGCTCAGGTCAGCGATCGCATCGCCATTGGGTTTGCGCGCCTTGCCGTAAGCGTTGAGCACCGCGCCCCAGTTGTTGTCGCCGTGTTCGTTCAGCAGGTCGTTCAGCACTTTGCAATCCTCGTAGCCAGCGTTCATGCCCTCGCCATAGAAGGGCACGATGGCGTGCGCCGCATCACCTATCAACGCCACCTTGTCGGCATGCGTCCAAGGTTTGCAGCGGATGATGACCAGTGAACTCTGGGGATTGCGCAGGTATTGCTGCACGAGGTCAGGCACGATCGGCATCGCATCGGCGAAGTGCTCAGCAAAGAACTTCTTCACCTGCTCTTCTGTCTTGACGGTATCGAAGCCAGGCGCGTTCTCCGTTGCGGTATTCGGCATGAAGAGCGTGCCTGTGAAGCCGCCATCCTGGTTGGCAAGGCCCATCATCATGAACCAACGCCGCGGCCAGATGTGCAGGCATTGCG
The DNA here is from genome assembly GCA_049289815.1 of Flavobacteriales bacterium. Classification (GTDB taxonomy): domain Bacteria; phylum Bacteroidota; class Bacteroidia; order Flavobacteriales_F; family PHOS-HE28; genus PHOS-HE28. Next base: position 2,008 of record JBATMK010000053.1, read on the forward strand.
GATCCATCTTCGGGGTGCCATCCGCGTTCGCCGGGAAGGCCACCTCCTTGTAGTCGTGCTCGATGTACTCCTGGCTGTAGGTGAAACGACCGAGCATCATCTTGGCGCGGACCGCGCTGAATGCACCGTCGCTGCCGAAGACCACATCGGCTTTCACCTCCTTCACTTCACCGCCTTCCAGTTGGAAGCGACAAGTCGCGAGATCGAGATCAACGTCAACGCACTTGTGGTTGAAGTGCAACTGAACATTCGGCAGTTGTTCGGCTTCAGTGAGCAGTCGCCGGTTCAACTCACCACGCGAAACGGAATAGATAGCGCGGTTATCGATGCTGTACGGTACGCGGTTCAGTTTGCCATCGCGGTCGTGTACCATGCGGGCATACACCGGCACAGTGATCTGCTTCACCGCCTCTTCCATGCCCGCTGCGCGCAGGGCGGTCCAGCCACGATGGCTCACCACCAAATTGATGCTACGTCCGGCATACACATCGGTCTTCCGTGGATCACCACGGCGTTCATAAACGGCAACGCTATGGCCACGCCTGGCCAAGAAGATGGCGAGCAAGCTGCCCACCAAACCTCCGCCGACAATGGTGATCTTGCTCATGATCTCAACGCTTCACTCAGGATCTCCCCACAGCGGAACACATCTTCGAAACTGTTGTACAACGGCACCGGTGCCATGCGGATCACATTGGGTTCGCGCCAGTCGATGACCACGCCGCGTTTGGTGAGCGCATCGAAGATCGCACGACCGTTCTCCCGCACCAACAGGCTCAATTGGCAACCACGCTGAGCGGGGTCGTTCGGCGTGATGATCTCGAAGAGGTTGCCATGCTCCACTGAGATCTCGTTCAGCACGAGCTTCAGGAAACCGGTGAGCTGCTCGCTCTTCGCGCGCAGAGCATCCATACCTGCGCGGTCGAACAGGTCGAGTGCCGCACGATGAACCGCCATGCTGAAGACCGGCGCGTTGCTCAATTGCCACGCTTCCGCGGAAGGCATGGGTTTGAATTCCGGTTCCATCAGGAACCGTTCGTTCTTGTCGTGGCCCCACCAGCCAGCGAAACGTGGAAGCGTCTCCTTGTGGTGCCGTTCGTGGACGAAGGCGCCAGCAACGCTGCCCGGCCCGCTGTTCAAGTACTTGTAGCTGCACCAGCAAGCGAAGTCCACGTTCCAATCGTGCACGGCCAACTTCAGGTTGCCAGCAGCATGCGCGAGATCGAAACCGACGACGGCCCCAGCACGCTGCCCGGCTTCCGTGATCGCTTTCATATCGAAGGCCTGGCCTGTGAGGAAGTTGACGCCACCGAAACAGACCAGCGCCAGTTCATCGCCGAGTTCTTCGATCTGCTTCACGATATCCTCCGTGCGCAATGTGTGTTCGCCTGAACGCGGCTGCATGCCGACCACCGTGGCTTGCGGATCCAAGCCGTGGAAAGCGGCCTGCGAATGGAACGCGTAGGTGTCGCTCGGGAACGGGCGCTCCTCGCAAAGGATCTTGGTGCGCTTGCCTTGCGGACGGTAGAACGAGACCATCAACAAGTGAAGGTTCGTCGTAAGCCCGTTCATGGCGACGACTTCTGAAGGCGTCGCGCCTACCAAGCGACCGAGACTTTCGCTGAAGAACTCGTGGTACGGATACCACGGGTTCTTCGCTTGGAAATGGCCTTCGACGCCGAAGCTCGCCCAATCGTCAAGTTCTTGTTTCAGTGCGGCAGCCGCGGCTTTGGGCTGAAGCCCCAAGGAGTTGCCAGTGAAATAGATGACGGGCTTGCCTTCATGCTGTGGAAAAAGGAACTCCTGCCGGAAGTCGCGCAAGGGATCCTGTTGATCCATGCGCTGCGCGAAGGCGAGGGAGTTCTCGAAGCTGACCGGCATGTGACGCGTTGGGGCCGACGAAAGTAGGAGCTTCGCCGCCGCATTCCCCGGCCCATGGCATTGACCCGAACACGCAGCGAACAACTCTTCCAGCAAGCCCAACGGCTCTTTCCCGGCGGCGTCAATTCACCCGTGCGGGCGTTCCGTTCCGTGGGCGGCACGCCGCTCTTCTTCGCGCGTGGCGAAGGTGCGGAAGTGATCGACGC
>JBATMK010000054.1:0-3412 GCA_049289815.1 Flavobacteriales bacterium
GTGTACGAGAGTACCATGCTCGGCGCAAGCGGCGCCATCTTCGGTATCCTCCTTGGGTTCGGAACGATGTTCCCGAACGAGATCGTGTTCGCGTTCTTCATGCCCCTTCCCGCCAAATACATGGTCATGATCTACGGGGGTATTGAGCTATGGCAAGGTGTGGCGGGCCCGGCCGACGGCGTGGCGCACTTCGCGCATTTGGGAGGCATGCTCGTGGGGATCTTCCTCATCCTGCACTGGAAGAAGAAGGTGCTGTTGTAGCGAACGCTGGGCTCATGGGGATCCTGCGACTTGTCCTGCGCCTCCTCAGCCGGTTGATTCTGGCACTACTGGTCTTCATTACGGGGTATGCGCTCGCTGCTTGGCTGCTGCCGATGATCCCGGCGAACAGCGGGTTCGTCCAACCGGAACATGGCGAGTTGATCTACCTGCACAGCAACGGCGTGCACACGGATGTAGTGCTCCCGCTGCGCAGCACCGCAAAGGATTGGACAACACTGCTGCCGTTCAGCAACACGGAGTCGGGAGACAGTAGCGCAACGCACGTTGCCTTCGGTTGGGGCGACAAAGGATTCTACCTGGAAACGAAGGAATGGGTCGACCTGAAAGCGAGCACCGCGTTCAAAGCAGCGTTCGGCCTGAGCGGTTCCGCCATGCACGTCACATTCTGCAATGCACCAACCGTGGGTGCCGAATGCAAAGCTGTACGGGTGGATGAAGCCACTTTGCAGTGCCTCGTCGCCAAGATCATGAGCGGCTTCACCATGGATACGGAGGGCAAACCCATTTGGATCGCGGACCGGTACTACGGCGTAAGCGATTCATTCTACGAAGGATCCGGTAGCTACGGCCTGTTCTTCACCTGCAACACTTGGACGAACACCACGCTGAAAGAGTGCGGCTTGCCCGCCGCGACGTGGACGGTTCTGGACGGCGGGATACTTCGACAGTACAGCGAGCCATGAACGAAACGGGGCCGGCCATCGGCGCATTCATCTTCTCGGCACCGCTGTGGTTGATCTCCATGGGATCCCTCCTCTTGATCTTTCTCGACTACCACAAGCGGAGCAACATCCACAAAGCCCTGCTCTTCATCTTGGCCGTCGTGTCGGGGGTAGCAGGCTTCGTGCTCCTTCCGGGAAAGTTGAAGCTTATCGTGGCGTTGTGCTCGCCGCTCGTGCTCTTCCTGGCCGTCATGCTGGGTCGCAGGAAAAAACGGTAGTGTGGCCTCACCCCCAGACCCTCTCCGATGGAGAGGGGAGCAACATTGGTGTTACGGCAATTGCTCAACCCGTACAGCCGTTGGTATTGTGCCTCCGATGTTCACCAAGATGGGATCGCGGTCATTGGCACCACCCACGTACTTGACCACACCATCCAACGTGGCGTCCTCATTGTAGTACCCGAGCACCGTTGCGGTGGGCAGCACGCCGCCGATCCGCACGAGGATCGGATCGCGGTCGTTGTTCGTGCCGATGTATTTAAGGCTGTGGTCCCAAACCACATCGCCCATCCAGAGCAGCTGCTTACCGCCGGAAGCTTTGCGCGCATCGGTCCCATAGGTGAGCGTGCCCGAGGAACTGAAGTCGACCTGGGCCATGCCTGTTGAAACGGCGATCGGGTTGGCCGTCATCACCCCAAGATGGTTGCGGTGGCGCAGGGCGATGTGATAGCTACCGGACGCCACACCGACACGCACCAGCGAGATCCCATCGAGATCAACGACATCGCCATCGCGTTGCAGCAGTGCGGCGCGCGCGGTCAGGATCTGGGTCGGGGTAACCGGATCGCGCACTTCAACGAGCAACCAGTCCACGATCGCGTTGCTGCCTGTGGTCTGTAGCACCGATGCATTGATCGTCTCGCCACCTCCTTCGCCCTTGAAGAAATACCCCATGCCAGTGAACGGTTCTGCGAGCGGCACCAGGCCAGCGACGCGTAGATCGTCGCGCATGAGCTGGGTTTGTGGATCGTAAGGCCCTTCCAGCAGCACCCGCAGGTTCAAGCGGTTTCCGGCGAAGACGCGGACATCGTCGAGATAAAAGTTCTGGCCGCCCTGCGTTTGCAATTGGAACTCGAACTGCGCCAGATGACCGGTGGCAGCGGGCAATGCGTAAAGATCCACACGCCAGTCGCCGCAATTCGCTGGCACCCATGGCTGGCCGGTAACAAAGCTCCCATCGTTGGTCCATGTCTGGAAAGGCGTCGTGGTCACCTCTTGTGAGAACCCGTATGTGCAATCGTGCGCACTCACGTGGAAGCTCTCCGTTTCCGTGGCGCTCTCGCGTGCGTAGCTGTGACGGAAACGTAAATAAGGATCGGGTGTATTGATGAGGTCGAGATAAGGCGAGCGCAGCACAGTGTATCCGAATGTGCCGCTGAACCCGAAGCCGTCCACCCAGGCACTGACCCCCTGCCCGCAGGATCCAGTGGACGTGGTTTGCCAACCGATCCCACCCTGGCCGCCGATGCCACCTTGCATGGTCCAGTCCGCTGGTGGAAAAGTGCCGCTGGTGAATGCCTCGGTGAACGGTAAGGCAAGGCCTCCGGTGACGGTGATCGCATTCGTCCAGGTGAATCCATCGGTCGTCTGGCCATCACCGACCAAAAGAGAAGCGCTGTAAACCCCGGGCGCGCTGTAAACGATCGCCGGCGGGTCCTGACCTGTCCAGCTATTGGGCGTGCCGCCCGGGAATGACCATGTCCACGCATTGGGAGCGCCCGTGCTGTGATCAGTGAAGACCACACTACTTCCAGCACAAAGCACGGCGGGTGTCCGGCTGAAGTCCGCGTTAAGGGGCGCGTTCACAACGAAAGCCGCACTATCGACCACCACGCCCGCATAACCGCTCACGTCGCTCGCGATGCCCAGCCCAGCGCTCCAACGGTACTGGCCGTTCACGAGACTCAGCGCCAGCGTATCCACCGTTGAGGCCACGGTGCCGCAATACACTTCGTTGCCCGTGTTCCGTTCGAAGACCTTGACGTAGGTGTTGACGTTCGCCGGTGGGCTCGTGCGTTGGAACCGCAGCACCACCGGGTTCTGGGTCACCACAACATCGTTGACCGGGGAAACGAACGAGGCCGGCGTTACCGCTCCCTGCCATCCCAAGTGGTACGGAGTGTGGGTACACAGATTCCACCGCCGGGTGGCACCGCTCCCGCTGAACGAATTATCGACCATGACGCAAGCGGTGGAACCACTGCATGGTGCGCCTTGGTAATTGCCGTTCACACGACCATTGAAGCTGCGCACACAGTTGGACGAGGTGCTGCTGCTGTATTCATCGAAGGCGTGGAAGATGTGCCCCACCTCGTGCCCATAAACGCGATTGATCTGGCTGCTGCTCCATCCGTTGGCGCGCCAGAGGATCTGCGTGTACGGCCCGCCGAGATAGGCATAGCCGATGGC
>JBATMK010000055.1:0-2586 GCA_049289815.1 Flavobacteriales bacterium
GAAGACTTCGGCTTGCTGGCCGCCTTGCGCGATGCAGGCTTGCGCGTGCCCGACTTGGCTTTCACCATGGTCTACTTTTTCTTTTCCTTCTTCGACGCACCGTTCAGCGCCACCGCGGCCTTCACCAGCGCTTTGAACTTCCCAGCGTCCACCTTCTCCCCTTCGCGGATGTCGATCGCCCGGCGCGTGGCACCGTTGTCGGCCGCATTGAAGAGACGACCGGGATCGGGAAGTGCCGCTCCGTAGGCGAAGGTGAGCTTCACCTTGTCCTTGTACGTCTCGCCCGTACACACGAGCCCGTCGTGCGACCACACCGGGATCCCCACCATCCCGTTCGACGGCTTCTTCCATTTCTGCTCCTCCAGCATACCGGGATCGGCCTCCATGATCAATGCACGCATGCGTACAAGGGTGTCATCGCGCCAATCCTCCATGCTTGCTTTGGGTGCGGCCTTGGACTTGGTGGCTGGCTTGCTGCTGGTCGTACGTGCGGGCATGATGGCGTGATTTGGGAGTGCCAAATTTATAGGCGCATGGGCCGCAGGGGAACGTTCAGACGAACCGGAGGCAGTAACGAAAGTCCGTCCTGCGATCGGACAGATCATTCTGCCACCACGCGAGATCACTCCACTACCAGGCGTCCGTGCAACTGCGCGCGATCGCCTGTAAGGCAAAGCGAGTACGGCCCGGGGGCCCAGCCCTCCACATTGATCGTGGTTTCCGCACCGTTAACGGGCAGAGAAGCAACCATCGCCCCAAGTGCGTCATGGATGACCATTCGGCCCGTGATCGCAAACGCACCCGGTGAACGCACGATGACGCGCTCGAGGGCCGGCACAGGGTACACCGACAACGAAGCGGGAAGCTCCGCGAAGCCCGGTGTGCGCGTCACGAGGTTTTCATCCTCCAAGTAGAAGATGCCACCACCATAGGTGGCGCCCCACAAGCGATGACGCGCGGGATCGAGCGATATCTCCGTCACATAGTCGCTGATCAGCGGGGAGTTGGTATGGTCCCATACCATCCACGAAGTGCCATCGAAGCGCGCGAGCCCATCCACCCCCAAGGACGCCCAGATCACGCCGCCCGGCTCGATCTCCAGGTCGTCCATCCAGCTGAAGGTGACCGGGTTGGGGATGAAGGTCCAAGTGGTGCCATCGAAGCGATAGAGGTCGTTGCCCGCCACCCATACCACCCCGTTCGCGTCGCGCTCAATGTCATTGACCGTGCCCAGGGAAGGAAGTTGGTTCTGATCGTCGTACACGGTCCAGTTCCCAAAAGCATCGCGCCGGGCCAGCTCGTAAACCTTGCCCACCCATAGTTCGCCGAACGCATCGTATTCCACGCACCGCATGTTGCTCCCGAGCGGTGTAACGAGGTTGGTGTAGGTGCTTCCATCGCACTGCGCCAATCCGGTGTAGTAGTAGTACTGCAACCATGCGGTACCATCGTTGCGGATGGCGATATCCGAATTGCTGAAGCCGTAGCCGCCCACAACACAGTACTCTTCCCAGGAACCACCATTGTGTTTGAACATGCCGGTACCACCGGCGATGAAGACGTTGCCATTCGGGTCCATCTCCATCGCGTGCGCACTACCGGGGTTGTCGCCGTTCGCTTCGGACCAAACGGTCCACACGCTGTCGTCAAGCATGACGATACCGGGATCCTGGAGGGAATTGTTGTGATGCTCCGTGCCGGCCCACACCCTACCCTGCTGATCCACCAGCACAGTGTACACGTGGTTGCCGGTCAGCGGATCATCACCGAGGTCGACTGATGTCACAGCGCCGCCCTGCATGCGCAGCACACCATCCGTGGCAGTTCCGATCCACCGCGTGCCATCCGATCCGATGACCAAGGCCGTGATCTTAACACTGGGCAGATTCCCCAATGCGCTGGAATACTCCACGGCGCTCACCCCGTCGAACTCGATCAGGCGGTCCGTCGTGGCGATCACCAAGGTGCCGTTCGTGTCGATGACGAGATCCACCACGGCCTCGGTGATCAGTGGAAGCACGCTCGTCGTATCGGTGTATTCCTGCCACACCGCGCCGTCGAACGTGCCGATGGTGGTGGACCCCACCCAATTGATCGTATCGAAGCGCTGCATGGCGAACCAGATCATGTCAGCGTCATCGGCGGCCAACTGGTACACGCCATGATGCGGCAGATCGGAATTCGCCGTGTCGTACACCTGCGTGTTCAGGCCATCAAAGCGGTAGAGCACGCCATCCGCTGCGCTCCACAGATCGCCATTGCTCGTGGCGGTGCTCGGACCTATGTACGCACCCACAGGTTCGAGGTCCGTGCCATCGAAGGATCCCTTCCCCACGCAATCCACCCAAAGCTTCTGGTGGGCGCGATCGGCAAACAGGTATTGTGGAAAGTCGCCCGGCATCTCCGAGTTCGCCTCCAGGAAGTTGTCCCACGTCCCGTTCCACAAGCGCCACAGTCCCTGGCCATAGGCGGAGACCGACGCCCAACACGCCCCGCTGTCGTCGATGGCCACGTAACGCACCGGCACCACCTCGTTGCCGTTCGAGGTGATCGGCGGCATCCACAGTTCACTCTCCAACGTTGTGG
>JBATMK010000056.1:0-4667 GCA_049289815.1 Flavobacteriales bacterium
AGACCAGGTGGTGCAGGCCATCAAGGCCGGCAACAGCAAAATGCTCGCACAGCATTTCATCGCCAACATCGACCTTACCACGCCAGGTGGCAGCGAGATCTACAGCAAGGCTCAGGCGGAACAGATCCTGCGGAAGTTCTTCGACGAGCACCAGCCGGTGGACATGGTCGTGGAACACAGCGGGGAGAGCAAACAGGGCGACAAATACCACATTGGCATACTGCGCACCCAGAAGGGCTACTTCCGTGTCACCTTCTTTCTGAAGAAGTCGGGTGAAGTGCTGCAGGTGAAACAGCTGCGCATCGAAACCGGCAACGCCGATTACTGACGTGCTGCCCGAGGGAACCGAAGCGCTCATCGACCGTGCATTGGCCGAGGATATCGGCGACGGGGATCACACCACGGTCGGCATCATCCCGGCGATGGCCAAAGGGAGCGCCCGGCTGTTGGTGAAAGGCAAGGGGGTTTTGGCCGGTGTTGAACTGGCACAAGCCATCGTGCACCGCCACGATCCGGATCTGCACATGCGCATCTTGATCGGCGATGGCGCCGCGGTGGCCGTGGGCGATGTGGCGTTCACACTCAGCGGATCCGCGCGCAGCATCCTCACCGTGGAGCGCGTGGTGCTCAACTTCATGCAGCGCATGAGCGGCATCGCAACCCTGGCTCGCAGCTTCGTGGATGCCTTGGATGGCACCGCTTGCAACGTCCTGGATACGCGCAAGACCACACCGGGCCTCCGTGCGATCGAGAAATGGGCCGTGCGCCTGGGCGGCGCGATGAACCACCGACAGGGCCTCTTCGACATGGTGATGATCAAGGACAACCACAGCGATCTCGGCAACGGCATTCCCAATGCCATCAGGGCGGCGAAGGAATACCTCGCAGCAAAGCGGTTGGATCTGGGCATCGAAGTGGAAACGCGCAACCTGAAGGAAGTGGAACAAGTGCTCGCCGCAGGTGGGGTCCAGCGGATCATGCTCGACAACTTCAGCTTCGGGGATCTGCGGGCCGCGGTGCTGATGATCGGCAAACGTTACGAGACCGAAGCCAGCGGCGGGATCACATTGGCGAATGCGCGGCGCTATGCCGATACCGGTGTCGACTTCATCTCGGTGGGCGCCCTCACGCATTCGGTACCCAGCCTTGATCTCAGCTTGAAAGCGATGTGAGCCATGTGGCAACGGCTCCGGCGAAAGCTCCTCTTCTCGCGCACCAACCGGCGGTTGATCTCCTGGGCCCAACGGCACGCCCCGTGGGGCTTCGCGGGCTTCAGCCTCTTCGCCATCAGCCGCTTCTTTTTCCGCGCGCTCACCGAAGGGCAATTGATCACGCGCGCATCGGCGATCAGCTTCAAGCTCTTCCTCGCGTTCTTCCCGGGCGTGATCATGCTGCTCACGTTGATCCCCTTCATCCCCATCGCCAATTTCCAGGAGAAGCTGCTGGGCACTTTCATGGACCTGCTGCCGTGGGAGGTCTACACCTTCATTGAAGGGCAGTTGCACGACCTACTGGTGAAGAAGCACGCCACACTGCTTTCCGTGAGCTCCATCACCGGGTTGTACTTCGCCAGCAACAGCATGGACGCCATCCTTGCGGGTTTCAGCGGCAGCAGCAACCTGAGCACATGGCACAGCCCGGTGAAGCAACGTATCCTGAGCCTCGTGCTGATGCTCCTGTTCGTGATCCTCAGGGTGGTGGCCATCGCCGTGCTCACCCTCAGCAGTGCGGCCATCGGCTGGTTGAACGATGAAGGGCTGGTGACCGGTGGCCTGGAAACCTTCGGTCTGTTGGTGGTGAAGTGGGCTGTTCCGCTGCTATTGCTGCTGACCGGCATCGCGATGCTGTACAGCGCCGGTGATCCCATGCGCACACGCTTCCGGTTGTTGAGCCCAGGCAGTGTGCTGGCCACGCTGCTCGTTGTGATCGTGGCCAAAGCGCTGGCGTTGATCTTCGGTCGCTTCACGGATTACAACGCGCTCTATGGTTCCATCGGTGCCATTCTTGCCGTGCAACTATGGATCTACCTGAACATGATCGCGTTGCTCGTGGGCTTTGAGCTGAACACCAGCATCGCCAAAGCGCATATCGATCGGAGCGATCGGTTGCGCATGCAGCCCGAGCGTACGCCCGTGCAGGCAGCCGGCGGGCATCACGGCTAGGCGTCGTGGCCGTTCATAGCGCGAACGTGCGTAGCAGGCTGCGGTTGATGTAGAAGAGCAATTGCCCCACCGGCTCGTCCATCACGCTGATACGCGGAAGCAAACTTCCACCACCCAGTTGGCGTAAGCGCAAGCGGTTCATGCTCGTGGTGTACAGGTGGGTGAAGCCATGGCGCCGCAACGCGCCAAGGGAACGGTCATCGTAGTGATCCCTCTTGCCGAACGGCAGCGCGAAGTGGCGTGGCACCGAACCGGTGATATCGCCGATCAGGTCTCTGCCGGTTGACAGTTCCTTCTCCAGCGTTCGATCGTCGGTGCGGGAAAGCACACAGTGCTCGTAGCCATGATCCCCGAAGGCAACACCGTCGCGATGGAGGCGCAGCACGTCGTCACTATCGAGGTATGTCTTGGGAAGTGTCGAAAGCACCGGCCGCTGGGCGAGATCGGCGGTGAAACGGCCCCGTGCCATGATCGAGCCGATGGGATCAAGATCATCGGCCATGGTCAAACCAACGGTTGCGAGCGTACGATGCACGAAACCCGCGTCATGGGACGCAAGCACCAGATCAGTGATCCAACCACGGTTGTGCAGCACGGCCGTTCCGTTCAGGAACACCGTGAACGGAAGTCGCCCGGCTTTCAGCAACGGCCAGGCATGGGTGAGCACGCTGTGGAACCCATCATCGAACGTGAGAGCGGCGTAATTCCTGCCCCCGGAAAGGTTGGGCTCGTTCACCAGAACATCCAACGGCAGTATGGTGAAAATCCCTGTGAACAGATCGACGTGCTCCTTGAAACGCGTCGGGGTGGTGGAGTAGCGCGATGAGTGGTGAGGGGCGCCGGGATCGCTCACATCATGGTAGCAGAAGATGAAGCGGTTGCCCTTGCTGCAACTGAGGAGGAACTCGTTGCCCAGTGCCCGTTTCAATAGCTCTTTCACGCAGCGCAAGTAAGCCATTCCACCGGCGGACCCGAGCCGGTAAGGCCCCATGGGAAGGACGCGTACATCGCCATTCATGGCTTCCGGCGCATCCCGGCAACGATATCTTCGGCTCCTACCGTGAGTCCCCGCCATTCCATCCTTGTTGTCCTTCTGGGGTTGAGCGCCATGGCCAGCGCCCAGCGCTTCGACCCGCTGCACCCGCCGAACACCTACCGCAACGCTGACAATCCGTACTACTGGAAGAACCGACCGCCGTACGAAGGGTATTGGCAACAGGATGTGCAATACAACATCACGGCCCGGATGGACGACGAGCGGAACGTGGTGGACGCCGATGAAGAACTGGTTTACCACAACAACAGCCCGGACACATTGCACTTCGTCTTCTTCCACTTGTACCAGGAAGCATACGGCAAGGACAGTTACGCCTACGAACAGATGAAGGGCGAGGGCTGGGACCTGCGGCGCTACGACAAGATGCCGTACTCCGGCACCATGGTGCACAGCTGGAAAAGCGGGGATGCCGAACTGAGGACCGAGCAGGACAACACCATCGTGAAAGTGTGGCTGGCGGCCCCGCTACCCCCCGGTGGAAAAACGGTCATCACTATCCGCTTCAGCACACATTGGAGCTACGAGGCGGAGCGGCGCATGAAGCTGGTGGATGCATGGGGCCATAAGCATTTCGATGGCACGCACTGGTATCCGCGCATCGCCGTGTACGATCGGAAGATGGGCTGGGACACGCAGCAGCACCTGGGCAACGAGTTCTTCGGCGACTTCGGTTGTTTCGACGTTTCGCTCGACTTCCCTGCGGATTACGTGCTGGAAGCCACCGGCTGGTTGCAGAACCCCCAAGAGGTGATGCCCGATGACCTGCGCCAACGCCTCGACATCAGCAACTTCAAGGACAAGGAATGGGACAGCGAGCCGAGCGTGATCACACCGCACGACACCTTGGTGAGGAAGACCTGGCGGTACCACGCGGAGAACGTGCACGACTTTGCCTTCACCGCCGATCCGACCTATCGCATCGGCGAGGACCAGTGGAACGGCATCCGCTGCATTGCAATGGCCCAGGAACCGCACTGCCACGGCTGGCAGAACGCAGCCTCATACACGGCCAAGGTCATCAAGGCACACAGCCAATGGTTCGGCCTGTACGGATATCCGAAGATGGTGGTGGCCGATGCGCAGGATGGGATGGAGTATCCGATGCTGACACTGGACGGGGGCAGTGACCCTGATTACCGCGGGTTGTTCGTGCATGAGGTGGGGCACAATTGGTTCTTCGGCATGATCGGGAACAACGAGACCTACCGCGCCATGCTCGATGAAGGCTTCACGCAATTCCTCACAGGTTGGGGCCTTACGGTGATCGACGGCGATACGCTCGTGACCGACACCCCGAAGACGCGCTATGAGCAGCGCTGGACCAAGCCCGAACTGGCAAGGGAAAGCGAGGTGTACAGGGGTTACATCCGCGATGCCGTGCGCAATGCCCTTCCTCCCATCGACACGCACAGCGACGAGTTCGGATACTATGACGAGCAGGGCTACGG
>JBATMK010000057.1:0-19298 GCA_049289815.1 Flavobacteriales bacterium
TCCTTGCGGAGGGGCGTCCCCGTTATCGTTCGTATCCGGATCAGTGCGCCAGCACCATGCTGCGTGTCAACCGATCCTCGCCTGCGATCAGCGTGTAGGTGTATGAACCATCGGCCAAGTTGCGGGCATCAAAGTCGATGAGGTGTTTTCCAGCACCCATGGTGCCAAGATTGACCTCATGGACCACGCGGCCTTCGATATCTCGCACCTCGAAGCTCACTTTGCGGGCGTCGCTGAGGCTGTATTGTACGGCGGTATTGCCGTTGAACGGGTTGGGCATGTTGGCACCCAGCGTTACGCCGTTCTCCTCCAATTCCGGAACGCCGACAGCATTGCCGAGGAAGAGGCGCACCATCGGTGTGAAGGTCACCCAACCCCAACCGGTCCCATCATCGAAGAAAGAGGTGGTATCGGCGGAGGTGCCGCTGTTGGCGGACCGCACATTGGTACCCCCGAAGTGCGTCAGTGCAGCAGCCACGTCATCGGCCGCGTTGAGGGTAGCAGGGGCATCCAAGGGGATGTAGGTGAAGGTGCCCTCCCCAACGTTGTTCCCGGTGAACCCGAGCGGGATCTCGTATTCGGCCATTTCGATCACGGTGAAGGTGGCATCGAGCAACTGCGCTTGCACCACCGAACCCTCATCGGCAGCACCGAAGCATACGCCGATACCGTAGACCGTACTGCCGGCGGGCATGGATTCAAAGAGGTTCGCCACGCTGTATTGATCGGTTCCGCCGGAGAAGGATGCAGCCGCTCCCTTATCACGCGCCCAAACATTGGAGCCGTCGGCAACAGCCGGTCCGGAAACCTCGAAGCTCTTGCTCCTGTTGTTGTTCCCGGGCGCATCATCCACTTGGTCGGCTGCAACGCTCATATCCACGTCGATCGCTCCTGGGGCAGTGGGTGTCCACCCGGTATTGATCACGAGGTTCAGGGTATCGCCTGGATCCATGCTGGCCACGGCCGCACTGCTGAAGGTCCCTTGCGAAGCTCCATCGAAGAACACCTCAGCACTGGCCACCACGTTGGTCTGCGCTGTTCCACCGTTGTTCGTTACGCGTGCCACCAGGTTCACGCTCTGCACTTGTTCCAGTGGGATCTTCGAATACTCGATCGAACGCACCGCGAGGTCGTTCAGGCCCAACGTCACGTTCTCAGTGAACATTTTCACCAAGGCCAGGTTGTTGGGGACGATCGGAGCAACGCAGATGTCATCGATCGCGAAGCCGGTAGCCCAGGAACCACCGTCGGTCCAAGCGAAACGCAAGCGCACGCTCGACATACCGTCGTAAGCACCCAGATCCACTACCAGATCCTGCCATTCAGCTTCAACAGCTGCGACCGTGTGTACGGTGGTCCAGGTGGTGCCACCATCGGTACTGGCCGAAACGGTCGCATCGCCTCCGCCGAAATTCTCATCGCTGTATGCCCTGAATCCAACGGTCATTTGGGTAAAACCGGTGAAATCCATCACGGGGGTTACAAGGCCAACATCGGTCATGTCACAGTTGCAGGGATCACCGTCATCGTTGACGAAAATGAGCTTGTTCAACGTTGGGTCATCAGGTATGGGCAAGTAGCCGCCGTTGTTCGCATCGGAAGCGACACCGATGGTCCATGCGTCCACGAACGTGCCGGTGCCTGCTCCTGTATTGTCATCCTGGGTTTCGATCTGCGCCCCGTCGTCCCAACCGGCCCCGATCAACGCACTGAGCGTGGTGGATTCGAAATCCTCACTGAGGATGCAAGCGCCCTTTGTCACTCCGTTGGCGGAACCGCCCTGCACGGGGATCATTTTAGGCGCCTTGCCTTTGGGCAATTCCGCTCGTGGGATCTGCGCTACTGCGCCACCGGCCAAAAAAAGCGCGGCGAACGCTGTGATGTACTGTTTGTTCATGATGGTTTTGGTTGAGGTTTATGCTTACAAAGGGGACCAAATGTATTGATGAAGGCTTGACGGACAGGGGGGCGGAATGTGTGCGAACATTGAAGGTCCACCTTGTCGAACTTGCTGGTCGCCATTGCTCACCCTACATTCGCCCCGGAAATCAGAACATTCATCGTTCCGACCACGTCGGGACACGCGCTGGCAGGAAATCGAAGCCAGGAGTACCAGCGCACTCCGGCCGCCAGCGACCACTTCTCTCTCACACACACATGACATTCGACCAACTGGGGCTGATCCAGCCCCTGCTCGACGCATTGCGTCACGAAGGCTACACCAAGCCCACACCGATACAGGAACAAGCGATCCCCCTGCTTTTGCAAGGGCACGACATATTGGGTTGCGCCCAGACCGGGACCGGCAAGACGGCGGCCTTCGCCCTTCCCATACTCCAGCTGCTCCACTCCGGTGAGCAGCCCGTTGCAACGAACGGTGCCTCGAGCAAACTGAAGGAATGGTTCGGAGGGGCCAAACCAGCGGCCCCGGCGACACCGGCCGGCAAGCGCACGGCCAAGCAACCGCTTTGCCTCATCCTCACACCTACACGCGAACTGGCCATCCAGATCGGCGAGAGTTTCTCGGCCTACGGGCGGAACCTGGGCATCCGGCACACGGTCATTTTCGGAGGCGTGGGCCAGAAACCCCAAACCGATGCATTGCAACGAGGGGTGGAAGTGGTAGTGGCCACGCCAGGCCGACTGCTCGACCTCATGGGCCAGGGCTATGTCCACTTGGAGAAGATCGAGGTCTTCGTGCTGGATGAGGCCGATCGCATGCTCGACATGGGTTTCATCCACGATGTGAAGCGCGTGATCCAGAAGCTGCCTGCCAAGCGGCAGACGCTGTTCTTCAGCGCAACCATGCCGCCCGACGTATCCCGGTTGGCCAATACGATCCTCACCAACCCTCGCCGAGTGGAGGTGACGCCGCAAAGCACCACTGCGGAAAAGGTGCAGCAGCAACTGTTCCATGTGGACAAGGGACACAAGCGCGCCCTTCTCGTGCACGTGTTGGAGGATGCGGCGATCAAGAGCGCGTTGGTGTTCACGCGTACCAAGCATGGCGCGAACAAAGTGGCAAAGGACCTGGAGAAAAGCGGCATCAGCGCCGAGGCTATCCACGGCAACAAGAGCCAGAGCGCGCGCCAAAAGGCGCTCAGCAATTTCAAGACCGGCAAGACCCGCGTGTTGGTGGCCACCGACATCGCTGCCCGCGGCATCGACATCGACGATCTCGGACATGTGATCAACTATGAGATCCCCAACATCCCGGAGACGTACGTGCACCGCATTGGCCGTACGGGCCGCGCGGGAGCCAGTGGCCTGGCCATCAGCTTCTGCGACAATGGTGAAGAGCGGGACTTCTTGCGCGATATCCAGAAACTCATCGGCAAACAGATCCCGGTGATGCGGGAGCATCCGTTCGAAGGCGCTCCCCCACCCCCTCGCGAGATCGAGGAACGCGGGCCCCGCAACCATCAACGGCCCCGGCAGCAAAGCAGCCATCGTTCCGGTGGTTCACCATCACATGGTGGTGGGCGTGGCAACACTGGTCAAGGGTCATCGTCACGATCGGGCAGTGGGGGCGGTGGGCAAGGCCAACGCTCTTCGGGCCAAGGTGGCGGCCATGGGCAGCAACACAGCGGCGGTGGGCGAGGCCCATCACGCGGTGGGCGTGGCGGGCAGGGTCGTAGCGGTGGTGGTGGTCAGCGCAGCGGAGGCTCGCACTGATCAGCGCAGTTTCTTGTTGCGCTGGTGGCGCTGGGCATCGCGCTTGGTGCGCTTCTCGAATTTCCTGTCGAACGCGGCTTGCAGATCGGTTCCGGTTTGGTTAGCCAAGCATAGGACCACGAAGAGCACATCGCCGAGTTCCTCACCGAGATCCTGCTGCTCTTTCTTCTTTTTCGATTGTTCGCCGTAGGTGCGCGCCATCACACGGGCCACCTCTCCCACCTCCTCGGCAAGCAGGGCCATGTTCGTCAGTGGATCGAAGTAGCGCACCCCGATGGTGCGTATCCAATCGTCCACACGGGTCTGGAGTTCGGTGATGGGGGTTGATGTCCTGGGCTTTTTCATCGGGTGGTCCGCTTCACTCTTTCAGCTTGCTATCGATCACGATCGTCACCGGCCCATTGTTGACCAGGGCCACTTGCATGTCGGCACCGAACACGCCGCTTTGCACCGGACGACCGAGTGCTGCGGCCAGAATGCTCTTCACACGTTCGTACAGGGGGATCGCCTCCTCCGGCCGTGCAGCGCGGATGAAGCTGGGCCGGTTGCCCTTGGCCGTACTCGCATGCAACGTGAACTGGCTAACGATCAACAGTTCACCACCCGTTTGCGCAATGTCCAGATCCATGACCCCATCGGCATCCGGGAAGATGCGCAGGCGAATGATCTTGCCACAGAGCCATTGGAGATCGCCTTCACCGTCGCCCACCTCGACGCCCAAAAACACCAACAGGCCGCCAGCGATACGGGCATGCAAATGGCCGCCAATGCTTACGCTCGCCTCGCTCACGCGTTGCACCAAAGCACGCATGGTCAGTAGGCGTGCTTGCTGAAGAAGTTCTGCTTCAGATCCAACTTCAAGGAATCGGCCTTCCCGCTCACTGCATCGAGCCAAGTCCCGTACATGGCATTTGGCAACATGATGAAGTAGTTGCGCAACGTGTCGCGCATGGCCTCCACATGCGGCCGCCCGTAGTCCGCCGTGCGGTCCTTGAACGATTCATCGAAGTCGCGCAGCTGATCACCGCACAGGAGCGCGATGTAATAGCCGGCCTTCACCTGCGCCCTGCGTTCGGTCTTGTCGCTGGACTTGTCCGAGCAGAGCACATGGCGCTCATCGGCATCCGGGAAACCGAGGCCCGCAAGGTTCTTGATCGTGGATTCCTTCTCCACCATGCTGCGGTTGCTGATGTAGAAGATGGTGCAATCACGGCTTTTGGCATACCGGAGGAAATCAATGGATCCGGGCAACGCCTTGGCCCCTGCCCTTGCGGTCCATTCCGCCCAATCCGTTTGGCTGAAGGTGCGGCCCTTGGCCACATTGGTGATCTGATAGGGCGAGTTGTCCAGCACCGTCTCATCGATGTCGACGATCACAGCAGCCGGTAGCACGTGCGGCTTGGCGAGGTTCGCATCGAGGCGTAGTTGTGCCAGTTCGTAGCACTGCTGAAAGAGCCGGAATATCTCCGCGCTGCTGTTCTGGTAGATCGCAGCATCGGCGTTCTGCTGAGACAGCGCGAACGGAACGTACGGGACGGATTCAGGAGCCGTGGCCGTGGAAACGGCTTCGGGTGCGTGTCGGGTTGAGGTGCAGGCCACAACAACCAAGGCGGTCGCTACGAGGTAGGGATGTGTTGTCTTCATCTTCTGGTCATCCGATCGGTCAATCAAGTCGGTAAGATCCTTCGTCTGCCACTCCGTTCACCATATCGACATAACTTGTGTAGCGGCTGGCTGCAATGCTCCCCTCCGCAACAGCCTGCTTCACGGCGCAGCCGGGTTCGTCCAGGTGCTTACAGTCGTTGAAGCGGCAGGCGTTCTTGAGCTTGAACATTTCCGGGAACTGGTCCACGATCTCATCCGGGGTCATGTCCACAAGACCGAATCCCTTTATTCCAGGGGTATCGATGATGAAGGTCGGGGCGATCGGCAGATGGGCGTCCCCGATCTTCAGTTCGAACATTTCAGCGAACGTGGTGGTATGCATGCCCTTGTCACTGCTTTCGCTGATCTCCTGTGTCCAGAGGTCAAGCGATGGATCGATGGCGTTGATGAGCGTGCTCTTGCCCACACCGCTATGCCCAGCTACGAGCGTCACGCGATGTTCCAACAGCGCGATCACCGCATCCACTCCTTCACCCGTGATGGCGGATGTGAGCAGGACACGATAGCCCGCTCCTTCATATGTCGCCTTGTACAGCTCAAGCAGTTCCCGCTCTTCCCCGGAGCACGCATCCAACTTGTTCAGCACAAGGACGCACGGCACACTGTACGCCTCGGCCGTTACCAGGAAGCGGTCGATGAACCCGAAGGATGTGCGCGGGCTGGCCACCGTGGCGATCAACAGCGCCTGATCCATGTTCGCGGCGATCACATGCATATGGTGGCTCAAGTTCACGCTGCGGCGGATGATGTAGTTCTTCCGTTCGTGCAGTTGCGTGATCGCCCCGACTTCCTCAGCGCTCACCTGCGGCACGAACTCCACGCGGTCGCCCACGGCGATGGGATTGGTGCTGGTGTATCCCTTGATCCGCAACGTGCCTTTGGCCACGCAATCGTGCAGCACGCCATCCGCAGCGCGCACACGATAGCGGCTGCCGGTGGATCGCATGACGAGGCCGGTGGGCATGGGAGGAAAAGGATCCCGACACGTCGGGACAGGTTGTGAAGATGTGGACTTCTCGTCTGTGCTCGAAGTGACAAGAAGATGTGTGGAGATGGTCTCCACGTTCACATCAAAGGGGCACTGTCTTCCCGCTCGAATCCTGTATGCTGAAATCCAGGTACTGGCTGGCGCCTTCGGGTTTCACCTTCACGCTCTTCTTCCAACGCCACCACCACTGGCGTTGCCGGCTCCACAGCCCTTTGGTGAGGTAGGCGTGGATGAAGGGGTGCACAGTTACCGTGAGCCCGCTCATGTTCTTCTCACCGTGCAGGTAGTTGAGCGCGTGTTCAAGCGCATCAATGATCAATACGGGCGCCTTCACTTCTCCCGTGCCGTTGCAGGTGGGGCAGTTCTCGGTGGTGACGATCTCCGTCTCGGGGCGAACGCGCTGGCGCGTGATCTCCACCACACCGAACTTGCTCATGGGAAGCACGTTGTGCTTCGCTTTGTCGTCCTCCATCGCCTCCTTGAGCACTTTGTGCAATTGGCGGCGGTTCTCCGGTTCGTACAGATCGATGAAGTCGATGCAGATGATGCCGCCCATGTCGCGCAAGCGCAACAGTCGTGCAACTTCAACGGCGGCCTCAAGATTCGTTTCCAGCGCGTTCTGCTCGTGGTCCTTCTGCCCGCCCTTGCGGCCACCGCTGTTCACGTCGATGACGTGCATGGCCTCGGTCTTCTCCACGATCAGGTATGCTCCGCTGGGCAGCGATACGTGCCTGCCGAAGGCGGCCTTGATCTGCTTGTTGACACCGAAGTGATCGAAGATGTCCAGCTTGCCTTTGTACAGCTTGACGATGTTCTTCTTCTCCGGTGCGTTCACCTCCAGGTATTGGCGCACCTCTTCGCCCACCTGCTCATCATCCACGTGGATGTTGGCGAAATCCGCGCTCACGAGATCGCGCAGCACGGCGCTGGTCCGGTCCAGTTCGCCGAGCACCTTCTTGGGTGGCATGGCGTTCTTGAGGTTCCGGAAGAGCACATCCCACCGTTGCAGCAAGCTCTTCAGGTCGGCCTCCAGTTCAACGGTGCCTTTGTGTTCGGCCTGGGTGCGCACGATCACCCCGAAGTTCTGTGGCTTGAACAACGCAATGGTCTGTTTCAGCCGCTTGCGTTCTTCCTCATCGACGATGCGGCTGCTGATGCTGATCTTCTGGATGAAGGGCACCAACACCATGTAGCGTCCGGCCAACGTGATCTCCGCACTGAGGCGTGGACCCTTGGTGCTGATCGGCTCCTTGGCGATCTGCACCAGCACGCTTTGGCTAGCGCTCACCACGTCGTTCAATTTGCCTTCCTTCTGGATATCGGGCTCCATCTTCCAGCCTTCCAGCATACTGTTGTCCAAGCTGCCGCTTACCGCAGCCTTCGTAAAGCGATAGCTGTTCTTGAACTGCGGGCCCAGATCGTAATAGTGCAGGAAGGCGTCCTTCTCGTGACCCACATCGACGAACGCGGCGTTGAGCCCGGGGGCCACCTTCCGGATCTTCGCCAGATAGACATCGCCTACGGCATAGCCGCGGTCGCTCTTCTCACGGCTGAGGCCCGTGAGGAGCTTGTCCTTCACGATGGCGATGGCCGTATCGGAAGGACTCGACTTGATGACCAGGTCGACGCTCACCTAGGAAGTGTGATGGTGTGAAGCATGGGCACGGCCCCGATGGTTCGGGATGTGCGTTGGCCAAGGCACGGGAATGGTGCCATGGCTCAGCCGTCAAGAGCCGATCCTATCGGACCCGCTTCTTGTGGCGGTTCTTGCGCAAGCGCTTTTTGCGCTTGTGCGTGGCCATCTTGTGCCGCTTTCTCTTCTTACCGCAAGGCATGTGTTCTACTGCTTTTCGTTCGTGTTCCCTTCGATGATCGCATCCGCCGCGGCTTGCGCCGCTGGATCCGTCACCATTGTCTTGTATTTCATCAACGCTTCCTTCGCCAGCACAAGGCTGTCGATGGCGGCGTAGCTGCGCCCCAGTTCCAACCAAGCCTCCGCACGGGCGGGGGCCAGTTCGGTCACCTTCCTGAAACGGCCCACTGCTTTATCCAACTGTCCGCTCTGCATACTGAAAAGGCCCAACTGCCAATGTGCTTCCACATTGTTACTGTCCTCGGCCAGTATGCCACGCAAGGCCATGATCCCTTTCATCGGGTCAGCACCTTGAACAAGTGCTGCAGCTTCTGCAACACGTTGTTCCATGCTCACACCGGTCTGCGTTTCACTCGTTCCGGCATGGCCATCGCCGGCTGCGGCACCCATTTCTTTCCCGGAAGGTGTCCGGGGCATCAACATCAAAAGAACGCCTACCACTACTGCACCACCCAGCATCAACCACTGGGACCTCTCCCACTTCATGCCTTGGCGCTGGTCTTCGCTTTCATCGTATCCACCCAGTTCTCAGCCGGCTTGAAGGCGGGGGCGTCGTGGGCCGGAATGATGATGGGCGTGTTCTGCGGCAAGAGCCGTCCCGTCTTCTGGGCTTTGTGCTTCACCATGAAACTGCCGAAACCGCGCATGTGCACGTCCTCGCCTTGCTCCAAGCTGGTCTTCACCTGGTCCATGAAGGCCTCCACAACTGCTGATACCACCTCGCGCTCGATACCCGTGCGCTTACCCAGAATGGCGATGAGATCGGCCTTGGTCATGCTTCGTAGTCCTGAAAACGGGGTGCGAATATAGTCGGCTGGACGAAGCGAGCAACCCATCTTTGTGCCTCAATGCCAAGCCGTTCGTGGTTCAGCAAGGCGCTGCTGCCTTGGTACGCCGAAAACAAGCGCGACCTGCCGTGGCGGAATACCGCAGATCCCTACCGCATCTGGCTCAGTGAAGTGATCCTGCAACAGACCCGGGTGGATCAAGGCCTGGCTTTTTGGGAACGTTTCGTGCGCCGCTGGCCAACCGTGGCCCACCTGGCCAAGGCGAGCGAGGATGAAGTGCTGAAGGAGTGGCAAGGCTTGGGCTACTACAGCCGGGCCCGCAACTTGCGCACTGCCGCCCAACAGGTGCTCCAGGATCATGGGGGAACCTTCCCCCGAACGCACGTCGCGTTGCTCAGCCTCAAAGGGGTGGGCGACTACACCGCTGCCGCCATTGCCAGCATCTGTTTCGGCGCCCCGGAAGCTGTGGTGGACGGTAATGTGTATCGGGTCCTCTCCAGGGTTTTCGGGCTTGCCTCGCCGATCGACAGTACCGAAGGGAAACGGGTGTTCCGCGAGCTGGCCAACACGTTGATCGATCATGACCATCCGGGAAACCACAACCAGGCGGTGATGGAATTGGGGGCCACCGTTTGCACGCCGCGAAATCCGGATTGTGGCCATTGCCCCCTTCGCGGTCGCTGCTTGGCCGTCAAGGAAGATCGAGTTGCCACGTTACCGGTGAAGTCGAAGAAGCAAGCCGTCCGCGTGCGCCACTTCAATTACTTGATCATCCGATCGCCGAAAGGTCTGCTGATGCGGCAACGCAATGGCAAGGACATCTGGCAGGGCTTGTGGGAACTGCCCTTGATCGAAACCGAACGCCCAGCCTCGGTTCTGACCTTGACAAAGGGGATCGGCCGAAGCTTGGGGATCGGCCTCCCCCCATGGCGCTTGATGAAAACCGGGCCTTCGGTCGAACATCTTCTCTCCCACCAACGCATCGTTGCCACCTTTTGGACATGCGAAGCGAATAGTAGGTGGCCGGCACCAAAGGATTGGAAGGCCTTCACCCGCTCCGGGCTGAAGAAGTTGGCCGTACACCGCTTGATGGAGCGTTGGCTGGAGAAGGTGTGAACCCTTCGATCCTTCGACTTCGCTCAGGACAAGCTTGCTCAGGGTGCCAGATAGTGTTGCCGCTATCCCAGCGAACTTCTTCCTTTGCGGCCCCTCAAAAAAGAACCCCCGATAGGATCGGGATGAAACACATGCCCTACCTCTTCACCTCCGAGTCCGTCAGCGAAGGCCACCCCGACAAGGTCGCCGATCAGATCAGCGACGCCTTGATCGACCACTTCCTTGCGTTCGACCCGAGCAGCAAGGTGGCCTGCGAAACGCTGGTGACGACCGGGCAGGTTTTCCTGGCCGGTGAAGTGAAAAGCGATGCCTACCTCGATGTGCAACAGATCGCACGTGAGGTGATCCAACGGATCGGCTACACGAAGAGCGAATACATGTTCGAGGCGCACAGCTGCGGCGTGCTCAGCGCCATCCACGAGCAGAGCCCCGACATCAACCAGGGCGTGGTGCGCAAGAAGCCTGAAGAACAAGGCGCCGGCGACCAAGGCATGATGTTCGGCTATGCCTGCCGCGATACCGATAACTACATGCCGTTGCCGTTGGAGATCAGCCACCTGCTGCTGCGCGAACTAGCGGTGATCCGGCGCGAAGCGAAAAGCCCGATGCCCTACCTGCGCCCCGATGCCAAGAGCCAGGTGACCATCGAATACAACGACGACCACAAGCCGATGCGCATCGATGCCATCGTGGTGAGCACCCAACACGACGATTTCGATGCCGAGGGCAAGATGCTCGCGAAGATCAAGAAGGACGTGATCGAGATCCTGATCCCGCGCGTGAAGAAGCAACTGCCGAAGCGGGTACAGGCCCTGTTCGGCAAAGACATCGCCTACCACATCAACCCCACGGGCAAATTCGTTATTGGCGGACCACATGGCGATACCGGCCTCACCGGCCGCAAGATCATCGTGGACACCTATGGCGGAAAAGGCGCCCACGGTGGTGGTGCCTTCAGCGGGAAGGACCCCAGCAAGGTGGACCGGAGCGCGGCCTATGCTGCCCGGCACGTGGCCAAGCACTTGGTGGCAGCCGGCGTTTGCGATGAAGTACTGGTGCAGGTGGCTTATGCCATCGGCGTAGCCAAGCCGGTCGGCTTCTATGTGAACACTTACGGTACATCCAAGGTGATGAACAGCGATGGGGAGATCGCTCGCATCATCGCCGGGATGAAGGATTTCGATATGCGACCATACTTCATCGAACAGCGCTTCGCCTTGCGTACGCCGATCTACAGCGAGACCGCCAGCTATGGCCATATGGGCCGTGAAAGCAAGGTGGTCACGAAGCACTTCAATAACGCCGGCCAGAAAGTGACCGTGAAGGTGAAGCTCTTCCCTTGGGAGGAGCTCAACGCCGTGGCCGCCGTGAAGAAGGCGTTCAAGCTCTAGAGGAAGCTCATCCGCAGGGCAACTTGCGGGGTGCTGACTTTCGGAAGGTCAGCGCCTGTCTTTCACCCCAACGGCTTGCTCGTTCGCACCAGCCGATTACATTCGCAGCCCATTTCGCAGACCCATGTACGCCATCGTCGATATCCAAGGCCAGCAGTTCAAGGTGAAGAAGGACTCCATCGTGCGGGTGCACCGCATGGATGCCCAGGAAGGAAAGGTGGTTGAACTTGATCAGGTGTTGCTGGTGAGCAATGGCACCACGGTGACGGTGGGCACCCCTACCGTTGATGGCGCACGCGTTGCGGCCCAAGTGATGGGTCACGATAAGGGCGACAAGGTGCTCGTCTTCAAGAAAAAGCGCCGCAAGGGCTACAAGAAACTGAACGGCCATCGCCAGTACCTCACGGAACTGCGCGTGCTGGGCATCCTCGGCAAAGGCGAAAAAGCGCCAGCTGCCCTGAAGAAGCCCGCACCGAAAGCCAAGCCGGTGATCGAAGAGGCGGAAAAGGAAGTGAAGAAGACGGCAGCGAAAGCAGCACCCAAGGCCGCCGCCAAGAAGGCAGCGCCGAAAAAGACCGCAGCCCCCAAGAAGGCCGCAGCAAAGAAGACCGACAAGAAGTAATCCCAAACGGACGCGATACCGGGTCGAGCCCGGTATGACAACCCAAGGAACTCATGGCACACAAGAAAGGTGAAGGCAGTACGCAGAACGGACGCGAAAGCCACAGCAAGCGCCTCGGCGTGAAGATCTACGGCGGCAGCAAGGCCACCGCAGGCAACATCCTGGTGCGCCAGCGCGGCACCAAGCACCACCCGGGCCGCAACGTCGGCATCGGTGTCGACCACACGCTGTACGCGTTGGTGGACGGCACCGTGAAATTCGAGGTGAAGAAAGGTGAGCGCAGCTATGTGAGCGTGCTCCCGGCCGAAGCCTGAACCCAAGAAACACACTTCGTCATCGGAACCCCTGCTCAATGAGCAGGGGTTCTTGTTTTGGCACCCAAGAATTGTGATCGCGCCTCTTCAACACCCCGCATTGACCGGGGGCCGCGAAAGAGGCTCCTACCTTCGCCCCCACCAACAAGGAACAGGAAAGACATGCTGGAACTGCCCTACCTGAGAGAGCACCGTGAGGAGGCCGTGGCACGCCTTGGCAAACGCAACATCGATGCTGCCGGCTTGGTGGCCAAGGCACTCGAACTCGATGAGCAACGCCGCGCAATACAGAACGAAGCCGACGGCAAGCTGGCCGAAATGAACGAACTGAGCCGCGCGATCGGTGAATTGATGAAGGGTGGCAAAAAGGCCGAGGCCGACGCCGCCAAGGCCAAGACCACCGAGTTGAAGGCGACCATCCAAGTGCTGAAGGAACGATTGGAGGCCGCTGAGAAAGTGCAACAGGATCATCTCTGCACGATCCCCAACGCACCGAACGCCAAAGTGCCCGTGGGCCGGACACCCGAGGACAACACGGTGGTGATGCAGGATGGTGCGATCCCTGAACTGGGTGCCAATTCAAAACCGCACTGGGAACTGGGCGAGGAATACAACCTCTTCAGCCTGGACCTGGGCGTGAAATTGACCGGCGCAGGCTTTCCGGTGTACAGCGGCCAAGGTGCCAAGCTCCAACGCGCATTGATCGCTTTCTTCCTCGACAAAGCCATTGCTGCCGGTTACCGCGAAGTGATCCCACCGCACATGGTGAACGCGGCTTCGGCTTTCGCCACCGGGCAACTGCCGGACAAGGAAGGCCAGATGTACCATGCCGTTGCAGACGACCTGTACTTGATCCCGACGGCCGAGGTGCCGATCACGAACCTCTACCGCGACATGATCCTGGATGATGCCCAGTTGCCGGTGAAGAACGTAGGCTACACCCCGTGCTTCCGCCGCGAGGCGGGTAGCTATGGGAAGGATGTGCGCGGCCTTAACCGTGTGCACCAATTCGACAAGGTGGAGATCGTGCGCATCGAAAAGCCCGAGAACAGTTACGCCGTGCTGGAGGAAATGGTGGAACATGTGAAGGGCCTGCTGCAAGCATTGGAACTTCCCTTCCGCCAGTTGCTCCTGTGCGGTGGCGACATGGGCTTCAGCAGCGCCATGACCTACGACATGGAGGTGTACGCTGGCGCCCAGAAACGTTGGTTGGAAGTGAGCTCGATCAGTTGTTTCGAGACTTTCCAGAGCAACCGGTTGAAGCTGCGCTACCGCGGTGAAGACAAGAAACCCAAGCTGCTGCACACCCTCAATGGGAGCGCGTTAGCCCTTGCCCGCATCGTAGCAGCATTGCTGGAGAACAACCAGAACGCCGAAGGCATCCGCATCCCGAAAGCACTCCAGCCCTACACCGGCTTCGTTATGATCCGCAAATGAAAGGCACCATAACCGGCACCCTTCTCGTTCTCGTGTTGCTCGGCGGTCTGCTACAGGGCTGCCGACAACCCAACAACCCCGCACGCGTGCTCGCCCTCGATAGCTTGATCCGCACAGCCGATTCGCTGGCCATGCGTCTGGACGCGATCGATACGGTGCCCTTGCTCCACATGGACTCGGTGTACAAGATGCAACTCGCCCTGCCGGAGGCCTCCTTCAAGGACACACTGCAGCGCGACACCGCCCTGGTGGTGGGCAATTATTTCCGCGCCATGAAGAAGAGCCTACCGCGAGCGCTCAGCGAGCGCCGTGAGTCGCGTCGTGCAGTGGAAGAGAGCCGCAGCAAACTCAGGGATCTTCACGAGGATGCCACCAAAGGCATCTGGACCGAGGAACAGGAACTCGGTTATTTTGAAGAAGAGCGCATGATCATGGCCGGGTTATCGCATAGCACGACCGTGATCGAGAAGAGCGCAGCCACGTGCATACGCGAGTGGGAGAAGGGGCATGTGATAGTGGATTCCGTATTGGCGGCACGGCGCAGAACCATACACTGACCATGCTGAGGCACCTGCTCCCCTTCCTGTTCCTCACCGTCGTGGTAGCCTTGCCTGTGGCGGCACAGCCCGGCACCGATGAGCAGTTGGCGGCGCAATACTTCCAACGCGGCGAGTACGACAAGGCCATCCTGTACTACGAGAAGCTGTACCGGAAAACGCCTTCGCCGTACTTCTACGAGCAGCTTTTCAAGAGCCACGTGCAACTGAAGCAGTATGAGGAAGCGGAGAAAGTCGCGAAGGAGCAACTCAAACGCGGTGATGATCCCAAGTACTTCGTGGATCTCGGTGCCCTGTACCGCATGATGGGCCAGAACGACAAGAGCGAACAGCAGTACGACAAGGCGATCAAGTCGCTGAACGACGATGCAAACCGGATCCGCCAGGTGGCCAATGCCTTCCAGCGGGAGAACGAATACGACCGAGCACTGGAGGCCTATGCGCGTGGGCAAAAGCTGGTGAAGGACGGCACCGACTTCCATTTC
Organism: Flavobacteriales bacterium; assembly: GCA_049289815.1. GTDB lineage: Bacteria > Bacteroidota > Bacteroidia > Flavobacteriales_F > PHOS-HE28 > PHOS-HE28. The sequence continues at coordinate 14,912 of JBATMK010000057.1, forward strand.
GAGATCGCCACGCTCTATGGTGCCAAAGGCGATATCGAGGGCATGGTGCGCGAGTTCATGGACGTGTTGTCGGTGAACCAGGGCTACATCCAAGCGGTGCAGAACAGCTTGGCGCGCGCGATCGACTTCAACAAGAAGGACCAACGGAGCGACCTGCTCCGCACCGAACTGCTACGCCGCATCCAGCGCGATCCGGACAAGGTGATCTTCCAGGAACTACTCATCTGGATGTACGAGCAACAGAAGGACCTCTTCAGCGCATTCGTCCAGACCAAGGCCTTGGACAAGCGCTTCAACGAACAGGGCGCACGCGTGATGGAACTGGGCACGCTCGCCGTGAACAACAAGGATTGGGAGATCGCCAGCAAGTGCTTCGATCATGTGCGCAGCCTCGGGGCCGACAAACCGTACTACACCTCGGCACGCATCGGCCTGATCAAGGCCCTTGATGCCAAGGTGACGGATCAGGCGCAGCCGCCCATGGAAGAGCTCAAGTTGCTTGAACAGGAGTACACCACAGCGCTTAGCGAGTTGGGACGGATGAACGGGACAATTGAGTTGATCCGCGGGCTCGGCAAGCTGAAGGCGTACTACCTGGACGATCGCGCCGGTGCCGCTGCCGTACTGGACCAAGGCATCAACATCCCGGGCCTCGACCCCAAGGTGCAGGCGCAACTGAAATTGGACCTTGGCGATGTGAAGGTGCTGGAGAGCGACATCTGGGAGGCTTCGCTCCTGTACTCTCAAGTGGACCTGGACTACAAGCACGATGCGCTCGGGCATGAAGCGCGTTACCGCAATGCCAAGGTGAGCTTCTACGCCGGCGACTTCCTCTGGTGCCAGGCTCAGCTCGATGTCTTGAAGGCCAGCACCAGCAAGCTCATCGCGAACGATGCCATGGAGCTTTCGCTGCTCATCACCGACAACCTCGGGGCCGACAGCAACATGGTGCCGTTGAGCTTTTTCGCTCGCGCGGAACTCCTCAGCTTCCAGCACAAGTACAGCGCATCGTTGCTGGTGCTCGACAGCCTGGACCAGGAATTCCCCATGCACAGCATCGGAGATGAAGTGCTGATGCAGCGGGCGCGCATCGCCATGGCACTCCACGAGTTCGATAGCGCCGCGGTTTACATGCAGAAGATCCTCGACCTCTACCCGCTCGACATCCTGGTGGACAACGCGCTGTTCGAGCTGGGCAAATTGTACGAGGAACGGCTGAAGGATACCGAGAAGGCGAAAGCGTATTACGAGAAGCTGCTCTTCGAACAGCCGGGAAGCATCTTCGTCACAGAGGCCCGCAAGCGTTACCGCTTCCTGCGCGGCGATCACGATGGCGAGCAGACCGAGGAGGAGAAATTCCTGAACGGCACGGCGCCATGATCGTGTACAATGTCACGGTGAGCATCGACGCAGACGCGCACGAGGAATGGCTGCACTGGATGAAGAGCGAGCACATCCCTGACGTGATGGCAACCGGGCTTTTCCTCGACAACCGGATCTGCCGGGTGCTCACCGACGATCCCGAGGAATTCTCCTTCGCGATCCAGTACACCTGTGCCGACATGGCCACCTACGAGATCTACAGGGCCGTGCATGCGCCCGGCTTGCAACGCAAGCACAGCGAGCGCTACAACGGGAAGTTCGCCGCCTTCCGCACCTTGCTCGAAGTGGTGCACACGGCATGAGGTTCGAAACGGCCAAGAAGCGGTTCGGCCAGCATTTCCTCCGCGAGGAAGCCATCGCACAGCGCGTGGCGGAAAGCCTTACGCATCACGGTGGCTATCGTCGTGTGATCGAGGTCGGGCCGGGCACCGGTGCGCTGACGAAGCACCTGTTGCACCGCGACGACATCGACCTTACCTGTGTTGAAGTGGATGCGGCAGCAGCCAACCAATTGCGCAACGCATTGCCCGAAGTGGAAGGCAAACTGGTCATGGGCGATTTCCTCCGGCTCGATCTCAGCGCCATCGTTGACGGGCCCTTCGCCGTGATCGGGAACTTCCCGTACAACATCAGCACGCAGATCGTCTTCCGCGTGCTCGAGCAACGCGATCGGTGCACGGAGGTCGTTGGCATGTTCCAGAAAGAAGTTGCCGACCGGCTGTGCGCCCCGCCGGGAAGCAAGACCTACGGGATCACAAGTGTTCTGGCACAGGCGTGGTACCATTTGGAGATCCTCTTTTACGTGGAACCCGGTTCCTTCATCCCCCCTCCGAAAGTCAGGAGTGCGGTGATCCGGATGCAACGCAATGACGTGGGAGAGCTGCCCTGCGACGAGCGGCTCTTCTTCACCGTGGTGAAGTCCGCCTTCGGGCAGCGGCGCAAGACCTTGCACAACGCGCTCAAGGCCCACGGCGGTTTCGCGAAGGGTGTTCCCGAGCAGTTCGCCAGACTGCGTGCGGAGCAACTTTCCGTTGATGATTTCGTGCTGCTCACACAGGCCGCGGCGCAGAGGGCATCTGCTTAGTTTCGCGCGGCTTCACGAAGGCGGTCCCTCCCAAGACCTGTCACTTCGAGCGCAGTCGAGAAGCGACTTACGGTACGCGACTTCACGGCCATGTCCTTCGAACTCACCAAGAGCCTTCTCGATCGGATCCGTGGCGATGTCGCGGATGGCCGTGATTCGTCCGTTGAAGCCCTGCTGAGCGAGCTGCACCCTGCTGATGTGGCTGCCATACTAGACCGACTGGACGAGGACGAGGCGCGTTACATCTACCGCCTGCTCGAACCGGAGAACGCGGCAGAGGTGATCCTCGAACTGGACGAGGACCGCCGCGAGGAACTGCTCGAGTCCTTGACCTCGAAGGAGATCGCCGAGGACCTGATCGAACACATCGATAGCGACGACGCGGCCGATGTAATGAGTGAGCTGCCTGCTGAGAAGCAGCGCGAGGTGATCTCGCACATGGACGATGATGAGCAGAAAGAGGACCTCCAGGAGCTGCTCACCTACGCAGAGGGAACGGCCGGGGCCATGATGGCCAAGGAACTGGTGAAGGTGCAAGCCGATCGCAACGTGACCCAGGCCATTTTCGAGATGCGGCAGCAGGCACAAGAAGTGGAGCACGTGTACACGATCTACGTGGTGGATCGGGACGATCGGTTCGTTGGCCTGCTTCCATTGAAGGATATCCTGTTCTCCGCAGAAAGTACACGCACCTTGGTACGCGACATCTGCCAAACGGGGATCAGTACCATCACACCGGGTGAATCCGCCGAGGACGCGATCGCCATGATGAAGAAGTACGACATGGCGGTGCTTCCAGTGGTGGATGATGCTGGACGCCTGCTCGGCCGGATCACGTTCGACGACGTGATGGACGTGATGACCGAAGAGGCCGAAGAGGATTACCAGTTGGCGAGCGGTATCAGCGAGGACGTTGATGCGGCCGACAAACCATGGATCCAGATCCGGGCCCGGCTGCCCTGGTTGTTGATCGGTATCGCAGGTGGCATCCTCAGCTCGCGTATCATCTCCGTATATGAAAGTGACCTGCGCATCGACCCCACCATGGCCTTCTTCATGCCCCTGATCGCTGCCACCGGGGGCAACGTCGGCGTGCAGAGCTCGGCCATCGTGGTGCAAGGCCTGGCTTCCGGCGACCTGCAGAACGTGCGCATGGGCACACGCCTCTGGAAAGAGTTCAAGGTGGCCATGATGAACGCGTTGATCTGCAGCGGGCTCATCCTCGTGGTGAACTTCCTGATCCACCAATCGCAAGCGCTTACGCTTACGGTGAGCGTGGCCTTGTTCACCGTGATCCTTACGGCCGCGTTCTTCGGCACCCTGACCCCGCTCATCATGAACAGGCTGAAAGTGGATCCAGCCCTCGCCACGGGCCCCTTCGTTACCACGCTCAACGACATCTTCGGGCTGCTCACGTACTTCACCGTGGGTCATCTTATGTACAGCCATTTCCAAGGATGAGGATCGCGATCCTGGACAACATTGACGGTGCGCTGGCCATGCGATTGACCGGTGCCGGGCACGTTGTGCTGCCAGGCGCGGTTGACGGCACGAAAACACTGGACGCCGTCGACGGCCTTGTGGTCCGAAGTACGCTGGTCGATACCGCCTTGCTGGGCACGGCACCGCTTCTGCGTTTCGTGGCCCGCGTCGGAGCGGGCATGGAGAACATCGACCGGGAGGCTTGCACCGCGCGCGGCATAGCCGTGTACAACTCTCCCGAAGGCAATCGCGATGGCGTGGGCGAATGGTGTGTGGCGCAATTGCTCATGTTGTTCAAGGGCTTGGCCAAAGCCAATGCACAAGTGCATGCGGGCCAGTGGTCCCGTGAAGCGAACCGCGGCCATGATCTGCACGGCAGTGTGGTCGGCATTGTCGGCTACGGCAACATGGGGCGGGCTTTTGCGGAAAAGCTCAGCG
>JBATMK010000058.1:0-25642 GCA_049289815.1 Flavobacteriales bacterium
AGACTTACACCGCCAGTGGTACCTACACCCAGGTGATCGGTTGCACCACCCACGAGTTGGTGCTGACGATCGTGGCGAGCAACACCATCACCGATACCGAGTCAGCCTGCGACAGCTACACCTGGCCCGTCAACAACCAGACTTACACCGCCAGTGGCACTTACACCCAGGTGATCGGTTGCACCACGCATGAGCTCGTGCTCACCATCACTTCCAGCGGTTCCGCATGCGATGACAATGACCCGCAGACGGTCAACGACACGCTCGATGCCAACTGCAACTGCATAGGTGTGCCGATCAACCCATGCATCCCTCCCACCATCGCCGCCCTCACCACCACAGGCCCATTATGCCAAGGTGAGAGCGCACAACTGGACGCAAGCGTCAATGGAAGCGCGCCCTTCACGTTCGATTGGAGCGGCCCCGCACTTAGCCAGAGCGGCAGCAACAGCATCATCGTCACGAACGCCTTGGGTGGTGCCTATCAAGTGATCGTCTCAAACGCTTGCGGTGGAGACACGGCTAGTGTGACCGTGGTCGTGAACCCCTCGCCCGACGCCTCGTTCCTGTACAGCAATACCACCTACTGCCAGAACAGTTCCGATCCGTCACCGACCGTGGCGACCATTGGCGGAGCATTCGCCGCAAGCGATCCCGGATTGATCGTTGACCCGGTGACCGGCACGATCGATCTCGACGCTTCAACAGCTGGCACTTACACCATCAGCTACTCTTTGCAAGCGAACAATTGCAGTGGCATACATACTGAACCAGTAACGATCACGGCGCCACCGATCGCTGATTGGACAAGCCCGGGTAGCGTATGCGATGGCATCGGTGCCATAGACCTCGGCACCTATCTGGGAACCAGCAGCACCACCGGCGGTTCTTGGACCGGTACGGGTGTCGTGGGCAACTTCTTCGATCCGGCCGGCCTTGCAGGAATTGTGGAGATCACCTACACCGCGATGGCCGGCGATTGCAGCGCGAACGGTGTGGGTTATATCACCATCACACCCTCGCCTACTGCTCAGGCCGGTCCTGATGCGGAGGTGTGCGGCAACGTCCATCAAATGGACGCCACCCTACAAACGGCGGTGGGCTACTGGTCGGCGCCGAACGGTGGCACATGGGCGCCCTCGGCAAATGAACCCAATGCCGTCGTCACGGTCACCCTCCCGGGTGTGTACAGCTTCATTTGGACGGTAGGTGATGGCCAGTGCTATGGCACCGACACGGTACAGGTGACCTTCCATGATCCGGCTTTGCCGATCGCGGTGGATGCAGGACCGGACCAGTCATTGGACGTTATCGATCACACCTACCTGGATGGCACCACCAACGGCACCCAATGGTTTTGGAGCCTTGCGGGTGGTGCTGGCAACATCTCCGATGTGAACGACCTCGGTACCGGTGTATACCTGCTGGGCGTTGGTGCGAACACCTTCATCCTGAGTGCGAGCAATGGCCCGTGCCCCAGCACCACGGATACGATGACCATCCATGTGAACGAGCTCTCGATCCCCACAGGCTTCAGTCCGAACGGCGATGGTACCAATGATGTGCTGGTGATACCGGGCATCAGCGCATATCCGGATAACAGCATCGTGGTCTTCGATCGCTGGGGCCGGAAGGTGTATGAGATGAACGGCTACATGAACGATTGGAACGGGAAGGACCTGCCTGACGACACCTACTTCATGGTATTGAACATAACGGAGGCCAGGTCGTACAACGGATACCTGATCATAAAGCGCTGACGATGGTGAAGTGGATCCTGACGGGCCTATTGGGGAGCGCAGCCATGGCAGCGTTCGCGCAGCATACTCCCCTCACGAGCCAGTACCTGTTCAACGGCCTGCTCATCAACCCCGCCTATGCCGGAAGTCGCGATGCGTTGGCGGCCAACCTCACCTGGCGTAACCAATGGGTCGGGTTCGAGGGCGCGCCGGAAACCCAGGTGCTCAGCATACATGCACCGCTGAACCGCAGGAAAATGGGCCTGGGTGTGTTGGTGTACAACGATCATATCGGCGTGAGCCGCGAGACGGGGTTCTTCGCCAACTACGCCTACCGCATGAAGTTCAAGAAGGGCAAGCTCAGTTTCGGTCTCGGTGGGGGTGTCACCCTGCTGAAAGCGCAATGGACCGAGGTGAACACGACCCAATCCGGCGATGCATCCTTCTCCCAGGATACGCGCTCATCGGTGAAACCGAATTTCAGTGCCGGAGCCTTCTATTACAAGAAGAAGTTCTTCATGGGGGCCAGCGTACCCTTTTTCATCAGCCACCGTTACAGCCCCGATCGCAACGCCTATACCGTTACGAACGACGTGCGTCAATACCAGCCCATGATCACCGGCGGCTATGTCTTCGACCTCAACAGGAAGATGAAGCTGAAGCCGAGCGCGTTGGTGCGTTACCAAATGGGCGCTGCCGTACAAGGCGACCTCAACGTGAACCTCATCTTCAACGATCGCGTTTGGCTGGGGGCCAGCTACCGCAGTGGCGATGCGGTGGTGGGCATGCTCGAAGTGCTGCCCAAACCCCAATTGCGGTTCGGCTATTCCTATGATCTGGGCATCTCCGACATCACCCCGTACCACAGCGGAACCCACGAGTTGATGGTGCAATACGAATTCGGCTACCGCATCAAGATCCGCGACCCGCGATATTTCTGACCCCACCATGCGTCCCCTCACCCTGTCCCTCTCCTTGTTCGCAGCCCTCGGGCTGGCGGCACAGGGTGAAGTGTATACGGTGCGGCCGTTGGACATCAAACCGGCGGGCATCGACTTCGCGCCGGTGATCGTGGACAGCAGCTTGATCTTCTGCAGCCTGCGCGAACGCGACCAACTTGTTGGCTATACGAGTGAAGAGACGGGCGATCCGCTGTGCGACATCTACCGCATGCGGATCCGCAACGGCGTACCCGGCAAGCCCTTCCCTTTCGGCGATGCGATCAATACGGAAGTGAACGACGGCCCGGCCGCCTTCAGCGATCGCGGCCGCTTGATGTGCTTCACACGCAATTTGAAACGCGCAAAGGACATCAACGGCGACGAGGGCGATGAGAACCTCGGGTTGTTCATGAGCGTTCGCAAGGACGGGGGTTGGAACAAGGCCAAACCTTTCGACTACAACAACCCCGCGTACAATGTGATGCATGCGGCGTTCGCCAACGACGGCACGCGCCTCTATTTCATCAGCGACATGCCGGACGGTCTCGGCGGTACTGATCTCTATGTCAGTGACCTGGAGGGCGACGATTGGAGCGTTCCCATGAACTTGGGCCCTCAAGTGAACAGCGCGGAGAACGAGCTTTTCCCCTTCGTTGACGAGGATGGCACCCTCTACTTCGCCAGCAATCGAGCCGGAGGGCTGGGCGGCCTGGATATCTGGCAATGCAAACCCGACGAGCATGGTTGGGCCAAAGCCCTCAACATGCCGGCGCCGATCAATTCATCGAAGAACGACCTCGGCTTCACCTGTCATCCCGGTGGGCTGTCGGGCTATTTCAGCAGTAACCGCGAAGGCGATGACCGCATTTACCGCTTCGATCGCAGCGTACCGTTGTTCCGTGATTGCAGCGAGCAAGAGCAGAACAACTATTGCTATGTGTTCCGCGAGGAGGGCAGCATGCGCATCAGCACGCAGCCGTTGCGCTACCAGTGGGACATGGGCGACGGCACCAAGTTGAACGACCTGGTGGCACAGCACTGCTACAAGGGGCCGGGCAACTATGCCGTTACGCTCAACATCATCGACACGGTCACCGGCGATGTCTTCTTCCAGGAAGCGCACTACGACCTGGTGATCGACGACATCCACCAACCCTACATCACTATTGACGATACAGCGCGCACCGGTCGTGAAGTGCACTTCGATGCGCGGCAGACGTACCTCCCGGAAATGCGCATCGCGGATTGGAAATGGGACTTCGGGGATGGTGCCGGCAGCGAAGGCCGCGATGTGCAGCACGCGTTCCAGGAGCCGGGCTTCTACACCGTTCGCCTTGATGTGCTGGCCCGCCCGGACAAGTCGGGTACGGTGCGCAACCGCTGCATCACGCGCAATATCACGGTGATCGATCGCTTCAAGGACATGATCGATGCGCCGGTGAACGTGGAGTACGTGGCCGCCAACGGCGAAGCCCGTGAATTCTCGTTCCAGGAACTGCCCAACGATGCCTTCGATCTTGCAGTGAAGGAAGGCGATGACGTCCGCTTCAGCGTGGAATTGTTCCGCAGCCGAGAGCGCCTACAACTCGATGATCCGCGCTTCGCAGAGATCCGCCAACACTACCCTGTGATCGAGCGCTACGACCCGGCCACGAGCACGTACACATACAGCGTGGGAGAAGTGAAAGACCTCGCGGAGTTGTATGAGGTGTACGCCAAGGTGAAGCAGTTGAAGTACATGGATGCCATGGTGATGGCCGTGCAGATGGAGAAGGTGCTCGACATGAGCCAGCTGGCCAACATGGACGCCGAGGACCTGAACAACAGCGTGCTGCGGGTGAACACCGTGCTCTTCGAGACCGGCAAACACACCTTCGATCCCGTGTTCGAGGAACAGCTCGTCTCCGTGCTCAAGCTCGTGGAGAAGCATACGCAACTGAAGCTGGTGATCGAAGCGCATACCGATGATGTGGGCAAGGATGCCTTCAACATGAAGCTCTCACAACGCCGCGCGCAGTCCATCACCGATTGGTTCCTTGCACATGGCGTGGACACCGACCGCTTGGTGGCCGTGGGCCATGGCGAGAACAAGCCCATTGCCGCCAACAGCGACGAGATGCACCGCAGCTTGAACCGCCGCGTGGAATTCCGCTTGGCACTGGACAGCGCCGAGCAGGCGATGCGCAAGTAGCTCGGGGCAAGTCGCGAGCCGGCAAGGGCGGATCACCGCACGGTCCCCTGCCGATCAACGATCGGAACAACGAATGCACCTGCCGGGTACGTCTGGGCCTTGGATAACTTCACCGGCCCATGCCCCACGGCGTTCCCATCGGTCCCCGCCTTACCGTTTTTGCTGCCTTCCTCCAGCTTGTATCGCTGGCCGTAGCGCAGGAAACCAGCACCCTCCGCTACAACGAGAACAAGGGTCAGTGGCCGGCGGCCGTGACCTTTCGTGCTGAAGCCTCCGGCGCAACAGTGTGGTGCGAACGCGACGGGATCCTGCTGGACCTCTACGATGCCCAAGCTGTGCGGCACTTGCACGGCACACATTCGGCCCATGCCGATGAGGACGCCAGCCCCGCGATACGCCACCACGCTGTCCGCTTGAAGTTCCTGGGTACGAAAGGCGCGAAGACCACTGAGGGCAAAGGCCCGCGCAGTGGCTACACGAACTACTTCATCGGCAACGACCAGAGCAAGTGGGCGAGCAATGTCCTCGGCTTCACCAATGTGTACATGGCAGAGGTGTGGCCCGGCATCGATGTGGATGTGAAGAGCGATGCCAACGGATTGAAGTACGACTTCATCGTTGCCCCAGGCGCCGATGTATCCATGATCGCATTCACTTACGAAGGCGCTGATGGACTTGATCTGCGCGGAGAGAACCTCGTCGTGAAGACCTCCCTCGGGGAACTCGTCGAGACGATACCATCGGTATCCGTGGAAGCACCAGATGGCACCATCGCGCCCGGCGAAGCCACGTATGCGCTTGGGAAGGACATGGTCGTACACCTGACCGTGCCAGGTGGAACCATCACGGGTAAAGTGATCATCGACCCTACCCTATCGTTCTCCACATATAGCGGAAGTTTCAGCGACAACTTCGGCTATACGGCCACCTACGATGGCGACGGCTTCCTGTACAGCGGCAGCTCATCCTTCGGGAATGGCTATCCCACCACGATCGGCGCTTACCAAACATTCTGGGCTGGTGGCGATGGGCAAGGCACGATCGTAGGCACCGACATCGCCATCACGAAGTACGATACCACCGGCACCTTCATCGTGTGGAGCACCATGATCGGTGGCCAGGGCGATGATCTGCCACACAGCTTGATCGTGAACGGCAACGACGAGGTTTTCATCCTGGGTACGACAGGCTCGCCCGACTTCCCCACTACCAGTGGTGCCTTCGACACGAGTTTCAATGGTGGCACCAACTTCTCACCACAAGGCATCGGTGTCAGCTATCCACTTGGCAGCGACATGGTGGTGGTGCGGTTGAACAACAATGGATCTCAGTTGATCGCGAGCACGCATCTCGGTGGTTCCGGCAACGATGGGCACAACACGAGCCCTGACCTGAAGATGAACTACGCCGACGAGATGCGCGGCGAAGTTCTGCTCGACGCCAACGACAACGTGTACATCATCAGCTGCACCGAGAGCAGCGATTTCCCGATCACCACGAATGCGGCACAACCGGCGTTCGGTGGCGGCACCCATGATGGTGTGGTGGTGAAGATGGATGCATCGCTCACCACGCTGCTCTTCAGCACGTACTGCGGTGGTTCATCGGCCGATGCTTGTTTCGGCGGTGAACTCGATGAGGATGGCAACCTCTTCATCTGCGGGGGTACATCGAGCACCAACCTGCCCGTGACCAGCGGCGCCTACCAAGCGACTTTCCAAGGCGGCCAGAGCGATGCCTTCGTGATACACATGCCCAGCGACGGCACCACCGTGGACGCATGCAGCTACTACGGAAGCAGCACTTATGACCAGAGCTACTTCGTGGACCTGGACCAGGAGGGCAACGTCTTCCTTTTCGGCCAGACGTTGGCACCTGGCAACCAATTGATCTTCAATGCGCCCTACAATGTGCCCAACAGCGGCCAGTTCATCGCCAAGCTGAACAATGGTTTGAACAACCTGCTCATCGGCTCGCGCTTCGGCGTGGGCGACGGCACGTTGGACATCAGTCCCACGGCCTTCCTGGTGGATTACTGCGACAAGTTGTACGTGTGCGGCTGGGGCAGCAACATCGGTATCGGCCTGCCGCTGGGTGTGGCGGGGATGGCCATAACATCAGACGGCTACCAGACAACCACGGATGGGAACGATTTCTACCTGGCCGTCTTCGAAGTGGATATGAGCAGCCTGTTCTACGGCACCTTCTTCGGAGGGGGCGTCAGCCACGAGCATGTGGATGGCGGCACCAGCCGTTTCGATCGCCGTGGGCGCGTTTACCAGAGCGTGTGTGCAGGCTGCGGCGGGAACAGCGACTTCCCCATCGAGCCGAACCCCGGTGCGGTGAGTGCCACGAACAACAGCCCCAATTGCAACAATGGCGTATTCAAGTTCGATTTCAACTTCCCCATCGTGGTGGCCGACTTCGATGTGGAGCTCGCGTGCCTGCCGACACCGATCATTTTCGAGAACAACAGCTACGGCGCCTCCGGCTACCTCTGGCTCTTCGGCGACAGCGATAGCAGCGTACTCGCCTCACCCACGCATGTGTACGCGGATCCGGGAGTGTACAATGTGACCCTCATCGCCTTCAACCCGAACAGCTGCAACGAGGCCGACACGATGGTGCAACAAGTTGTTGTGCTCGGTAACACCAGCTACGACCTGCCGGACACCAGCGTGTGCCAGGGCGGACAAGTGCAGATCGGCCTGCTGCCGATCCCCGATCCCACCATTACCTACCTGTGGAGCCCTGCCACATTCTTGAGCAGCACCGCGGTGGCCAATCCGATCAGTACTCCGCAGAACACGATCACGTACTCGCTCATCATCAGCAATGGTTTCTGCGCCGATACCGTTGAGCAGACCGTGACCGTGGACAACGCCCTTGTGGATGCCGGCCCCGACACGGTGATCTGCGGCGCCAACAGCAGCTTGACGTTGACGGCCACAGCCAGCGGTGCCATCGATAACTACCACTGGAGCAGCAACCCGGATTTCACCGATCAGCTCAACACGGACCCGTTGGATCCAAGTGTTTCGGTGAGCGTTACCCAGACCAGCACCTATTGGGTGATGGCCACGGCCGGTGGCTGCGTCGGCGTGGACAGCGTTACCGTGACCGTGGAACTGGTGAACCCGCAGCTGACCGGTGACAGCTTGATCTGCGCGGATGAAACGGCAACGCTGCAAGTGAGCGGCACACCCCCGGGCTCAACCATCACATGGGGACCGGCCAGCGATGTGGATGCCGGTCAAGGCACATCCACAGCGCAGGTCAGCCCGGCGGAAACAACCGACTTCACCTGCAACGTGACCACTCCGGCGGGCTGCGTTTGGAACGGCACGATCAGCGTGAACGTGAGCGAGGTGAACGGCAGCAGCGTGAACGCGACCGTGGACCAAACCATCGTGCTGCCCGGAACCACCGTCCAGCTCAATGCGGTACCCACGAGCGGTGTCAACTACAGCTGGCAACCGGCAGGACTGGTCAGCGACCCGAACATTGCCAACCCCACGGCCACGGTCAACCAGACCACCACCTTCATCGTTACCGTAAGCGATGGCATTTGCACCAAGGGCGATAGCGTGACGGTAACGGTATATGAGCTGCACTGCGGCATCCCCGACATCTATGTGCCGAATGCCTTCACCCCGAACGGCGATGGCAACAACGACGTGCTCTTCGTGCGCGGCCGCTACATCTCGAGCCTTGAGTTCAAGATCTTCGATCGTTGGGGCGAACTGGTCTTCAGCACCACCGACCAGGCCAAGGGCTGGGACGCCACCTACAAGGATAAGCCAGTGGATCCGGCGGTATTCGTCTATTGGTTGAAGGTGCGCTGCGCCGATGGCCAGGAGTATTTCGAGAAGGGTAATACCACGGTGATACGATGAGTGCCTTTCCTGCGAACGGCTTCAGGCTTCAGGCCACAGGCCATGGGCTGGTCATCGCGCTCAGGAAGCTCGTGGCCCGGGGCCCGTGGCTCATGGCCTCTTTTTTCCCCGTTGCATTTACCCAAGCCCAAGACATCCACTTCAGCCAGTTCTTCCGCACGCCCATGGCCACTGCGCCGGCCAACATCGGCCAGTTCGATGGTGCGTACCGTTTCAGTGGTGTGTTCCGCCAGCAATGGCGTAGCGTTACCAAACCATACCGGACGTTCGGTATCGGTGGCGATGCCCGGAACGTGAAAAAGGTTGAAGGCTTCGGACTGGGTGCCTGGCTCTTCAACGACCGTGCTGGCGACTCGCACATGAACACGTTCCGCTTGAACATCGGCGGTAGCTATACGCGCTTCGTGGATGCCGCGAAGCAGCATGCGATAACAGGAGGATTGCAAACAGGGTTCACCTCCATCAGCATCGATTACAGCGACCTCAACTTCGATGCGCAGTACAACGGTTTCTACTACGATCCTGCACTGGCCAACAATGAGACGTTCGTGCGCGATGGGCTCACCCACTTCGACCTGCATGCGGGGGTTGGATACCACTACGTCCTCGATAAGCGGAAGCGCCTGGATGCGGGACTTTCGCTCTACAACCTCACCACCCCGACCATCGGTTTCATGGGAGGGCCAGGCAGCCCGCTGGATGTGCGCTTCGCCTTCAACGCGATCGGCCAGCTACCGATCGCCGCGAAAGTGGATGTATTACCCATGCTCGAATGGAACGCCCAAGGCAAGTTCCGTGAATTCATCCTCGGCGGATCCGTGCGCTTCATCCAGACGGAAGTCATGGGTTTGCGGCGTGCCGTCCATATCGGCGGCTACTGGCGCTGGGCCGATGCTGGCTATCTCTTCGCCGGTGTTGAATACGACGACTGGGACATCGGCATCAGCTACGACATCAACGTGAGCGAACTGGTACCGGCGAGCCGCAACCGTGGCGCGATCGAACTCACCGCGATCTACATCCTGGGCCGGTCGTTCACGCTTCCGCGATACAAAGCCTGTCCCGACCAGCTGTGACCATGCTGCGAACGTTCGTGCTATCGGCTGTGCTGGTACTGGCGTGCGGAACGCAGGCGCAGAACGCAGCACAATGGATCCAGTGGGGCGATGCTGCCATGGCACGCGGTGATCACTACGGCGCGTCGCGGTTTTACTCCAGTGCGCTCGAGATGGAAGGAGGCAAGATGGAAGCGCAATGGAAGATGGCCGAAGCTTGCAGGCTCTGCCACCGCTATCCGGAAGCCGAGGAGAACTATGCCAAAGTGGTGCAGAAGGACCGCACGCGCATACACCCCGAGGCGCAGCGGCACTTGGCCGAGATGCTGATGTGCAACGCCAAGTACAAAGAAGCCGAGGAGAGTTGGAAGAAGGTGAAGCAGAAGGAGAAGGACAAGAAGGGTTTCGCTTACCTGCGGGCCGAGCAAGGCATTGCCGGTTGCGTGTTGGCAAAGGCGATGAAAGACAGTACCTCGACTTTCCTCGTGGTGAACATCGGTGAGCCGGTGAACAGCTACGACAGCGACTTCGGTGCGCGCTTCGGGCCGGACAGCACGCTTTGGTTCAGCAGCCTGCGCGGTGAAGTGAACGAGGATGGCGAGGTGAAGGACACTTCCGCATACCACGTTGGCATCTATTCCGCGGAGAAGAAGGGCGCAGCGTGGAACCCACCAATGAAAGAACAGGCTCAGGCGGATGCGATGGCGAGCGAACATGCGAACCTGGTGTGGGCTGCGGACGGGAAGCGTATGCTGTTCACTGAGGTGCGTCCATCCGGTCCGCGCTCGATCGCTTCGCGATCCGTGAACGGCCCCGGCTCAACCGTTGAAGGCCTTGGCGAGGAGGGCAACTCGACCCAACCATGGATCTCGCACATCGACGAGCATGAGGTCGTGTTCTTCGCCAGCGATCGCAGCGATGGCCGTGGCGGCATGGACATCTGGCTCGCCGACCTCAGCAACAACGTGGCCACCAACGTGCGCAATGCGGGTCCATTGGTGAACACACCCGGCAACGAGACTTGTCCCGCCTATGACGAGAGCGATGGCACGCTTTGGTTCAGCAGCGATTTCCACGCCGGGCTGGGCGGATATGACATCTTCCGCAGCGTGTGGAAGAACGATCTGTTCAACGCGCCGAGCAACGCGGGCACCCCTATCAACTCCCCCGCGAACGATCTCTACCCTGTCTTCAATGACAAGACCGGCGAAGGCTGGTTGACCAGCAACCGCATCGGCTCATTGGCCAAGAAAGGCGAGACCTGCTGCAACGACCTCTACCGCTGGAAGCTCCCCCGTGTTCAACTGCCACCACCGGACACCATGGCCATGGACAGTGTGGCCCTCGTACCGATCCGGCGCCTGATCGAATACCTGCCGTTGAAACTGTACTTCCATAACGACGAACCCGACCCGCGCAGTTGGAGCACCACCACCGAACACCAGTACGACAGTACCTGGTTCCGCTACAAGGCGATGCTGCCGATGTACGAGCGCGAGTTCGCCGGGATGCTCGATGGTGAAGCGCGCACAGAGGCCGTGACATCGGTGGGGGATTTCTTCGGCAACGAAGCGCAGGCCGGCTACGACAAGTTGATGACCTTCCTGGCCAGGCTCCAGGAAACGCTGGACCAGGGCCGCCGGGTGAACCTGGTGGTGCGCGGTTTCGCCAGCCCCTTGGCCAAGAGCGATTACAACGTGAACCTCTCGTTGCGCCGCATCCAAAGCTTGGTGAATGTGATGCGCGCGTGGAACAACGGCAGCCTCGTCCCCTACCTGGACGACAACGCCAGCAATGGTGGTAGCCTTTCATTGGAACGCGCCCCATTCGGGGAAGAAAGAGCGAAGAGCGGCGTGAGCGACGAACTGAAGGACCTGCGCAAGAGCGTGTACGATCCTGATGCAGCGCGCGAACGCCGCATCGAGATCGAACGCGTGGAGATCGCGAGCACAAGTGGTGAGGCGTTGGTGATGGAGCAACAAGTGAAGCGCGTCGGGAAGCTCACCGAAGGCCTGCCACAGGAATTCGTGTTCGATGTGAAGAACAACAGCACCAAGCCCTTGCTCATCATCGGCGTGAAAGCGGATTGCGGTTGCACCACCGCACAGGCTCCACCCGAGGCCATCGCACCGGGCAGCACGGTGAAGATCCCCGTGCAGTTCAGTGGTCACGCACCGCAGGGCGACTTCCGCCGTACCGTGCGTTTGCTCACCGATGGTGAGCCGGCTGAGATCGAATTGATCCTGAGCGGAGTGATCGTGGCGGCTGAGTAGCCTTGCCGCTATGTTCGCGTCCCCGACCGTTCGGGATGGAACATATGCGACTCCTACTGCTCAGTAATTCCACCATGCCCGGTGAAGCGTTCTTCGCTTGGCCACAGCCACTGGTAAGGGACTTCCTGCGGCCTCACCCCCGGCCCCTCTCCGAGGGAGAGGGGGGTGCTCTGCGCATCGCATTCGTGCCATACGCCGCTGTGTCCTTCAGCATGGACGACTATGCCGACACGGTTGCGAACGTGTTCGTCGAGATGGGCCATGAACTTTTCAGCCTCCACCGCGAAACGGATCCCATAGCCGCATTGCAGCATGCCGATGCGATCGCGGTCGGCGGCGGGAACTCGTTCCAGTTGTTGAAACTTCTCTACAAACACGATCTGGTCCGGGCCATCCGTCACCGCGTGAAGGATGGTACGCCATACGTCGGCTGGAGCGCGGGCAGCAACGTGACCTGTCCGACCATCATGACCACGAATGACATGCCCATCTGCGAGCCACCAAGCCTGCGCGCCATGAACCTGGTCCCCTGGCAGATCAATCCGCATTATACCGATCAGCGCATTGCAGGCCATGGCGGCGAAAGCCGTGATCAACGGATCGCTGAATACCTTGAGCTCAACCGAGACCACACCGTGATCGGCCTGCGCGAAGGCGCAGCTCTGCGTGTGGAAGGCAGTTCAGTTCACCTGCACGGTACCGGCATGCGGGTGTTCCGCCGAACGATGATGCCGGTGGATGTGGCTGAAGAGCGGACGTTCCGGATCGACCTCAAGGATGTGGACAACGCCGCGAACGCGGGTCGATGATCGGCTGGGGTGCCGGTTAAGTTTGCGCGCACCGCAATGGACTTTTCGAGCGAGAAATTCGACAAGCTGCTGGACAAGCTCGGGTTCAACCTCGTGCTCCTTGCCAAGGTGCTGGTCATCCTTCTTGCCGCCTTCCTGCTGGAACGCTTTGTCCGGCTCTTGCTGCGGCGCGCGTACAAGCGTGGCGAGCAAAGCCATGAGGATGCCACGCGCTATCGCTTCCTGAAGAACGCCACGCGGTTCATCGTGGGGTTGGTCGCGTTCGCGGCCATCATCTACAGTATCCCATCCTTCAAGCATATCGCGGTAACGCTGTTCGCCGGGGCCGGCATCCTGGTGGCCCTCATCGGCCTGGCGGCCCAGGACGCCTTCAGCAACATCATCAGCGGTGTTTTCATCGTTGCGTTCAAGCCCTTCCGCGTGGGCGACCAGATAGCGGTCGCCGGGCACAACGGAGTGGTGGAGGACATCACCTTGCGCCATACGATCCTGCGCACCCTCGAGAACCGCCGCGTGATCATCCCCAACAGCAAGATCAGTGACGAGACCATCGTGAACAGCACCATCGGCGATGAGGCCATCTTCCAGTTCGTTGTGGTGCAGGTGGATTATCAATGCGATCTGGACAAGGCCATAGCGGCATTGCAGGAAGAAGCCGCAGCGCACCCGGACTTCCGGGACAGGCGTACGGCTGAAGAAGTGGAGAAAGGCCTGCCAGCCGTGCCGGTGCGCGTGATCGAACTGGGCGAGAACGGGGTTACGTTGCGCGCAGGTGTGTGGGCCGATGATGCGGGAACCGCGCGCTTGATGCATTTCGACCTGTTGAAGAACATCAAGCAGCGCTTCGATCGCGAAGGCATCACCTTCCCCTATCCGCACCGCGTGATCCTGCACAAGCATGCGCAAGCAACAACGCCGACCAGCGTATGAAGAAGGTGAAGAGCCGCAGCGGCAAAGCCGGACTTCCGCCGGGCTCGCTCGTTGGCGTTGGTGATATCGGCAAGGGGCTTTCCAAGATCACTCTCTTCACCTTCAACAACGACACTTACGAGGAGAAACAACTCACCACCATCGCCGATCTGCAACTTCCGGATGCAAAAGAGCGGATCAGCTGGCTCGACATCGATGGGCTTGATGATGACAAAGTGGTAATGAACGCCGGTGAGCGTTTCAACCTGCACCCACTGTTGCTGGAGGACGTGCTTAACACCGATCACCGGCCTAAAGTGGAGGAATACCAGGACACGCTCTTCGTGGTGGTGAAGATGTTGAGCCTGGACGAGGAGACCGGTGGCATCGAGAACGAGCAGGTGAGTTTCGTGCTGGGAAAGGGCTATGTGGTCAGTTTCCAGGAACGGCCCGGCGATATCCTCGACCCCATCCGTGACCGCATCCGGCACAAGCTCGGGCGTGTGCGCAGGAGTGGCGCCGATTACCTGTTGTACGCATTGCTTGATGTGATCGTGGACAACTACTTCCTGATCGTGGAGGAACTCGGTGAACGCATTGAAGCGCTGGAACGCAAGGTGACGGTGCGCCCGACCAGTGAGGATCTGCACACCATGCAGGAACTGCGCGGCATGCTCATCACCGTAAGCCGGTATGTGGCCCCGACGCGCGAACTCGCTGGCCGCCTCAACACCATCCAAAGCGAACTGTTCGACAAGAGCACACGCCGCTACATCAACGACCTGCAGGACCACACCGTCTACATCAGCGAAACCATCGGCACGTTCCGCGATATGCTGGCCAGCCTGGAGAACACCTACCACGCATTGCTGAACCTGCGCAGCGGCCAGGTGATCAAGGTGCTTACCATCATCAGCAGCATCTTCATCCCGCTCACCTTCATCGTGGGCGTTTACGGAATGAACTTCGACCACATGCCCGAGCTGCGCTGGCACTTCGGCTACTACGCTGTGTGGGCCTTCATGGCCCTGCTCGCGATCAGTATGTTGATCTGGTTCAGGGCGAAGAAGTGGCTGTGAGCACACGGTGACTTCCACAGCCAACCAAATTTCCCCCGCGCGGTCCACGGATCTTCAGAGCATCTACTTTTGATGCGTTCAGCGCACATGACCAAGCGAAGCTCCGGTGTTTGTGACCTTACATGGTCCGCCCTGCTGCCGTGTGCGCGCACCCACGGCTTCCGCTGATGCTCGCGAGCGTGGTACCCGGAACCCCTGACGGCCTCGCTGCCTGTTCCGCCCCGGTGTCAACGCTGTTTTCCCTTCCGGTTCTCCCCCATACCGACCGCACTGGTGCTGGTGCGCCCCCGTGTTGTTCATCCTCCCATACGGGTCGGAGACTCTCGGCCCCAACCGTTCCTTAGATGAAGACCCACTACATCGACCTGATCGAGCAGACCTTCGATTTCCCGAAGGACGAGTTCAACTTCCGGGACGGTAAACTCACCTGGAACGACCTGCCGCTGACGGAACTGATCGAGAAACACGGTACACCGCTGCGCATCAGCTACCTACCCAAGATCGGTGACAAGATCAATGAAGCGCGGGAGCACTTCCGTAAGGCCTTCAAGGAGCACAAGTACATCGGCACGTACACCTATTTCTACTGCACCAAGAGCAACCACTTCAGCTACATCATCGACAAGGTGCTGGAGAAGGGCGTGAGCCTGGAGACGAGCAGCGCTTACGACATCGAGATCGTTGAACTGATGATCGAGCGCGGGAAGTTGAGCAAGGATGCCACGATCCTTTGCAACGGCTACAAGGACGATCGTTACATCCGCAACATCGCACGGTTGGCCAACAGCGGATTCAAGGTGGTTCCCATCATCGACAACATGGGCGAACTCAACCGACTGGATGAAGCGATCAACGTACAGTGCGACATCGGCATCCGGATCGCTGCGGAGGAAGCACCCAAGTTCGAATTCTACACCAGCCGTTTGGGGATCGGCTACAAGGACATCATCCCCTTCTACATGCGCAACGTGAGCAAGCAGCGCAAGTTCAAGCTGAAGCTCATGCACTTCTTCATCAACACCGGCATCAGCGACACGGCCTACTACTGGAACGAGCTGGGCAAGTGCGTGAACGTCTATTGCGACCTGAAGAAACTCTGCCCCACGCTGGACACGCTCGACATCGGTGGTGGCATGCCGATCAAGAACAGCCTCAACTTCAGCTTCGATGCGGACTACATGATCGGCGAGATCGTGGGGCGCATCAAGGACATCTGCGACGAGAACAAGGTGCAGGAACCGAACATCTACAGCGAGTTCGGCAGCTTTACCGTGAGTGATTGCGGCGCCACCTTCTTCAGTATCATCGACCAGAAAAAACAGAACGAGAAGGAGCGCTGGAACATGATCGATGGCAGCTTCATGACCACGCTGCCCGATACGTGGGCCATCAACAAGCGCTTCATCATGCTGCCCATCAACAATTGGGAGGACGAATATGAACGCGTGTTCCTGGGAGGGATGACCTGCGATAGCGATGACTATTACAACAGCGAGCAGCATGTGAACGCGATCTACCTGCCCAAATACCGGGAAGGCCGCCAGCAGCACATCGGCTTCTTCAACACGGGCGCCTACCAGGACTCGCTCGGTGGTTTCGGTGGCATACAGCATTGCCTGATACCGAAACCGAAACACGTGTTGCTCGATCGTGCTGACGACGGAACCTTGGTGGACCGTGTATTCGCGGAGGAACAGAGCAGCGAACGCATGATGGAACTGCTGGGCTACCTGCCCCAAGGGGAACTGGTGAGGAAGTGACCATCGGGGCCCGGTGGCTCAATATTCCCACTGTTGCGGGACCGTCACGTGTGCATTACAAGGCGCGTCTATATTTCGCCCGCTTTCGCTGACCACTTCCCGCAACACATCTGATGAGCAACGCACGCCCGATCTCGGCCTTCATCGAGAAGCATTACCTGCACTTCAACGCGGCCGCCCTCGTGGACGCGGCAAAAGGCTACAAGGCGCACAAAGCCGCGGGCAAGAAGATGATGGTGACCCTTGCCGGTGCCATGAGCACCGCCGAACTGGGCAAGATCCTCGCGGAGATGATCCGAGCTGGGCAGGTGGACATCATCAGTTGCACGGGTGCCAACTTGGAAGAGGACGTGATGAACCTGGTGGCGCACGATCATTACGAGCGCGTGCCGCATTACCGCGATCTGACGCCCAAGGAAGAGCGCGCCCTCCTGGATCGCGGCATGAACCGGGTAACGGACACGTGCATTCCTGAGCATGAGGCCTTCCGCCGTTTGGAAAAACATGTGGTGGACCTGTGGAAGTCGGATGACAAAAGCGGCAACCGCCGTTTCCCTCACCAGTACTTCTATGACATGATCAATAGCGGGGTGCTGAAGCAGTACTACCAGATCGACCCGAAGGACAGCTGGATGGTGGCGGCCGCCGAGCGCAACCTGCCTATTATCTGTCCCGGTTGGGAGGACAGCACGCTGGGGAACATATTCGCTGGCCACTGTATCGTGGGCGATTGCAAGCCCGGCATGATGAAGAGCGGTATCGAGTACATGATGTTCCTGGCCGATTGGTACACCAATAACTGCGGCAAGCACGGCATCGGCTTCTTCCAGATCGGCGGAGGCATCGCCGGCGACTTCCCCATCTGTGTGGTCCCCATGCTGCATCAGGACCTTCAAAGGGACAACATCCCCTTCTGGAGCTACTTCTGCCAGATCAGCGACAGCACCACGAGCTATGGCAGCTACAGCGGTGCCGTACCCAACGAAAAGATCACTTGGGGCAAACTCGATATCGACACCCCGAAGTACATCATCGAAAGCGATGCTACTATTGTCGCGCCGCTCATCTTCGCCTACATCCTGGACATGTAAGCCTCACCCGCTCCCATGCAACGACTCATACGCTCCTTCAATACTCTTACCGATGGCCTGAAGGAAACACTGCAAGAGCAGTACCCTGATGGCATCGACGGCAGCCACATCAAATCGATCCCCACCGCTAAGGGCGACCTGTTGCGGGTGATCGAACTGCGTACACCGGAGGCCTTGTACCTCATAAAGATCAATCCCGAGAGCCGGGAGGAGATCGAGCAGTTCCTCGATCAGGAGGATGGTCCGAGCCCGGCTGCAGGTGACGATGATGATGCTCCCGAAGGTTTGGAAGGTGCTGAAGGCGCTGAGGAAGAAAGCGACGATGAGGACAAACCCGATGCGGATGACGCCGATGATGATGTGGATGCCGCCGGTGATGAGGAAGATGCGGACGATGATGAAGACTGATCCGCTGATCGGATAAGTGGAACGCCGCCTTGAACAGGCGGCGTTCCTGTTTCAGTGACATGCACCGTAAGCTGTTCACGGAAGTCTCATCAGGCCATCGACGGACCGTGTGGTCCCGTTACTTTTCCGTCATGCTCCAGGGAAAATTCCACATCGCCTTCGCCACTACGGACCTCAAGCGCATCAAGGCCTTTTATGGTGGTTTGCTCGGTTGCCCCGAAGGCCGCAGCTCCACGCATTGGGTGGACTACAACTTCTTCGGCCACCAATTGACCATACAGGAAGTACCGCGTCTGGAACGTGTGAAGCGCGTGTACAACCCCAAGAGCCATGTACCCAGCGAGCATTGGGGCATCGTGCTCGACATGGACGACTGGAAGAAACTGCGCGATCGCTTCAAGAAGGTCGGTGTCACGTTCTTCATAGAACCCTACACGGTGATGAAGGGGGAGGTTGGGGAACAAATGAGCCTCTTCATCGAGGATCCGGACGGCCATGCCATTGAGTTCAAGGCCATGGCCGAGAAGGGGAATCTGTTCAAAAAGGGATAGACACGCATTGAAAAGCGGAACGGCGGCCAATGGCCGCCGTTCTTGTGAAGCTTGATGTGTTCAGTAGGTGCGCGATGCGATCAACCCGCCATCGGCATCCAATTGCTCGGCATAGGCCAGTGTGCCATCGGAAAAGTGCAAGCGACCCGTGGTGGAATCCATGATGTTGTGCACAGTCCAGTTGCCTTGGCGTTTGCCCTTGGCGAAGAGTGCTTCGCACAACACGGTACCGTTCTCGGCGAACTGCTTCCAAGCGCCCTCGCGCAACCCTTCATGGAAGCCACCCATTTCCTTCACCCGGCCGCTTTCGTAGTAAGTGACGAAGCGGACCAAGTCGCCTTCGGCGTAGTGCGTGCTACGCAACTTGCCGTTCGGATAACGCTCCTGCACCAACCCGTCCTGGGCATGCAGGCCAATAGCGAGGAAGAGCATAGCGATGGTGGACAACCTTCTCATGGTGCGTTGGTTTCCCCTTTCAACGCTGCCAAGGTAAGGATCGTTTCACTCGGATCTTACATTGTCTTAACATTAGAATTCAACATCACGGACCGCTCTCGCCCATGAGCAACGCCGCAGCGGCTCAGAACGCCAGCCTCCCCTGCCCTTCCAACGCGGTGCGCAGGCGGATCACTTCGGTGCGCAGATCCATCACGTTACGCGACAGGTCGTCGCGGGTGAGGTTGGGTTCCGGCAGATCGTGGCTGATGAAGTGGACGAACTTCCAGATCTCCAGGATCTCACCTACGGGTACTTCGTAGGGTTCGTACAGGGGGTTGGTACTGCACAACAGGAACGACCCTTTCTCCTTGATCTGGTTGTACACCACTTTGAAAACGATGCCTTCCGCGCGCGTAACGATGATGTACGGTTGCCCATCGCGGATCATCTCCCAGTTCTGGATGTACTCACCCGTCACCCAACTGCCGTGGGCCACGGGCGGCATGCTGTCGCCGTTGATCGGGAAGGTGCGGTACTTCTTCTGCTTGCTCAGGAAGGGCATGCGGAACGTAGGCAGCACGCTGATGTAGTCCGGATCGGCGTATCCGGTGGCGTAGCCGGCACGGGCCTGTTCATGCACCAGTTCGATGTTCTCGTCGTTGTCGCCCCCCACGGTGGTGGCCAGCACGCGCAGCCGCATGCCGTTCATGTCCACGTCGCCGCCGCGCTCCAGGATGCCCAACTGCTGCTCGCCGTAGCGCGACAGATCCTCGCGCAACAACCGATCGATGCTGACGCGGAAGTAACCGCTGATGCGCATGAGCAGGTCGAAGGGCGGCTCGGCGGTGCCGTTCTCGTAGCCGCTCCAACTGGAGCGTTTCACGTCCATGGCAAGGGCCACTTCCTCCTGGCTGCGGCCACGGCGTTTGCGCAGCAGTTTCAGGTTGTTGCCGAAGGGCAGTACGGCCGGAACGGGCATGGGTGCTGAAGAGGGGACTGAGAGGTTGCGTGCGTTGCTCATGGTCTGTTCGGTTGTTTGTACCCGATGGCTGGGCGTGGCTCAGCTGGTGTGTTCAACAATTGCTTCAGGTAGTGGAAGATGTTCCCGATGCTCTCATCGTGGTCGATCGCCTTGCGTTCAAGCTGCTCCAGCTTCAACAGGATCTCTTTGTGCGCCATCATGGCCTCCCGCATGCGCACGAACAGATCGATGATGCGGATGCTCAGGGCGGTGGCCGATTCGCTCTTAAGGACGTTGGCCAACATCAACACGCCATGCTCTGTGAAGGCATATGGCAACGTACCGCCGGTGTGGCTGTGAGAGGGTATCGCATTTTGCGATACCACTTGCCTTAACTCCTTGTCCGTCAATTGGAACATGAACAGTAACGGGAACCGATCGATGTTCCGCTTCACCTGTTCGCGCAAACGGAAGGGGCGGGTGCCGTACAGTTCCGCCACATCACGGTCCAGCATTACCCGCTGCCCACGGATCAAGAGGATCTTGTCCGTAATGGCTGCATCGGGCAACAAGGCTGCACCATGGGGCGCCTTCAGTTCCATTGCCACGGAAGCTGTCATTTCGATGACCGATTATCCGGCGGTCAAACGTAATGACTATTTTATCATCCGCAACATGACAGATAATCCGTCATGCTGGACTTGTCCGTGGACCGCACCATCCTTCATCTGGATCTCGACAGCTTCTTCGTGAGCGTGGAGTGCATCGCGCATCCTGAATTGAAAGGCAGACCGGTCCTTATCGGTGCTGACAGCGATCGCGGGGTGGTAGCCAGTTGCAGTTATGAAGCAAGGAAAATGGGGATCCGTAGTGCGATGCCCATGCGCATGGCAAAGCAACTATGCCCGGAAGCCATCATCCTGCGTGGCAATAGCGGCGCATACATGGACAAGAGCGACGAGGTCACGGAGATCATCCGCTCGAAGGTGCCGCTGTTCGAAAAGACCAGTGTGGACGAGTTCTATGTGGACTTCACCGGCACGGACAAGTTCTTCGGTGCGATGAAGCTGGCCAAGGAACTACGCCAGTACATCTGCAAGGAAACCGGCCTGCCGAACAGCTTCGGACTGAGCATCAACAAGACAGTGAGCAAGGTGGCCACCAACGTTGCGAAGCCGGACAATTTCAGGGAGGTGCCACGCGGAACGGAAAGGCCCTTCCTCGCCCCCATGCCCATCGAGAGCATCCCCGGCGTGGGAGACAAGACCGCGCACCTGTTGCGCAGCATGGGCGTGATGAGGATCCAAACGATGCAGGAACTGCCCATCGACCTGATGCAACGCCTGCTGGGCGAACATGGCCCCGTGCTCTGGCGCAAGGCGAACGGCATCGACGACAGTCCGGTGATCGCCTGGCACGAACGCAAGAGCATCAGCACCGAACGCACCTTCGAACGCGATACCATCGATATGGTGAAATTGCGCGGCATGCTCACCGCCATGGCCGAGAGCCTTGCCTTCCAACTTCGCAAGGGCGGCAAACTCACCAGTTGTGTGGCCGTGAAGATCCGCTACGCCGACATGAACACGCACCTGCGGCAACTGCGCATCGGCTACACTGCTTGCGATCACATCATCCTCCCCATCGTTCATGATCTCTTCCGTGCGTTGTACGATCGCCGCCAACGGATCCGGCTCGTGGGGGTGCGCTTCAGTCACCTCGTTGGTGGCGGCCACCAGATGGATGCCTTCACCGATACGGAGGAAGCGATGAGCCTCTACCAAGCCATGGACAAGGTCCGGAACCGTTTCGGCGATCGCGTGGTGATGCGCGCCAGTGGCATGGATGCGCACAGCATCGGCCGCATGGACAACCCTTTCAACGGGCAGGCGCCCATGCTATTGGCGAACAGACGGGCCTAAAGAGCGATCAGGGCGCCGTGATCCGCGCCGTCGACACACCATGGCAGCGGTTGCAAGCACCGTCGCGAATGGGCACATCCATGAAAACCGTATCGCCTGCGGGTGTTCGTACCGCTGGATAGACCACATGGCTGAAATCAATTTGTTCTGACGTGTAGACGTTGCCCAGCCCATCGAAATCGAGCGAACGAACAAGGGAACCCTGTCCATTCGTGTCCGTGAACAACAGAAGAGTGGCATTGGGAAGAACGCCCCCCCCGTTGGAGTTGAACACCGTACCCGCAACCTGCCAACATGTTTCCCCTTCACCATCCGGCATATGGCAGTTCATGCAGTTCTCTCCCTGGTTATGGCTATCCATGGAACCATGTGCACTTGTGCCGCCAGCCTCGCACCGGCCATGCTTGCAAGCATCGAGCATGATCGCCATCGCAGTGCATGTGGCCGCAACGAATAGTCTGTTCCTATGAAAATACATATGGTACCAAAGGTACCCTTGACGAAACGGGGGATACTGACGATCCTCAGTCATTCCACATTGATGGGGGTGCGCACAGGATCAGGTGCCGAAAGACGGATCCCACGCTCACCGTTCACCATACCGCGGATCGGGGATCCACGGCAGTTTCCCGAAGTATTGCGTGCGCAAGGCGACGTGACCGAACTCCTCTTCCACCACACCGGTGAGACTGTACACGCCGCGTTTGTTGAACGAGTAACGCGCGGCCACATCGGGGAACTGGGTACTGTCCCAGAAATCCCCCGCCGTATCGATGAAGGAGCCGAAGGTCATGCGTTGGCCATGGTGCGTGTCGGTGGCCTTCACATGGATGAGGTAGCCGAGCATGCTCACCCGCTTACCGATCCGGTCATGCATGTCCCGTTCGAGGATGCGCGGCGCACGTGGATCCTCCTCCGGGTGGTCCACCAAGGTGAACGGATCGCACAACGGGAAACCGAGCAGGTCCAACTCATCGTAGGCATCGGCCAGCGGGTAATGCTGCAGGTCAGGAAGCCGGGGCGCCTCCACCTTGGTGATGAAGAGATCGGCCGTGGTGCTCACCGTGGCGGGCCGATGCAACAGCGTAAGGTCCCACAGCAACGAAGGCTTGCTCTTGCCAGTGAACCGCAGGGCGCCCACGCGGATGAGGATGCGGGCTTGTTCCATGTGCAGCGGTACGCGCTTCAACAGGTCCTGCAGATCCACGAAAGCGCCGTGGCGCCGACGCTCATGCAGGATCAGCTGCACCGTTCCCTCTTCCAGGCTCTTCACATTGCCCAATCCGAGAAAAATGCGTGTGCCATGCAACGAGCAGAGCGCTTCACTGGTATTGACGCACGGCGCTTCGATCGTTGCCCCTGCACGCTTGGCTTCATGCAGATAGAACTCCGTGTGGTAGAAACCGCCGAAGTTGTTCGCCACGCCCACCAGGAACTCCAGCGGATGATGCGCCTTCAGGTAGAGGCTCTGGTAGCTCTCCACCGCGTAGCTGGCGCTATGTCCCTTGGAGAAGCTGAAGCTGGCGAAGCTCAGGATCTGCCGCCACACCTCTTCCACTTCGCCATCCGGATAGCCGAAAGCCCTGCAATTCGCGAAGAACTGCGCCTCCACCCTTTTGAAATCATCCCGCTCGCGATAGCGGATGTTCATGCCGCGCCTCACGTGATCGGATCCCTCCGGATCAAGTCCGCCGTATTGGATCGCCACCTTGATCACATCCTCCTGGTACACCATCACGCCATAGGTCTCGGGCATGATCTCCAACAGCCTCGGGGGGGCGCCCTCAAGGCGTCCGGGATCGTGGTGCCGCAGCAGGTACTCGCGCATCATGCCGCTCTCGGCCACGCCCGGTCGTATGATGCTGCTTGCCGCGACGAGCCCCAGATAGTCGTCCACTTCAAGCTTCTTCAGCAGCATGCGCATGGCCGGGCTTTCCACATAGAAGCAGCCGATGGTATTGCCGGCACGGATGAGTTCCTTGATCGCCGGATCTTTTTTGAAGCTCCGGATGTCATGGATGTCGATGTGCTCGCCCTTGTTCTCGAGGATCTCCACCGCCTCGCGGATATGCCCCAGACCACGCTGGCTCAGTAGGTCGAACTTGTGCAGGCCGAGGTCTTCCGCTTCCAGCATACTGAACTGCGTGACCGGGAATCCCTTCGGTGGGCGGTGAAGCGCGGTGAAATGCGTCACGGGTTTCTCCGTGATCACGATCCCGCCCGCGTGGATGCCCAGGTGGTGCGGCATGCCGATCAGCCGGTGCCCGTACCTGATGACGGCCTGCGCCACTTTGTCCACCTCGCCCTTCGCGCCATCGGGCACACGGCGTTGGTCGCGATAGTAATTGCTGTCGCCTTCGCTCAGCGCATCGATCTCGCTCGGAGGAAGGCCTACGGCCTTACCGAGTTCGCGTATGGCACCGCGCCATTGGAAGGTGGCGTAGGTGGCGATCTGTGCAGCATGGATGGTCCCGGCCTTTTCGCCGTTGTACTTGCCGAAGACGTACTTGAAGATCTCATCGCGGTCCTTCCAGCTGAAGTCGATGTCGAAGTCGGGCGGCTTCTTGCGCGCGGGGTTGATGAAGCGCTCGAAGTAGAGATCCAACTCCATCGGGTCAACGTCGGTGATGCGCAGGCAATAGGCCACCAAACTGTTCGCGCCGCTGCCACGACCTACGTGGAAAAAGCCCCGGCTGCGTGCGTGGTCGACGATGTCCTGGTTGATCCGGAAGTAGCTGATGAAGCCCATCTCCTCGATCACCTTCAACTCGTAGCGCATGCGATCGATCACCTCCGGCCTCGCATCCGGATAGCGATAGCGCAACCCTTCCAGCGCATCGCTGTGAAGCTTCTCGCGATCCTCCGCCTCATTCGCGCTGAATGCCTTGCGGGTCTTGTCGCTCTTATCGAAAGCGATGCTGCACTCGTCCAACAGACGTGCGGCATTGTCCACCAGTCCGGGGAAGTCGCGGTAGATATGCCGTACTTCTTCTTCGTTGCGGAAGAGTTCATCGGCTTGCGCGAGTTCTTCCGCGGGCAGCATGCTCACCACGGTGTTCTTCGCCACGGTGCGCAACAAGCGGTGTGTGTTGAAGTCCGGCTTGCCGCGGAAAGTCACCGGCAGCAAGGCCACCAGATCGTTCGGCCTGCGCGCCCACGGGCTGAACGGCAGACGCGTGAGGTCGGAGGGCTTGATGCCGACGCGTTCGTTCGGCCGGAGCTGTTGAGGTGCTGCGCTGAACGGGTAGATGAAGAAGGTGCCCGAGAGTTCCGGAGCGCGCTCAGGGATCGCTTCACCATCCAACAAGTGCGGACTGAGCAATTCGTTCAGCTGCTGGAAGCCTTCATTGTTCTTCGCCAGGCCGATGTACAGCAAACGTGGTCCCTGCCGGAACTCGATGCCTGCCACAGGCCGCACGCCGTAGCGCGATGCATCACGAACGAAATCCGGAATGCCAGCAGTGCAATGGATGTCGGTGAGCGCGAGCGTGCGCACACCCACCTTCTGCGCTTCTTCCAAAAGCGCTTCGGGCTTCATCACCCCGAACTTGAAACTGAACCAGCTATGCGCGTTGAGGAACATGATCGGCGAATGCAAAGTCATGGTTCGATGGGCTCA
>JBATMK010000059.1:0-13932 GCA_049289815.1 Flavobacteriales bacterium
CCGTAGGACGTGTTCGCGAACACCAACGCCACCGCGGCTACGCTGAGCAGGATGAGGGCGATGATGAACACGATCATGGTGGCACGGCGCACAGCGGGCAAGATAGAGGAGCGCGGCTGGATGCTCAGGGGGTTCCGGATCCGTTGTTCGGAGTTCGTGGGGCTTGGCGAACAACGAACTCCGAACAACGATCAATGTGCACCAGGATCCCGTCCCTCCGATCAACGAACCGTTCATACCAAATAGGTACTTTGTGTTGCATAGTACCAACCTATGCACATATGTTTGCGTCGTCAAGTACCGGTCCACGCACAGAACAACCGCGACATGAACGTAGAGAACACCAAAGCGCAGATGCGGAAGGGCGTGCTGGAGTACTGCATCCTCAGCACCCTGTCACGGGGCGAGGCTTATCCGCCGGACATCATCGACAGCCTCAAGGATGCCAAGCTGATCGTGGTGGAAGGCACGCTGTACCCCCTGCTCACCCGATTGAAGAACGCCGGCTACCTCACCTACCGCTGGGAGGAAAGCCGCAGCGGACCACCGCGCAAGTACTACAAGCTCACCACCGTGGGCCAGAAATTCCTGAAGGAACTCGACGATACCTGGGACGAGCTCGCGCTCGCCGTGAAGAAGACCACCAGCAAGAACCCCTGAGCCAACGCGCCATGAAAAAGACAGTCACCGCAAACATCAGTGGCACCGTGTTCCACATCGAGGAGGATGCCTTCCTCAAACTGGGACGCTACCTCGACAGCATCCGCGCCAAGTTCACGGGCACCGACGGCCGCGAGGAGATCATGACCGACATCGAGGCGCGCATCGCCGAGCTGTTCCAGCAACGGCTGGAAGGGCGCAACGTGGTGAGCATCGCCGATGTGGAGCACGTGATCGGTATCATGGGCCAACCGGAGGATTATGACACCGAAGAAGGCGCCGGAACAAGTGCTGCTGCAGGTGGCTTCGATCCGACACGGACGCGCAAGCGCTTGTTCCGCGACCCCGATGACAAATGGCTCGGTGGCGTACTGGGTGGAGTGGCCGCGTACTTGAACATGGAAGTGCTCTGGACACGCATCATCTTCCTGCTGCTCCTGTTCCCGCTCTCCTTCGGCTCATTGGCCGTGGTGTACGTGCTCATGTGGATCCTGGTGCCCCGTGCCGACAGCACCGCCGATCGCCTGCAAATGCGGGGCGAAGCGGTGAACGTGGACAACATCAAGCGTGTGTTCGAGGAAGGTGGTGAACGTTTCAAGAAGGGAGCCGAACAGATGGCCGGTGAAGCACGCGATCTGGGCAAGGATTGGGCGCCGCGCGGCAGGGCCTGGGGCGCTGAGGCCGCGAGCATTGCCCGCAAAACCGGGCGCGGTCTGGGCACCGTCCTTGCGAAGATCATCGGAGTGCTCTTCCTGATGGCCGCTGTAACGTTGTTGATGATGCTCGTCAGCGCGCTCATCGGCGCAAGCTGGAGCAACTGGGGCGGCGCTTGGGCCCAAGGCGGGGCAGGGTCGCTCGATCTCGGTGGATTGCTCTTTGCCACCAGGGCCCACGCCATATGGTTCGCCGTTGGAGCGTTCATCCTCCTTGCCGTTCCTGTGGTCGGCCTGTTCATTGCGGGTTTCCGTCTTCTCGCTGACACCCGCTCGCCACGTTGGTTGGGATGGTCATTGAGCATTGCATGGGTAGCCGCGTTGATCCTCACCATCGCCTTGGGTGCGGGCCTCGGCTCCGACTTCCACCAACGTGCCCGCAACCGGACGGAGTCTGCTATTGCTCAGCCCACGGGCAAGGTGATGCAGCTGGCGGTGCTCACGACCAAAGACCAAGGTTGGAGTTACGGCTGGACCTTCGATCACGACGGCTTCGACTGGAACGATGAAGGATTGCAGCTGGAGAACGGCCGTGTGCGCGGATGGTGGGCCGAGTGCGATGTGGAGCGTAGCCCCGACAGCCTTTACCACCTGGTGGTGCAGCGTGAAGCGCGCGGTGCCATGAACGCCGTGGCCGCAGCACGGGCGGAGCACATCACCTACAGCTACGAACAACGGGGCGACACGTTGCTCATCTCCCCCATCCTCGATTTCCCGCAGGAGGACAAATTCCGCGGGCAGTGGTTGCGCTTCATTCTTCAGGTACCAACCGGCGGAGCGGTCCACCTGAACGAAGGCACACAGCACATCATTGAGGACGTTGACAACGTGACCGATACGTGGGACCATGAGATGATCAACCGGACCTGGACCATGACCGCCCGCGGATTGGAGGATCTTGATGCGCCGCACGAGCGGACCGAGGATGGGGATGATGCACAGGAACTGGATGAACAGCGACTTCGCGACGTTCAAGAGGAACAACGCAGGGCCGATTCACTGCGCGGAAAGCCCATCGCCGCCATCGTGTTCCGCGGCCCGGCGCCGAAGAGGACGAAGACCGCTGGAACCGGCTCTGCACATCCTGCGCCTGCTGTGGCAGCGCTCGGCAACAACGACAATAGGGAACGAACGGGAACCGAGGGCTCCGCTCTTTCCTTCACCATGCCCAACATGCTGAACTTCGTGCCGTTCCTGAGGTAACGGTGCGGGGAAGGCCCGTCCGCGCAACAAGGGGTAAAGACGGGTAAGAGCGCCTCGACATTGTCGGGGCGCTTCCTTTTTCGGTGCTGCGATCACACAAGTAACGATCGCACCATTGTGCGCCGCTAACTTGCCCCGCGCACCTTTACCGCACCGTCTTTGGCCCGTTTACGGAACCTCATGCTCTATGCCCTCATCCTGGGCATCGGTGCAGCGCTGGTGTATGTCGTCGTAATGCATGGGCGCACCATGGAAGTGGGCCCCGCAGTGGAAATAGCCCAGCACTCCGGCGATGGAGGCTGGCAGCACTTCAGCCAAACCTATCGGGAGAACCTCACCCACCCGCTGGCGAAACTGATCCTGCAGATCCTCACGATCATCATCACGGCGAGGATCTTCGGTTTCTTCTGCAAGAAGATCGGGCTGCCCAGCGTAGTGGGCGAGATCGCGGCCGGCATCTTCCTGGGTCCCTCCTTCCTGGCCGATTATTTCCCGGCGTATTCAGGGTTCCTCTTCCCTCCGGAATCGCTCGGCAACCTCCAGTTCCTGTCGCAGATCGGGCTCATCCTGTTCATGTTCGTAGTGGGCATGGAACTGGACCTGAACGTGGTGCGGAAAGGCGCGCACGAGGCCGTGCTGGTGAGCCATGCCAGCATCGTGGTGCCCTTCACATTGGGTGTTGGCCTCAGCTACTTCCTGTACAGCAAGTTCGTTCCGCACGCCATTCCGTTCCTGCCCTTCGCACTGTTCATGGGCATCGCCATGAGCATCACGGCATTCCCCGTACTGGCCCGCATCGTACAGGAACGAGGGCTCAGCCGTACACCTGTCGGCAGTCTGGCCATCACCTGCGCGGCGGTGGATGACATTACCGCGTGGTGCCTCCTGGCCGCTGTCATTGCCATCGTGAAGGCAGGGACCGTGGTGAGTTCCCTGTGGACCATCGGCCTGGCGGTGTGCTACGTAGCCTTCATGCTCACGCTCGTGCGCCCGTTCCTCAAGCGCATCGGCGATGTGTACGCCGACCGCGAAAGCCTGAGCAAACCGGTGGTCGCCTTATTCTTCGTGATCCTCCTGCTGAGCGCTTACGCGAGCGAGGTGATCGGCATCCATGCGTTGTTCGGGGCCTTCATTGCCGGGGTGATCATGCCGGCCAACGTGAATTTCCGCAACGTCTTCATCGACAAGGTGGAGGACGTTGCGTTGGTGCTGTTGCTGCCGCTCTTCTTCGTGTACACCGGTCTACGCACGCAGATCGGCCTGCTCAACGATCCCGGTCTCTGGAAGTGGACCGGTGTGATCGTGGCCGTGGCCGTGGCCGGGAAATTCTTCGGCAGTGCATTGCCAGCCCGAGCGCTGGGAAATACCTGGCGCGACAGCCTGATGCTGGGTGCCCTCATGAACACCAGGGGCCTCATGGAACTGGTGGTCCTCAATATCGGCTTCGATCTGGGCGTCCTCAGCTCGGAGATCTTCGCCATGATGGTGATCATGGCACTGGTCACCACCACCATGACCGGCCCGTGCCTGTCCATCATCGAGCGGTTCCTGCCGGTGCGACGGAAGTCGCGCGACGACTCCGAGATCGAGGAACGGAAATTCAAGGTGCTTGTGCCCTTCGGCGACCCGCTGCGTGGGCGCAACATGGTGCGCGTGGCCCATGCCTTCGTGCGGCGCAACGAGAAGGCGCATATCACCGCCATGCACTTGAGCCCGAGCGGGCAGCTCAACCAGTTCAACACCGCCGAACGGGAACGCGAGAGCTTCGCTCCGATCCGCGCCGACCAGAAGCGCATGTCCATCTCCTTGGAAACGGTGTTCAAGGCCTCGCACGACATCGACAAGGAACTCGTTGAACTGGCCAACACCGGGCAGTACGATCTGGCCATCGTTGGTGTTGGCCGCAGCATTTATCAAGGCACGCTCATCGGGCGGCTGGTGGGCATCGGGCGGCGCATGATCGATCCGGAGCGCTTGATCGACACGCTCACCGGCAAGGAGAAACTCTTCGAGGATGCGGTGTTCGATGATCGCGTGCGCATGTTGCTGCGCGAAGTGCGCGTGCCCATCGGCATCTATGTGGAGAAGGGACTGCAGGAGATCGAACGTGTGTTCGTTCCTCTTTTCGGCAGCAGCGATAGTTTCCTGCTCCCCTATGCACAAAAGCTGATGTACAACAGTGGCGTGCAGGTTTCGCTTGTGGACGTTGCGGGGGTCTTCGACCAAAGTCCGGAACTCCTCGCCACCGTGCGGTCCATGGAAGGAGGGTCCGATGGTCGCCTGGTGTTGCAACGGCGCAATTCGTTCGATAAGGACCTGCTGAAGAAACACGACCTGATGCTCGTGGGCTTCGACAGTTGGAAGAAGGCGGTGGAAACACAGAGCGTGTGGTTGGAGCACATCCCCAGCACCTTGGTGATGCGGCCGTAGCTATGTGGAGAGGCACCCATCTTCGCGACCCCATCCACACATCCACCTAGCGATGAGCAAAGCCAGCAAGACCAAGAGCTTCGACCCGAACAGCCCGGGCGATGCCAATGCACAACTCTACGGCCTGCCCTTCACCACGGGTGAAGCCGACATCGTGCTGCTGCCTGTGCCGTGGGAAGTGACTACCAGCTATGGTGGCGGAACGAGCCGTGGCCCGGAGGCCATCTTCGATGCAAGCTTCCAAGTGGACCTGTTCCATCCGGAGTTCCCCGATCTGTGGAAGCGCGGTGTGGCGATGGACGAGATGCCGAAGGCCTTGCTCACACAGAGCAACATGTTGAAGAAGGAGGCGAAGAAGATCATCGACCTGCTGAGCGAAGGCGGAACGAAGAAGCAGCACGAGAAGGCCGCCAAGGCGTTGAAGCACATCAATCGCGAGTGCGAAGTGATGAACGAATGGGTCGAGGAGCGCACGGGTGAACTGCTGGACATCGGCAAGCTCGTAGGGCTGGTCGGTGGCGACCACAGCACACCGTTGGGCTTTTTCCGCGCGTTGGCCGAGCGCTACAAGAGCTTCGGCATCCTGCACATCGATGCCCACATGGATCTCCGGCGGTCCTACGAGGGGTTCACATACAGCCACGCCAGCATCATGTACAACGCACTCGCACTGAAGTCGCTGCAAAAGATCGTGCAGGTGGGCATCCGCGACCATTGTGCACAGGAGAACGATGTGGTGAAGAAGGAGAAGAGCCGTGTTGCCGTGTTCCGCAGTGCTGAGCTGCGCAGGCAACAGTTCGAAGGCGGTTCATGGAAGAAGCAGTGCGACCGCATCATAGCCGAGCTGCCATACAACGTGCACATCAGTTTCGATATCGATGGGCTGGACCCCACGCTGTGCCCGCACACGGGCACGCCCGTTCCCGGCGGGCTGGCCTTCGAAGAAGCGACCTATCTGCTCTCCCGCGTGGCGCAGAGCGGCAAGCGCATCATCGGTTTCGACCTGGTGGAAGTATCCCCCGGCCCCAAGGACGAATGGGACGCCAACGTGGGTGCGCGTTTGCTCTGGCACCTCTGCGGAGTGCTGGCCAAGCGGGCTTGACCAGAACGCGATCGGCTAACGACCGGTGCGCACCAGAAGGATGTTGTGCGTGCGACCATCCAAGTCCTGGGCCTGGACCACATACGTTCCCTGCACCAGCAAGCCAAGATCCATGATGACCCGATCCGCGCGGATGTCGATCGGCACCGAAAGGGAACGACCTGCCATATCCAGCATTGTGCATGCGA
The DNA here is from genome assembly GCA_049289815.1 of Flavobacteriales bacterium. Taxonomy (GTDB): domain Bacteria; phylum Bacteroidota; class Bacteroidia; order Flavobacteriales_F; family PHOS-HE28; genus PHOS-HE28. The sequence goes on from JBATMK010000059.1 coordinate 6,297, forward strand.
GCGCTGCGATCTCCAATTGCACGATGCCATCCGTTGGGTTCGGGTAGGCTGGCACATCATCAAGCACCACTTCCTCCATCCCAGCGGTGGCACAGAGCGAAGGCGACAACGGGGCAAGCTCGATCTCATCGCCCGGGGTGAGGTTGAGACCACTGAAGCCTGCGAACGAAGCCGGATAGAACTCGCACCGGAAAACACTGTTGCCCATGGGCACCGCGCCTTGGGTCATCGGCCCTTGACCGTTCACCGGGTTGGTGTACTGCCACGCTGTGGAGCCGGCTGCGTCCAGCTGGAAGAAATGTCCCGCCGGGCCATCGGTCACCAAGTACCCATCCGCCACGGGGAAAACGCCGCTGATGTTGGTGCAGTAAAAGTCGCTGGGCGTTGGCGCGGTCCAGATCCAATCGGGTGCCAATGGCAGGTAAGCATTGCCAGGTGAAATAGTGTAGTTGCCCATCATGTCCATCGGCGGTGCGATGATCTCCAAGCTGCTGTAGTCCACTCCCGGCCTGCCGTTGCCGTTGTTGAACACGAGGACCTTACCCGCGTGCGGATGACCGGGAGGCAACCATGTGGCGTGGTGTTGGCCGAACAACCGTTGATCCGCAACGCTGCCACGGCCGTAGGCCAGCGGGTTCCCCCAGCGGAAGAGCAGATCCCCGCCTCTTCCACTGTTCCCGCCCGCATGCGATGATGCTTCCGCGGTCGTGGTGCTATGATCGATCACCCACACCTCATCCAAGTTGTGGGAACTCACCAACAACCGGTCGAGCATGGGATCGTACGCCACAGAGTTCAGGTGGATCCAGTCGTAACTGTTCGGTGGGCCTTGGAAGAAATTGATGTCCACCAGTTCCGGATGTTCGCTCACGATGCCGTAGTTCGGCAAGAGGCCGTTGATGTCCTGGATGATGTGGTCCCACAACTTCCACCGCCACACCACAACCGCACTGTCGCTGCCTACGGGCTGCAGTTCGAGCAGCTGTTCGCTCCAGAGGTAGGCATTGGCCTCAGCGGGATCCTTGCCCATGGCAACTGCCTCGGCGCTGTCGCGCCGGTCCCAGACGATCACCATGATGTTACCGTTGGGCAGAACCGTGAAGTCGTGGTGCTGGCAGAGGCTGTCGTTGCTGAGGTCGTATCCCCAGAGCAGGTTCCCTGACCAGTCGAAGCGTTCGAGCCGTCCACCACGGCCACCGGAAGCGAAGTCCGGGTTGTTGGTGTTCGCGCTGCGCAACAAGGTGCCGTCCGGTTGGAACTGTGCACCAAGCCCGGGGGTGTTCGTTGCCGACCATGCATTCACTTCACGACCACAGCGGTCCACCAAGTATGTGTGCGTGCTACCGTTGGGTGAGAAAAGCAGGTAGCCATCCGCATAGGCTGCATCGTATTGCATGAGCCCCATGGTCTGCGCAGCGCAGCCAACGGACAACAAGATGCCCAACGCGATGGTAAGGCATCTGGTCATTGCAGCACGATCGTCTGCGTCCACCGCTGCGCCCCGCTCTCAAGCACCAGGAGATAAGGTCCCCGTTGCAGGCCCGACAGGTCAAGTTCGGTGCTGCCCGTTCCTGTCATCTGTTCAACGACCACTGCACGGCCAAGGGCATCGTGCAACGAAACCGTACCGGCGATGGAGCCGCTCACGATCGTCATGTGGTCGGTAGCCGGGTTCGGGAACGCGCTGAGCCAACCGCCATGCGCTCCATCCTCCACACCGCTGAAGGGATCGTAGACCGTTACGCCACCAGGGACGGTATTGTGCCCACTGCCAGGGCCTGTGTTGCCGGTTGGCACCGAACCGTAGTAGGCCGGGCCGAGCACGTAAGGATAGGCTGGTTCCAGATCCGCATCGAGCGTAACGAAGTAGGCGTAGATGCCCGCGGGGTAATCGGGTGTGATGCAGAAGCGCCCGTTATGTTCATCGAGATCGCCCAGGCCTGTCACGAATTCATGATCCTCGATGTAGGCACCCATGGGGTACTGCGCGTTGATGGCAGGTCCGTACTGGTTCACGTTCAACAGCGTGCCATCGGGCAGTGTTGTGCGATCCGTGATGGATCGTTCACGGTAGCTCGTCTTCATACGCGTGATGCCGCCCGTGCCGTTGGTGTTCGCGAATGCGAACGCGCCATAGATCGGGAAGCCGTCGAAGGCGAAACCGATGATGGGCGAATGCTGCGTGCTGTCGGTGTCGTCGTACAAACAGGTGGGGTTGATGTGGGTGTGGTATTCCATCTGTTGGTTCGGATGGCCCAGGCATGCATCGAAGCCATCGCCCTCGAAGAAGTAGGCGTTCTGGTGCCAAATGTTCTGCATGTTGTAGCTCATGGCATCGCGCGGATTGAAGATCGTGACGCCATTGGCCCACACTCCGATGTGCCCGAGGGGGGTGTTCACCGGTGTGCCCGTGTTCTGCACAGGGGCCAATGTGATCTTGAACTCCCAATCCTGGTCGCCCGCGTCGTTCGGGTTGCCGCTCCACGGTCCGATGGAATAGCCTGGTATACCGGTGCAACCGACATACGCATCGGTGCTGTTGTACACCACTTCCAATACGTTGCTGAGGATGCCGCTGTATCCGGTCTCATTGCCTGGATTGATCACCCAGGATGTGATGGCCGGGTTGAGTTGCGCGTTGGCCACGGCAATGCCGGCGCAACAAACGGACGTGAAAAGGGTACGGTGGAACATGGGGGTCGGGGTTCGGCGGAAGACCATTTCCACCGGCAAGGGTTTGATCAAGGATACACGGTGACACATATTGGTGCCGATACCATGGCACGGCATGAGCATACCTTGGATCCATGGCCGAACACCGCGCACGCATCCTCCACTCCGAATTCATCACCCCGGATGTGAAGCAGTTCAAGCTTGAACGGCCTGTGAACTACCACTTCGAGCCGGGTCAGGCCACCGATGTATCCATAGGCAAACCGGGCTGGGAAGGACAGCTGCGCCCGTTCACCTTCACCAACCTACCCGACGCGAAGCACTTGGAGTTCACGATCAAGATCTATGGGGATCACAAGGGAGTGACCGAGCAGCTCGGCCAATTGCACATCGGCGATGAACTGTTGCTGCATGATGTGTTCGGTGCCATCCAATACAAGGGTCCAGGGTTCTTCATCGCGGCAGGGGCTGGTGTTACGCCTTTCATCGCGATCCTCCGGGACCTGCGCCAGAAGAAGGAGTTGAAGGGCAATACCCTCCTGTGCATCAACAAGACCGCGGATGATGTGATCCTTGATGGCGAGTTCAGCAAGATGCTCGGGAAGCACTTCCTCAAGATCTTCACGCGGCAGCATGTCATCGGTTTCCGCGAACGCCGCATCGATCGCGATACCCTCGTAACCCTCGTGGAGGATTTCGACCAGCACTTCTACGTGTGCGGCCCGGATGAATTCGTGAAGGAGATCAACGATATGCTCTTATCCCTGGGCGCGAAGTCCGATTCGCTCGTGTTCGAGCAGTGAACCGCTACGCAGAGCGGACGCTGTTCCGGGTACGCGTCAAGTTGATCAACAACACGTCAGAAGCGGTAGCCCAACCCAACGGCCAACGTCACCAATGAAATGGACTGCGTGAACGAAACCTTTCCGGCACCGGTTACCCAGCTCTCGGTCTTCACTTCGTCGAAAGTGGCCTGGGCGCCCATCAGATCGAGGTTCACCAGCAAACACAACCGCTTGCCCAGATCGCCTTTCAACCCAACACCCAATATGTACGCCGGCGCGCCCACCACGGCCGATTCCCGCTTGTAGAAGAGGTAACCGTCGCGTGTGCCCACCTTCAACACGGGTGAGGTGACGGATGCGTAGCCGACCAAAGCGCGAGCGCTGAACGACCAACGCTCGTTCATGGGGAACATGCCCAGGCCGCCCACATAGAGACCGGTAGTGACCCATGTGCCGGGTTCCACTTTGATGTCCAGGCCCGGAGTATTGAAACTGTTGGATACGGCCTTGTCGCTCGTGGCATTGCCCGTTCCTCGCAACACTGCGGTCACGCCGAACCGCTTGCCCATGCGGTAGCCGAAGTTGATATCGAACACGGCACCCTCAGTGGCCAATCCAGCACCGTCGTTGTCAACATCCGTACTACGGAAGTCGCCCATGGGGGCTCCGAACCCAAAGCCGATACCGATGTACGCGGGCTCGTCCTGTGCCAACAACGGCGAAGTGAGCAGCATAAAGAGCGGGAAAAGAAGGTGGTTCCTGGGCATGGTAGAAGAGCAGCTTAGCGTTGCGGACAAAGAAATAAGAATGCACTGAACGAGGTTGCCCACCACCTTGCACCCATGCAAGCCTCACCCAAGGGAGCCTCAGACGAACTGCTGCTCATCCTGCACATACAACCTGGCGCCAAACACACTGAAGTGGTGGGCATGCATGGCGATGCACTGAAGATCCGCCTGGCCGCGCCACCGGTGGATGGGCAAGCGAACGATGCGCTCATCCGCTTCCTTGCAAAGGCTTTCGGCGTGCCCACCCGCAACGTGAGCATTCTGAGCGGGCAGGCCAGCCGCCGGAAGCGGGTCAGGATCGACGCGCCTGTGCACCGGCCAGATACGCAATGGTGCTAGCGTGAGGCCCGGTATTTCGCCAGGTTGATCAGCAACACACCACCGAGGATGATGATGAGCCCGGTGAGCTCGCGCCAGCCGATGTGCTCGTTGCCCAGGAAAACACCCATCATCACGGCCACCACCGGATTAACGTAAGCATAGGTGCTCACCTGGACCGCAGGCCGGACCTTCAGCAGCCAGACATAGGCGCTGAAGGCCAGGATGGAGCCGATGATGGAAAGGTAGATGAGGGCGAAGACGGCGTGCGCCGGGATCAACGACCAGTCCAGCGACCACTCCCCTCGTGGAACGCTCACCACCATGAAACAGATCCCACCGGACATCATCTGCCAGGCCGTATTGACCGGCGCGGGAACGGTGGGTGGATGGGCTTTGGCGAAGAGCGAGCCGCTGGTCCAGCCGATCTCGCAGATGACCAGCAGGCCCAGTGCGGCGATCTCCGGTGAAAGACCGGCGCTGCTGAATTGCTCTGCGATCTCTTTTCCGAAGAGGACGAGCACACCGCAAAAGCCAGCGAGCACGCCCAGCATGGTGGATGGGCTGCGGAAGTTGATCCCCCAATTGGGGCGATCGAGCAGAACGAACCACAAGGGTGCACTTGCGATCATGATGGCCACCACGCTGCTGGGAATGGTCTGTTCGGTCCAGACCACCACGCCATTGCCGACCAGCAGCAGCAGCACGCCCACGATCGCCGCGTTCTTCAAGTCACCTTTCGGCCGAACGTCCACGCCGGTGACCGCACACCACCCCAGCATGAGCACCGAGGCACTGATGAAACGCAGACCGCCCAACATGAACGGCGGGAACCCATCGAGCGCCTCGCGGATGAAGAAGTAGGTACTGCCCCAGATCAAATAGATCGCGGCGAAGGCCAGGTAGACCTTCAACCGCGACGGGGATGTGTCGGTGTTCATGCGCGCACCAACGCCGCCACGAAGCGCTCCACTTCCTCTTCCGTGTTGTAGTAGTGCAGCGATGCGCGCAGCATGCTCTCGATGCCGCGCGGCTCCAGATCGAGCCAGGCCCAATCCAGGCGCGATACGCTTACGTTGATGCCTTGTGCGCGCAGCTTCATCATCACGTCATCGTGCGATACGCCTTCGACCGTGAACGTATTGATGCCGCTTGGCCGTGTTCCTTGATCGCGCACGGTGATCCCGGTTCTTTCGCTGAGGCGTTCGCGCAAGAGTGCGGAGAGTTCTGTTATGCGTGCCTCGATCGCATCCGGTCCCCAACTGAGGGCATGATCCACCGCCGCACCCAGGCCGAGACGATCGGCAACATTGTACTCCATGTGCTCGAAGCGCCGGGCATCCGGCCGCCACTCATAGCTGTCGCGACTTGCCCAGCGGGCGGCATGGATATCGATCACCGCGGGTTCAATGCGATCGAGCACCGAACGCCGCACATACATGAACCCCGTTCCGCGCGGACCGCGCAGGAACTTGCGGCCGGCCCCGGTGAGGAGATCGCATCCGATGCGCTCCACATCCAAGGGCATCTGGCCAACGGCCTGGCAAGCATCGAGCAGATAGATCGCCTTCGAACCGCGCAGCGCGTCACCGACAGCTTCTACCGGGTTCACCATGCCGTTGCTGGTGGCGATCTGCGTAATGGCCACAAGCTTCACGCGATCGTCCAGCATGTTCGACAGCGCTTTCGGATCGAGTTGGCCACTGCCGTCGTTCGGGATCACTTCCAATGAACAACCGAGCTTCTTGCAGGTGCGTAGCAACGAGAGCCAGTTGCTGTTGTACTCGTTGCTTGCGGTAAGCACACGATCGCCCTTCGCCAGCGGAATCGAGTGGAAGGCCCGATGCCACGCTTGGGTGGCCCCATCGGTGAGCGCGACCTCATCGCTGTTGCAATTGAGCAAGCGCGCGAAGGATGAATACACGGCCTTCAACCCCTCGGCCCGGTGCGCCGCGGCTTCGTAGCTGCCCATCACCGCTTCCAGTTCGGTGTGCTGGATCACAGTGTCCAACACCGCCCGGCTCAGTAAACCGCTGCCCGCATTGTTGAAGTGGAGCACGTGCTCGCAGCCCGGCGTGAGCGCACGCGCTTTCGCAACGTCGATATCGGTGATGGTCATGGGCGTATTGGTCTTCTGCGCTGCAAACCTATTGGACGACGGCAACGGCGCTGTGCGCGGATAAGGCCGGCCAGGCCTCTGTGCCGAACGGTTGAGTGGAGCCCCGGCTACACGATGAAATGGAACGCGATGAGCAGGATCGCCAAAAAAACCAGCGACAATCCACCCAGGAAGATGATGTCGGCGGTACGCTCCAGTCGTTCGCCCCGTGCGGGTTTCCGGGTGCGCATGGATTGGAAGGAAAGGATGCAGCTGGCCATCAGCAGCACTGCTGCGATGCCGGTCAGCTCGTCCAGAAAACTTGCTTCCGTGCGATCCGCCACTTTCAAGGAGGTCATTACGATCAGGCAGAAACCGAGCAGGTTGGAGGATGTGCTCAGGATGTGCGGCGACTTGGACTCGGGCATGGCGCAAGATCGCAGGGTTTTACTTTGAGGCGTGCGCAACGTCCTCCTGCTCCTGCTGGTGCCTGTGTTGACGCGTGGGCAAAGCACCATCAGCGGCCGGGTGCTGGACAACAGCACGGGCGAAGCCTTGGTGTATTGCGGCGTCGGTATCCAAGGCACAACACAAGGCACGCTCACGAACGCCGATGGCTTCTTCAGCCTGCGCGCCGACACGCTGAGTGATACGCTTCGCTTCGCCTATGTCGGGTATCGCACCCTGATCCTTCCGGCACGCTCGGCCCTGCACCGGTCGGAATTCCTGTTGCAGCGCAGCACCCGGGAGCTTCCGGAGTTCAAAGTCTCGGCAAACACCGCTCAGTATGACCGGGTGGTGCGCGTGGCGAAGGCGATGCGGGCAACTCCTTCGTATGGAGCACGCTCTTACTTCGAGTTGGAAACGCACCTCGATGACCGCCCGGTGGAAGTGGTGGAGTGCTTTTACAACGGACGTTTCAGCGGAGCGCGCACCGATGGTCTGGATCTGAAGCACGGCCGTATCGGCATCGC
>JBATMK010000060.1:0-22996 GCA_049289815.1 Flavobacteriales bacterium
GCACGCTCTTCATCGTTTTCCTCGGTATGTACGTGACCGATGGCAATGCCAACGGCGAGCAGATGATGAAATGCCTTGAGGTGCTGGCCGGCTTCTCGCTCGGTGCTGAGAGTATCGCGCTCTTCGCGCGCGTTGGCGGTGGCATCTACACCAAGGCAGCCGATGTAGGCGCCGATCTGGTAGGCAAGGTGGAAGCCGGTATCCCGGAGGATGACGCCCGCAACCCGGCAACGATCGCCGATAACGTCGGTGACAACGTTGGCGACGTGGCCGGCATGGGTGCGGATCTGTTCGGCAGCTACGTGGCCACCATGCTCGCGACGATGGTGCTGGGTCGCGAAGTGATCGCTACGGGCGACAACTTCAACGGGCTCTCGCCGATCCTGCTTCCGATGGTGATCGCGGGCCTGGGCGTGCTCTTCAGCATCCTCGGCACGGTGGTCGTGCGGATCAAGAAGGACAGCGATAGTGTGATGAAGGCATTGAATTTCGGCAACTGGGGCGCGATGGTGCTGGTGGCGATCAGCAGCTACCCGTTGATCCAATGGATGTTGCCGGAAAAATTGGAATTCGTGCGGGGCGATGTTCACTTGATCATCAGCAACATGAACGTCTACTGGGCGATCATCCTGGGCTTGGTCGTGGGTACGCTCATGAGCATGGTCACGGAGTATTACACGAGCATGGGCCGTCGTCCGGTGAACAGCATCGTGCAGAAGAGCGGCACGGGACATGGCACCAACGTGATCGGTGGCCTGGCGATGGGCATGGAGAGCACGGTGCTCCCGATCATCATCTTGGCCGCGGGCATCTACGGTTCATTCACCCTGGCAGGCCTGTACGGTGTGGCGATCGCGGCAGCCGGTATGATGGCCACTACCGCCATGCAGCTCGCCATCGATGCGTTCGGCCCCATCGCCGACAACGCTGGTGGCATCGCTGAAATGAGCGGCTTGCCGAAAGAAGTCAGGGAGCGTACCGATAACCTGGACGCCGTGGGCAATACCACCGCAGCGACCGGCAAGGGCTTCGCGATCGCTTCAGCAGCGCTTACCGCGCTCGCCCTCTTCGCGGCTTACGTTGGTCTTGCAGGCATCACAGGTATCGACATCTACAAAGCCAACGTGTTATCGATGCTCTTCGTCGGCGCCATGATCCCTTTCTTCTTCAGTTCGCTCGCCATCAGTGCAGTAGGCAAAGCGGCCATGGACATGGTGAAGGAAGTGCGTCGTCAGTTCCGCGAGATCCCCGGGATCATGGAAGGCAAGGGCAAGCCGGAATACGAGAAGTGCGTGGCCATCAGCACGAAGGCCTCGATCCGCGAAATGATCGCACCGGGTGCGCTCGCATTGCTCTCACCGGTGATCGTTGGCTTCACGTTCGGACCCGAGGCGTTGGGCGGCCTGCTCGCAGGTATCACCGTGAGCGGTGTGCTCATGGGCATGTTCCAGAACAACGCCGGTGGCGCGTGGGACAATGCCAAGAAGAGTTTTGAGAAGGGCGTGATGATCGATGGCAAGGAATTCAAGAAGGGCAGCGAGCCGCACAAGGCAGCGGTCACCGGCGATACCGTGGGCGATCCGTTCAAGGACACCAGCGGACCTTCGATGAACATCCTGATCAAGCTGACTTCGATCGTGGCACTGATCATCGCTCCGCACATCAACGAAGGCAGCAAGGCTGCTCATGGCGACATGAACGCCCAGCCCCCGGCCGTGGAAACCACGACCAGCATCAACGGCGGATCTGTTCCGCACTGATCTGAACCATGAACAATGCGAAAGGCCCCGACTTGTCGGGGCCTTTCGCATTCAAGAAAGCGTTCACTCAGCGCTTCTTCGCCACCGCTTTCACCGGTGCCTTCGTAGCGGATCTGATCGTCTTTGCCACGGTCGCCTCCGACGGGAACAACCCGTGGATCTCCGCATCGATGGAGTTGATGATCTTGCCCAGATCCTCGGGTTTCATGTGGAACGCATTGTCCTCCACGTCGATGATCAGCAGCTTGCCTTTGTCGTAGGTGCTGATCCAAGCCTCGTAGCGTTCGTTCAGGCGCTTGAGGTATTCCAGGCTGATGGAATTCTCGTAATCGCGCCCACGCTCCGTGATCTGCTTCACCAGTTTCTCCACCGGCGCGCGCAGGTAGATCATCAGGTCGGGTGGCGTGATCGCCATTTCCATGTTGAGGAACAGCTTGTGGTAATTCTCGAAATCGCGCGTGGTCATCAGTCCCATCGCGTGCAGGTTCGGAGCGAAGATGTACGCGTCCTCGTAGATGGTGCGGTCCTGGATCACCTTGCGGCCGCTCTTGCGGATCTCCATCATCTGCTCGAAGCGGCTGTTGAGGAAATAGACCTGCAGGTTGAAGGACCAACGCGCCATGTCCTTGTAGAAATCGAACAGGTACGGGTTGTTGTCCACGGCCTCCTGCAGCAGGTCCCACTTGTAGTGTTTGGCGAGGAGTTGCGTCAGTGTGGTCTTGCCACTTCCGATGTTGCCGGCGATCGCGAGATGCATGATGTGTGCGGTTGGGGAGCTGCGAATGTATCGGCACCGTTGTACGGTGCGGGACGCTGTGGATAAGTAATGTGCCCTGCTGCGGAAGTCACTTCCGCGCAAGTTCGCGGATCACCAGTGCGTTGAGGAAACGCATATAGGCGGTGCCATGTTCCATGCGTACATCAAGCACATCCGGATCCCCGGCATTGGCGATGTCGGTGATGGAGAAGTCCCGCATGTCGAAAACATTGAACCCGCCTTCACTGAAGAAGAGGATCCGCTCACCACGCACCTCGAAGCTCTTCGCGCCGATGATCGGGATCGTCTTCGCGTACGTGCCGAACAGGTCGAAGACGAGGATGCCGTTCGCGGGATCGTTCACGTACAACCAGTTGTCGCGCTCGATCATCCGCACCGGCATGGGTGCATGGCCGATCAGCTGGTCCAGCCGGCCGGTGTTGGCCAACGGCCGCAACTGGCCGTCCACGCGGATGAGCGAGAGTTCCTTCTGGTCGAAGAACCAGAAACCGTTCTGCACGCTGGCGCATACGAGCGTGACCTGCGGAAAGCCGCTGCTCGGTAGATCGATGACGCTCCCTTGCACCGCGAGCGTATTGTCCAGCACGGCCAGTTGTCCTTGATCCGGTGCGAACACCATCGGTTTCAGCGAGTAGTACGCATCGATGGTCCCGATGTGGCCGAAGGTCTTCAGGCTGTTGCGCTGGAGCAGGTCACCGTTGGCATTGTACAATTCCAGTTCATCGCCGCGCAATGCATACACGTTGCCCAGTTCATCGGTGGTGAACGTGTCGAAGGTGCCTGGGATGCTCACGGCGTGCGGAACGTCCTGTGCGACCGCGCTCAACACGGACGCAATGGTCCAACTGGAAAGGAATGCGCGCATCACACCGCGATCACCGGCAACAATTGGTCCAGCCAGCTGCGGTCGTTGGCCAGGCGCGGCACCTTGTGCTGGCCGCCCAGTTTGTTGCGCTCCTTCATCCATTGGTGGAAGGTGCCGGGCGAGAGGCAGTGCACCACCGGCCGGGCCAGCACGCGATCACCGCGGCGTTTCGCGTCATAGTCACTGTTCACGTCGCGCAACGTGCGGTCCAACACGCTCACGAAGTGGTCCATATCGTCCGGTGCGCGTTCGAATTCGATCGCCCATTCGTGCCCGCCGTGACCGGTCCCGTTCATGTAGATCGGGCCGGCGGTGTATTCGCTCACCACCGCTGCCGTGCCCAGGCAGGCCGCCTCTATGCCGTGATCGGCGTTCTCCATGATCAGCTCTTCGCCGAAGGCGTTGATGAAACTGCGCGTGCGCCCGCTGACCTGGATGCGGTATGGATCAACGCTTGTGAACCGCACCGTATCGCCGGGCATGTAACGCCACAGGCCTGCGTTGGTGCTGATGACGATCGCGTACTGCTTGCCGACCTCCACTTCATGCAACAACAGTGTTCGCGGTTGTTCGCGGTGCAGTTCCTCCATGGGCACGAACTCGAAGAAGATGCCATAGTCGAGCATCAGCAACAGATCGTTGCTGCCTTTCTCATCCGTGATCCCGAAGAAGCCTTCGCTCGCATTGTAGCTCTCCAGATAGTTGACCGCATTGCCGGGGAACAACTCAGCGTACTGCTCGCGGTAGGGACGGAAGCTCACACCGCCGTGCATGAACAGTTCAAGGTTCGGCCATACTTCAAGCATGTGCTTCTTGCCGGTGAGCTCCAGTATGCGCCGCAGGATGATGAGCGTCCACGATGGAACACCCGTAACACAGCTCACGTCCTCGCGCAAAGTGGCCTTCGCCATCTGCTCGATCTTCTCCTCCCAGTTCTCCAACAGCGCCACCTCGATCGACGGGGTGGTGCGCATCTCCGCCCAGAACGGCAGATTGCGGATGATGATCGCGCTCAGATCGCCGCTGTACGCGTCCGCCCTCAACTGCTCGATCGTGCTGCTACCACCCACCACCATGCTCATGCCCGTGAACAACTTGCTCGCCGGGTTCATGCCATAATGGAGCGCGAGCAGGTCCTTGCCGCCTTTGTAGTGGCAATCCTCCAAGCTCTCACGCGTCACGGGAATGAACTTGCTCCGATCGCTCGTGGTGCCGCTGCTCTTCGCGAACCACTTGGTGTCCGTGGGCCACAACAGGTTCTGTTCGCCGGCACGCAATCGTGCCACGTAGGGTTTCACCGATTCATAATCCTGCAGGGGCACCCGTTCCCTGAACATGTCAGGGCTCTTTATCTCATCGTATCCGTACTGCCGACCCCACTCAGTGTACCGCGCGGAACGCATGAGGTTATGGAAAACCTCCAGCTGCGCCTGGTGCGGGTACGTGCGGAACAGATCGATCTGCTGCAACCGCTTCTTGATCAGGAAAGAGAAGAGTGCGTTAACGGGCATGTGGGGAAAGTGTCCGGCTATCTTCGGCACTGAAGGTAAACCTCAAGTTCCAAGTCTCAAGGTTCAAGTCTCAAGTTTCAAACAGCCGTTCTCCGAGCTGATGGCCCAGTGCGACCAATGGAGCACCGGGATCATGGCTTGGTGGTTCGCTGCTCATTCATGCACCTGACCGTATGCCAGAGGGACAACTGTTGAAAATGCTCGCCACGGTGGAAGGGGGCAAGGTGCGTTACGCCATGCGCTTGGGCGACGGAGTGCTGGAACTTGATGCGTTCATCGGGCAACCGTTCAGCGTGCGTGCGACAGGCGTACTCACCTGCACCAATTGCGGGATCCGCGTGAAGAAATTCTACGGCCAGGGTTTCTGCTGGCCCTGTTTCAGCACAGCACCCGAAGCATCGGATTGCATCGTGCGGCCGGAGCTGTGCCGTGCGCATTTGGGTGAGGGCCGGGACGCGCAATGGGAGAACGATCACCACAACACCGAGCACTTCGTTTATCTGAGTCAGAGTGGCGGCTTCAAGGTGGGCGTTACGCGCAGCACCCAGATCCCCGTGCGATGGATCGATCAAGGCGCTGTGCAGGCGGTCGTCGTCGCGCGCACCCCTTACAGGCAACTGGCCGGGTTGATCGAGGTGGAACTGAAGAAACTATTCTCCGACAAGACCAACTGGCGCACAATGCTCAGCTCGGTGGCCCCCGATCCCGAGGTGTTGCTGAACATGCGCACCAAGGCGATCGATGCGCTGGCCCACGAACTTGGCGCGTACGCCCTACCCAACGAAGAGCCGCTTACCCTGGCCTATCCCGTCTTGGCGCATCCACCGAAGGTGATCAGCATGAACCTGGAGAAGGTTCCGGAAGTCGTGGGCACGCTTGCCGGCATCAAGGGCCAGTACCTGATCTGGAGCGATGGACGGGTGTTGAACGTGCGCAACCACAGCGGATATCATGTAGTGGTGGAATAGCGGGCGGAGCGAGCATCTTCACATGTCCGCACCATCGCATCTGCACATCTCTCTACATTTCACGCCTCACGCACCACCGACCTGTGGAATTCTGGGACCTGTTCAAACCTGAGAGCATCATCCACTACGGAGGGCTCACGCTATTGTTGATCGTGCTCTTTCTGGAGAACGGTGCCTTCTTCGGTTTCTTCCTGCCCGGCGATTCATTGATGTTCACCGCCGGTCTGCTCACGGCCACCGGCGTATTGGACCACCACATCGTCACCGTTGTTGTGAGCATGTTCATCGCGGGCATGGGCGGTTACCAGTTCGGTTGGTGGACAGGCCGTCGGACGGGCCAGGCCATGTTGAACAAACCCGACACGTTCTGGTACAAGAAAAGGCACATGATGTTGGCGGAGGGCTACTATAAAAAGTACGGCGGCAAGACGCTCATCATCGGCCGCTTCGTTCCCATCGTGCGCACGTTCGCGCCCATTGTGGCGGGCATCATCCATATGCCTTTGGGGAGGTTCACATTGTACAACTTCATCGGCATGGCGCTTTGGGTGGGTACCATTTTCACGGCGGGCTATTACCTCGGCAGGGCCTACCCGGAGATCCAGGATTATCTGGGCTGGATCGTGATCTGGATGATCATTTTCGCCACGGTGCCTGTTGTGATCCAGCTCCGATCGCAGCGCAAGGAGCGGCGTGAGGCCGAAGGCAAGACCGGTCCGCTGTAACCCCAGCCCACAGGGGCAACCAGGATTTTTTTCGGTGGACCGTAACCCTGTTGCGCCGAACCCGTTTGAACACTCAGGTTTTGGTCAGGAAACTGATCGTTAGGGCAAAGCGAGGGCTGCCGGTATCTCCGGCGGCCCTTCGCTGTTTTTGTCCCGTTCGTGTCCGAAGTTCATCGAGGCGATATCTTGAATGAAAGAAGCGCGGGCATCGGCCCGCACTTCTTCACTTCCTTCCATCCACCCCTTCTCCTTGGGAGAAGGGGCAAGGGGATGAGGTCAATACACCTTTATCTCGAACGGCATGCGTGCCTGTATGCCGCTGATCTTTTTCACATCGGCGATCTTCTTCAGTTGCGCAGCTGTTTCCAGATCGGCGCCCAACACTTGCCCGGTCGCCCAAACTTTCGACTGCATGCTGAACTCCTCCATCAACTGCTTGAAGAAGTCTTCTTCCTCGGGGTAGTTCACCGTTTTCGCTTCCGCGAGACCGGCGAGCTTTTGCGCTTCCGCAATGGCATCCTCCAGTCCGCCCATTTCATCCACCAGTCCGCGCGCCATTGCATCCGTGCCGGTCCATACGCGGCCCTGTCCGAGGCTGTCCACCATGGCTTCGTTCATCTGCGTGATGCCCGCAGCCATGCGCCCGACGCTTACGCGCTTCTTGAAGTTGTTGTAGAAGTCATCGACCATGTCCTGGATGATCCCCTTCTCTTCTTCGGTGAGCGCACGCGATGTGGTGAACATGCCCGCGTACTTGTTGGTCTGCTCACCATCGAAGGTGATGCCCAATTTGTTGTTGAAGAAGCCCTGCAGGTTGGGGATCATGCCGAACACCCCGATGCTGCCCGTGATCGTGTTCTCTTGCGCGAAGATCTTGTCGGCCCCGCAGCTGATGTAGTAACCACCACTCGCGGCCACGTCGCCCATGCTCACCACTACGGGCATGCGCTCCTTGGCCAGTTCCACTTCGCGCCAGATGACATCGCTGGCCAGGCCGCTGCCGCCGGGACTGTTCACGCGCAGCACCAATGCTTTGATCGTACTGTCCTCACGCGCTTCGCGGATCGCGGCGCTCAAGGTCACGCTGCCGATGCTGCCGTCCTCGCTCTCGCCGTCGATGATGCTGCCCTCGGCATACACCACCGCGATCTTCCCCTTGTTGGTTCCCTTCACCTCGGCACTGTCCTTCGCGGCATCGCTGTTCTTCTTCTTGCTCACCGACGACTTCTTGTATTTGCCCAGTTCGGCCATCTCGATCTCCTTGCCTTTCTCGATGCCGATCTTCCCACGGATGATGTCGAGCACTTCATCGCGGTACTTGGCACCGTCGATCAAACCGGCCGCCACCGCATCTTCCGCCCTGCGGGCTTGCAGCGTTTCGGCAATGCTGTTCAACTTCGTCTTGTCCAGTTTGCGCTCCACACCGATGGTTCCCAGGTAATCGTCCCAGATGCCGTTGATGAGCGCCACCGTCTGGTCGCTGTTCGCCTTGCTCATTTCCGTTTCGGTGAACACTTCGCCGAAGCTCTTGAACTTGTTGCCGGTGCCCCGGATGAACTGTACCTCGATGTCCAGCTTATCGAACAAGCCTTTGTAGAACATGTACTCGCTGCGCAATCCACGGAAGTCGAGACCACCTTGTGGGGTCACGTACACCTCGTCGGCCACGCTCGCCAGGTAATAGGTGCGCTGCGTGTAGAAGTCGCTGAAGGCGATCACCGGTTTGCCGCTGTTCGCCTTGAATTCGGCCAGTTCTTCGCGGATCTCCTTCATGGTGGCCATGCCGGCGTTCACCATGCTAAGGTCCAGGAACACGGCCTTGATCCGATCGTCATAGGCCGCCTTGTCGATGCTCTCGAGGATGTCGTTCAGGCCCAGCTTGCTGCTTCCCTTGAACGGGCCGAAGTCCAACTCGAACTGTTGGTTGCTGCCACGGTCCACCACCTCCTGGTCCAGCGTTATGTGCAGCACGCTGTTGTCCTTTACCGATGTCGGCTTGCCGCCGCCGAACGACATCTCGCCGCCCAGGCCTGCCAGGCCACTGACAAGGGCACCGACGAAAATGAAGATGAGCACCACGCCGATGATGAGCGTACCCAGCATACTGGCGAACATGAATTTGAAGAACTGTCCCATGAGAGGTTTGGTTGTTGGGGTACGGGGTCCCGGACCTTGGGGGTGCGGGTTGTTTACTTGACGATGCGAAAATGGAAGGCCGATCCGGCGTGGGCCTGTTGCTTTACACGGGCGGTGGGGTATGGGGTACGGCCGGTACTTTGGCCCGGAAGTCGGGAATGCGATGGAAGCACTACTCCTCTTGGGCGGCAACATGGGCGATCCGCCGGCCACACTGGCGCGCGCCATCGACCTGCTTTCCAAAGGCGTGGGGGAAGTGCTGGCCACAAGCCGCGATCATTGGACGGAACCCTGGGGCTTCGATGATGAGCGGTTGTTCCTGAACAAGGCCATTGTGTTGCGCACGGATCTGGCACCGTTGCAGTTGATGACCGAATGCCTACGCATTGAGCAGTTGCTCGGACGCATGCGACTGGAACGAGTGGGCTACATGAGCCGGCCCATCGATATCGATGTGTTGCTGATCGGGGACCAACTGATCGATGGCAACGCTTTGCGCGTTCCGCACCCGCGCATGCATGAACGTTCGTTCGCGTTGGCGCCTGCCGCCGATGTCGCGCCGGGCTGGATGCATCCGGTGCTACAGCGCAGTGTGTTGCAGTTGCTCGATGATGTGAAGCAGAAAGAACCTCGCTGAGTTCGCTGGTGTTTTGATGGGAATACTTCAGTCATCAGCTGTCCATGCATTGTCATGGTGAGCCCGTCGAACCATGTCTTGAGTGGAAGGGTCGCGGTTCGACGGGCTCACTGTGACAGCGTATCGTGGCGGTTCGAGTGGCTCACCGTGACAGCATATCGTGGCGGTTCGACGGGCTCACCGTGACAGCGTACTGTGGCGGTTCGATCCCTCGACAAGCTCAGGACAAGCTCGATCACCGTGGCAGATGGCTAGCGGTGATCCGGTGGAGCATGGGACCAAGAGTCCGCGTCAAACCCGGATCGCTTCACTTCTTTCGCGATGACGCGGACGGCCTTCGCGCATCATGTGGCATCTGCTGATCGGATCATCGGATCAACGCTTCGCGCTAACGCAGCCGTGTTCACAAGTACGCAGCGTGCATCGATGCACCTGAAGGGGCGGGGATAGTTTTGCCCAACCTCCTCCGGAAAGCGCCGATCAACGGGCCTTTCCGGTGCTTGGTACGGTGGGGGGAATGCTTCTTCACCGCTCGTTCTTGCCATCGTTATCCCTGCCCGTGCACGGCGCTGCCCTTCACGCTTCGCCGTTCCCGGGCCGAACATCGGACAGTGTACCATGATCGGACAACTACGCCTTCGCATCGCTGACCTGGTTCAGCGCACCCCCACCGCCCTCTCCATCTTCCTGCTCGTCCTGGCAGGCCTGCTGGCACCCCAGCGCGCGCAGGCCACGCACGCCATGGGTGGCGAACTCACTTATGAATGCATCGGCAATGACCTGTATCGTGTAACCCTCAATTTCTACCGCGATTGCAACGGGGTGGGTGCGCCATCGAGCGCGGCCGACCGCCAGTTCAGGGTCACGTCAACCCAATGCTCGGCCAACTTCACGGGCACGTTCGTTTTCCAGAGCGTGCAGATCATTACGCCGATCTGTTCGTTCGAGACCGATCGCTGCAACAGCACTTCCGGCACCTACGGCGTTGAGCGGCACACGTACACAGCCACGATCAACCTGAGCGCCTTCGCCAACTGCAGCGATTGGGTGATCGCATGGGATCTCTGTTGCCGCAACAATGCCATCACGTCGTTGAACAGCCCCGGTGGCCAGGAGCTTTACCTCGAGGCCAGGCTCAACAACACGGTCGCCGTCTGCGACAATTCGCCCAGCTTCCTTACGATGCCCACTCCGTTCTATTGCGTGGGCCAGCCGATCAGCTACAACCCCGGCGCGATCGATGTGGATGGTGATTCCCTCGCGTTCCAGTTGATCAATGCACGCGGTGTCAATGGTGGCAACCTGGCGTACCAGCCCGGATACTCCTTCACGCAGCCGATCCACAATGCGGGTGGGGCAGGTGCGGTGGTGTTGAACCCATCTACCGGTACGCTCACCTGTATCCCGGATATCCAGCAGGTGTCCGTGGTGAGCTATCGTGTGAACGAGTACCGGAACGGTGTGCTCATCGGTTCCATTACGCGCGACTTCCAGTTCATCGTTCGCACATGCAGCACCCAGGCACCCAGTGTTACGGGTGTGAACGGCAGCAACAACTATCAAGTAGAGGTATGTGCGGGCACCCCGCTCTCCTTCACTGTCAACAGCAGCGATCCCAATGGCGATGTCGTAACGCTGATCTATAACAACGGCATTCCCGGTGCTTCGTTCACATCGGTGGGTGCGCCCTTCCCAACGGGAACGTTCACCTGGACACCCACCAACGCCGATATCGGCCAGAACCTCTTCACCATTACCGCGCAGGACAATGCCTGCCCCTTGGTGGGCACCAACGCTTTCGGGTTCACGGTTGTCGTTACCCCGCCCAATACGCCGGTGAGCGCCGGCCCCGACCAGAACGTGTGCGCCAGCAACGCAACCTTGGCGGCCACACTGCCCTTCAGCCAGGCGCCGCACAACTGGAGCGTGATCAGCGGCACGGGCACCTTCGTGAACGCCGGTGATCCCGGCACCGTGGTCAACGGCCTTTCCATCGGCGCAAACGTGTTCCAGTGGAACGTGAACTACCAGACCTGCGGTACCGCCACCGATCAGGTGACCATTACCCGGTACGATGCCACGCAAGCGACGAGCAACGCAGGGCCTGACCAGCAACTCTGCCTGCCTACCAACAGCACCACGCTCGCGGGCAACGCAGCCGGCTTGCCTGCGGTGGGCACTTGGACCGTGATCTCCGGGACCGGCGTGTTCGCCAACCCGAACTCGCCCACGAGCAGTGTCACCGGCCTGAGCGTCGGGGTGAACCGCTTCCGCTGGCGGATCAACAACGGCCCTTGCGGTACCACGCAGGATGATGTGATCGTGACGGTGTTCGACAACAACCAGCCATTGGCCAACGCGGGTCCGGACATCAGCATTTGCACGCCCGCGACTTCCGTTACCATGCAAGGCAGTGCGGTCACGCTCCCCGCCACCGGTGTCTGGACGTTGCAGAGCGGTGCTGGTACGATCACCACACCCGGCAGCCCCAGCACCACCATCACCGGGTTGGCCGTTGGCGTGCACACCTTCCGTTGGACGGTGAACAATGGACCATGCGCTCCTCCGAGCAGCTTCGATGATGTGACCGTGACGGTCTATTCTGCCAGCAGCCCCAACGCCAACGCCGGCCCGGACCAGCAGATCTGCGCGACCACTTCCTCGATCACGGGTAGTGTGCCCACGTTCCCCGCCACCGGCGTGTGGAGCGTGGTAAGCGGCGGTGGTACGATCACATCGCCTAATACGCCGATCACCGGCGTCACCGGCCTTACCACCGGCACCAACATCTTCCAATGGACGGTGAACAATGGCACTTGCGCGAACGGCGTGACGAGCGATCAAGTGACCATCGTGGTCTTCGATCCGAACAACCCCAACGCCAACGCTGGGCCGGACCAGTTCATCTGCAACACCATTACCACTGCGACCATGGCAGCCAACGTGCCTGTTGCGCCAGCAACGGGAACATGGACCTTGCAGAACGGCGGCGGTACCATCACCAACGTCAATGATCCCAATACCACGGTCACCAACTTGCCGGTCGGGCAGAACGTTTTCCGTTGGACGGTGAACAACGGGCCGTGCCCGGGTGCGATCACCTTCAACAATGTGGTCATCTGGGTGTATGACCAGAACGCACCGAATGCGAACGCCGGCCCCGATCAAGAACTGTGCACGCCGAGCAGCACCGCCACGCTGGCCGGCAACGCGCCGATCTTCCCGGGCACTGGGCAGTGGACCTTGGTGAGCGGTGGTGGCACCATCACGACCCCGGCGTCGCCGACCTCCGGCCTGACCGGTTTGCCTATTGGCGTGAACGTGTTCGCATGGACCCTGAACAATGGTGTGTGCAGTAACCCGATCACGGTGGATGAGGTGAGCATCACGGTGTACGACCAGAACACACCGGTGGCCAACGCCGGTCCCGATCAGGAACTGTGCACTCCCGCATCCACCACCACGCTCGCAGGTAGCGCGTTGATCGCACCGGCCACCGGCCTGTGGACCATCATCAGCGGAACATGTACGATCGATAACCCCACCTCCCCAACAAGTGCGGTGAGCGGATTGACCGTAGGCACCGTGGTATTGCAGTGGACCGTGGACAATGGGCCCTGCACCGCTTTGCCCACTACCGATCAAGTGACGATCGAACTCTTCGACGCCAATAACCCGTCCGCGAACGCGGGCCCGGATCAGGAGATCTGCACGCCATTGACAACAGTAACGATGGCCGCGAGCAACGTGATCTCGCCTGCCACCGGCACGTGGACATTGATCAGTGGAGCAGGCGGCACGGTGGTGAACCCGAATTCGCCAACAACAGACATCACGAACCTGCCGCTCGGCGTACATGTGTATCAGTGGTCGGTGGATAACGGCTCGTGCTTCGGTGCGCTGACCAGCGACCAGGTCACCATCAGTGTGTTCTCCGGTACCAACCCCGTGGCTTCCGCTGGACCTGACCAAAGCATCTGTATACCCACGTTCCCCAACACGGTAACGCTGGCAGGCAGTGCGGTGACTTTCCCCGCTGTGGGCACATGGACCTTGGTGAGCGGCTCAGGCAACATCACCAACCCCAACGACCCCAACACCACGGTTACCGGATTGACCGTCGGTACAAGCGTGTTCCAGTGGAGCGTGGACAATGGTCCCTGCCCCAATGGCCTCACCACCGACCAGATGAGCGTGTTCGTTTTCGATCAGGGGAACCCGGTCGCCAACGCTGGTCCCGACTTCCAACTGTGCACTCCCCTTACCAGCGCACAACTGCAAGGCAGTGCGTTGTTCGGCCCCGCCACGGGCCAGTGGACCGTGATCACGGGTACTGGTGTTTTCGCCGACGCATCGGACCCCAACACGATCGTCAGTGGGATCTCGCTCGGGCCCAATACCTACCAATGGACCGTGAGCAATGGTCCGTGCGTGAACCCCATCACCAGCGACCAGGTGGTGGTGACGCTCTTCAACGGCAACAGCCAACAGGCCGCCGCCGGTCCTGACCAGTCCTTCTGCACACCCACCAGCTCGGCGGTCATGAACGCCACAACGGTGAACCTGCCTGCCACGGGTTCATGGTCGTTGATCAGCGGCGGTGGAACGCCCACGAACAACAACCCCAACACCACGATCACCGGCTTGCCCGTCGGGATCAACGTGTTCCAGTGGACGGTGGACAATGGTGCATGCGGCAGCACCACGGACCAGGTTTCGATCCTGATCTACGACCAGAACAATCCTGTTGCGAACGCCGGTCCGGACCAGGAACTGTGTACCCCGAACACGCAGACGAACCTGGCCGGGAGCAACGTGATCATTCCGGCTGTTGGCACGTGGACGTTGTTGAGCGGTAGCGGCAACATCGTTGATGCGAACAACCCGCTCACCCTGGTGAACAGCCTCGGCATCGGGAACAACGTGTTCGTGTGGACCGTGAGCAATGGTCCCTGTGCGAACGGGATCACAACGGATACCGTTGTGGTGCATGTCTTCGACAATACCGCCGACCTGGCCGATGCCGGACCGGATCGCGTGATGTGCTCGCCATTGCCCTTCATCGTGATGCAGGGCAATGCCGCCACCGCGCCGGGTGTTGGCACGTGGACCACCGTTGTTGGTACCGGTGTTCCGAACACACCGAACTCGCCCACCACCGTCATGAGCGGTATCAGCGTGGGTGACAACATCTATGTATGGACCATCGACAACGGTGCGTGCGGAACCTCATCCGATTCCACCTTGCTCGTCCTGCACAACGGCAACCTGCCAGTAGCCAATGCCGGCCCCGACCAGGAACTATGCCTGCCCACCACGAGCACGACATTGGCCGGCAGCCCTGCGCCTTACCCGGCCACCGGGCTGTGGAGTTTGGTAAGCGGCACAGGCACCATCAGCAATGCCACCATCAGCAACCCAACCGTTTCGGGTCTGTCACTCGGGATCAACCAGTTCGAGTGGGTGGTGTTCAATGCACCATGCGCCAATGCGATCACGCGCGATACGGTGACGATCATCGTCTTCGATCCCGCTGAACCTCCTGCAGCTGCGGGCCCCGACCAGGATCTCTGCACACCTGTCACCAGCACCACGCTGGCGGGTAACACGCCGAACTTCCCAGCAGTAGGACAGTGGTCGACCAGCGGCACGGCGGTGATCGCCAACCCCGCCGATCCGCTGACTTCCGTGAGCGGCCTGGTGATCGGGGAGAACATCTTCACATGGACCATCGACAACGGCAGCTGCAATGGCGGTGTGCCCACCACCGACCAGGTGAGCATTTTCCTCTACGATGAGTTCAACCCGGTTGCAGATGCAGGTCCGGATCAGGAACTCTGCCTGCCGATCACGAGCGCAACGCTCAGTGGCAGCAACTACACCTTCCCGGCTACCGGCCAATGGACGCTGCAGCAAGGCACGGGCTTCTTCGCGGATGACACGGACCCCAACACCACTGTGACCGGTCTCACGGTGGGCGAGAACATCTTCGTGTGGACGGTGAACAACGGCCCTTGCGCCAACCCGATCACCACCGACGCGGTGAGCATCTTCCTCTACGATGATGTCCAGGCGAACGCCAGCGCTGGTCCGGACCAGAGCCTCTGCACGCCGAACATCAATGCCACCATGGCGGCCAACGCGACCACTTTCCCCGCCATCGGCACATGGACCTTGGTGAGCGGTTCGGGCACCATCACCGATGTGAACGATCCCACCACGGTGATCAGCAACCTGGGTATCGGGTTGAACGTGTTCGCATGGTCGATCGACAACGGCCCGTGCGCCAATGGCTCCACGAGCGACACGGTGAGCATCCTCCTCTACGACGAAACCAACCCGAACGCGGACGCTGGTCCGGACCAGGAACTGTGTACTCCCTCGTCGAGCACCACGCTCACCGGTAGTTCAGTGACTTTCCCGGCCGTCGGAACGTGGACCTTGGTGAGCGGCACCGGTGTCTTCGCTGACATCAACGATCCCAACACGACCATCAGTGGATTGACAGTAGGCGTGACCGTGCTGTCTTGGACCGTGGACAACGGCCCCTGCGGTAATGGCATCACCACCGACGAGATGAGCATCTTCATCTTCGACGTGAACAGCCCGAGCGCCGACGCAGGTCCCGACCAGAGCCTCTGCTCGCCCACGTTCACCACGACGCTCGCAGGCAGCACGCCGATCTTCCCGAGCACCGGCACATGGACGTTGGTAAGCGGCAGCGGCATCCCGCTCGATCCCAATGATCCGAACACGATCGTGAACGGGTTGGACATCGGTGAGAACGTGTTCGTGTGGACGGTGTACAACGGTCCGTGCGCCAACGGCCTCACCAGCGATGAGGTGAGCATCTTCGTGTACGACGACACGAACCCGATCGCGGATGCCGGTCCTGACCAGGATCTCTGCACACCGACCAACTTCACCACGATGGCCGGTAGTGCGGTCACCTTCCCAGCGGTCGGAACGTGGACGCTCGGTTCAGGTGTCGCCACCATCGTTGATCCCAACGACCCGAACACTGTTGTCAGTGGCATTGGCGTGGGGCCGGTGGTGCTGATCTGGACGGTGGACAATGGTCCGTGCACCAGCGGTATCACCACCGATCAAGTGACCATCACTTTGTACGATGGCAGCATGTCTCTGGCCGATGCGGGACCGGATCAACAGGTCTGCGATGATGTGCCGCAGACCACAATGGCGGGTAGTGCTGTGATCTTCCCGGGTACCGGCACTTGGACGCTCGCCAGCGGCGGCGGAACGATCGTTGACAGCGCCGACCCGAACACGCTGATCACGGGCTTGCCAGTGGGTGAGAACATCTTCGTGTGGAGCGTTACCAACGGCCCGTGCGCACAACCGAGCAGCGATCCGGTAAGCATCTTCGTGTTCGACGACGGCAACGCGGTGGCGAACGCCGGACCCGATCAGCAGGTCTGCACTCCGCTTACCGGCACAACGCTCGCGGGAAGCGCGGTGACTTTCCCCGCCACGGGCACATGGGTGCTGACCGGCGGTAGCGGCACGATCACCGACCCCAACGATCCGAACACAACGGTAACCGACCTCGGTATCGGCAACAACACCTTCCAGTGGGTGGTGAACAACGGCTCCTGTGTGCCGGGCATCACAACCGATGATGTGTTGATCCAACTCTTCGATCTGAACCAGCCGCCAGCCGCTGCCGGTCCGGATCAAGAACTCTGTACACCGACCACGAGCACCGTCATGGCAGGCAACACGCCCGCTGGTGTGGCCATCGGTGTGTGGAGCACCACGGGCACGGCTCAGTTCGCCGATGTGAACGACCCGACCACCACCGTCACGAACCTTACGGTGGGTGAGAACATCCTCACGTGGACGATCGACAACGGTATCTGCGGCATCAGTTCGGACAACATCAGCGTGTTCCTCTTCGATGAGTTCAACCCACCTGCGGATGCGGGGCCGGATGTGGAACAGTGCGTGCCCGATGCCGACATCGTGCTCGCCGGCAATACGCCGACGTTCCCTGCCATAGGTACATGGACCCAGATCCTGGGCAGTGGAGTGTTCACCGACCCCAACGATCCGACAACGCTCGTTGATGCGCTCTCGGAAGGTTACAACGTGTTCGTGTGGACAGTGGACAATGGACCATGCCCGAACGGCCTCACCTCCGATACGATGACGGTGATCCTGTTCCCCGACAGCACGCCACCACCGATCCTGGGCCCGGATGTGGAGATCTGCTTGCCGAACACCACGGCGTCCATCAGCGCCACCGTTCCGCCGTTGCCCTTCACCGGTAGCTGGAGCATTCTGAGCGGCAATGGTGTGATCACCGACACCGCCGATGCCACCACCACCGTGACAGGTCTTACCATCGGCGTGACCCAATTGCTGTGGACGATCGACAATGGCCCTTGCCCCGATAACATCTTCAACAGCGATACGCTCACGATAACCGTGTTCGATCCGAGCGCACCCCCGGCGGATGCGGGACCCGATCAAGAGCTATGTACTCCCACGACCTCCACCAGTTTGCAGGGCAACGTTCCGCTCTTCCCGGCTTTCGGCACATGGTCGCTGGCGGGTGGAACCGGTGCGATCGCCGATGTGAACGACCCGAGCAGCACGGTAACGGGCCTCACCATCGGGCAGAACATCTTCGTATGGGAGATCTACAACGGCGACTGCGGTCTGGGACCGAACATCACGCGCGACACGATGAGCGTGTTCGTGTTCGACGATGCAGCACAGGACGCCACCGCAGGCCCTGACCAGGAATTCTGCACGCCGACCAGCACCAGCAACCTGAGCGCGAACAACGCCACATTCCCGGGCTTCGGCACGTGGACGACCACGAGCCTCACGGCGCAGATCGGTGCGGTTGCCGATCCGAACAGCGCTGTGAGCAACCTCACCGTTGGGCAACATGTGTTCGTATGGACGATCGACAACGGACCATGTCCCAACGGCATCACCAGCGACACGTTGGTCATCAACATCTTCGACGACAACGCACCCGATGCTGATGCTGGGCCGGATCAGGCGATCTGTATCCCCACCATGCCGAACACAGTGACCATGGCCGGCAACGCGGTGGTGTTCCCCGCCACCGGACAGTGGACCGTGATCAGCGGCAGCGGCACGTTCGCCGATGCCACGGATCCCGCAACGCTCGTGACAGGCTTGGTCGTGGGCACGCACGTATACGAATGGAGCATCAGCAACGGACCTTGCGGTACCACCACGAGCCAGGTAACAGTTACCGTGTTCGACGCCGGGCAGCCGGATGCCGATGCTGGACCGGATCAAGAGATCTGCACGCCGGTGAATGCCGTAATGATGGCGGGCAACGTGGCTTCGCCTCCTGCAACAGGATCCTGGAGCATCGTCAGCGGTAGTGGGACCATCGTGGATGCGACATCACCCACCACGCAGGTAACAGGTATCGGTGTGGGTGAAACAGTGCTGGTGTGGACGATCAGCAATGGCCCCTGCGCCAACGGGCTCACCACGGATACCATGACGGTGAACGTCTTCGACGACAACGCAGCCGATGCCGATGCGGGCGCCGATCAGTCGTACTGCTCACCGGTGGCCGGAGTGGGCATGGCGGCCAATGGCGCGACTTTCCCTGCCGTTGGTACCTGGACCCTGATCAGTGGCGGTGGGACTTTCCTCAACCCGAACGATCCCGGCAGTGCCGTTACCGACCTGAACATCGGTGAAAACGTGTTCGAGTGGACCATCAGCAACGGCCCGTGCGGCAGCACCAGCGATCAAGTGAGCGTGTTCGTGTTCGACAGCACGATCGATGGGGCGGATGCCGGAGAGAGCTTCACCCAGTGCCAGCACCTGGATACCGATGTGAACCTGGCGGCCCTGGACGCCACCGGCACCGGCACGGGTACCTGGAGCCTTGTCACGGGCAATGGCAGCATCAGTGATCCAAGCGATCCCAATACGCTCGTCACCGATCTGCAACTGGGCATGAACGTGTTCGCATGGACGATCAGCAACGGCCCATGCCCCAGCAGCACGGACACCATGATGGTCCTCCAGGAGGATTGCCTCACGCTGATCATCCCCGATGCATACAGCCCGAACGGCGACGGGGTGAACGATACCTATGTGATCGACGGCCTGCAGTACTATCCGAAGAACAGCATCCAGGTCTTCAACCGCTGGGGCAGCACGGTGCTGGAGCGCAGCCCGTACAACAACGATTGGGACGGCCGCAGCGAGAACAGCCTGAACTGGGGTGAGGAGCTGCCGGAGAGCACCTACTACTACATCCTCGACCTCGGTGACGGCAGTGACGTGTACACCGGATACATCTACTTGAAGCGATGATCACTACCGGCAAGGGCGATGCATGTATCGCCCCAACAAACAGAACCATGATAGCAACGCGCTGGAGATCGACCTTGATCGCTCTGTGCCTTGGCGGCTCCGCCCTGGCCCAACAGGATCCGCAATTCACGCAGTACATGTTCAACATGCTGGCGCTGAACCCGGCGTATGCGGGCAGTGCGGACCGTCTGCAGATAAAGGCCCTCACCCGCCACCAATGGGTGGGGTTCGAGGGTGCGCCCACCACGCAAACCCTTACCGCGCACTCGCCCGTATGGCATGAGAGCTTGTGCATCGGGGGAACCATCCTGCGCGATGAGCACGGGCCCGTGACGCAGTACGGCTTCAACGTGGATGTGGCCTACCGGATCTTCTTCAACAAGACCAAACTGGCCTTCGGGATCAAGGGCGGAGTGAACCTCTTCCAGGGGAGGTTCTCGGAACTCAGCCCGTTGGAATCGAACGACCAGGTGTTCCAGACGGACGTCACCAGCAAGACCGATCCGCAGTTCGGTTTCGGGGTGATGTACTACGGCGATCGCGGATACATCGGACTGAGCACACCCAAGTTCCTGCGCACCGAGTTCTACGAGACCGACAGCCTGGCCATCGTGAGCGAAACGGGCCAACGCCCGCACTGGTTCCTGACCGCTGGCTACGTGTTCGACCTGAGCACATACACCAAGCTGAAACCGACCGTGCTGTTGAAGGCTGTGGACGGCGCGCCGATGAGCTTCGACATCAGCGCGAACTTCCTCTTCTACGACAAATTCTGGCTGGGTGCGATGTACCGCCACGAGGATGCCGTGGGCGCCATGGCGCAATACCTCATCAGCGATCGTTTCTCCATCGGTTATGCCTACGACTTCCCGCTGTCGCCCTTGCGCGACCACAGCGGTGGAAGTCACGAGGTGATGATCGGCCTGGAACTGGGCAAGAGGATCACCGGCATCCGTTCACCGCGCTATTTCTGATCCATGATGCAGATGAATACCCAACAGAGCACCGCAGGCTTCGGGCTTCGGGCTTCGGGCTTGCTGCTGTGCGTGGCCGTGCTTTCGGGCACCACGTTGCAAGCGCAACATTTGAAACAGCGCATGGCGGAGAAGGCCGTGGCCAACTTCGACTATCCGCTGGCCGCAAGCATTTACGAGGACATCGTGTTGAGCGACAAAGCCGATGCGAGCGATCGCCGGGCACTTTCGACCGCCTACTGGAACATGGGCGAGCGGGGCAAGGCCGAAGCGGCGTATGCCAACCTGATGTCGCCGGCCCCCACCAGTAGCGATATGCTGCATTATGCCGATCTGTTGCGGGCCAACGGCAAGTACACCGAGGCGCTCAGTTGGTACCGCCGCTACGCCGCCGCTACCCCCGGTGACGCACGTGCCATGGCCTATGTGAACGACAGCTCGCTCTTCCAGCGCCTCACGCGCGAGGGCTTCGGCAGTTCGGTACGCACCGTGCCGATCAACAGCCCCATGGCCGACCTGGGCTGCGCCATCATGGACGACCTGCTGATCTTCAGCAGTGCACGTGGTGAAGGCGAGGGTGGGAGCCGGACCTACGCATGGGACTACCAACCCTTCCTGAACCTCTACACCGCATTGCTCAAGGGCTCCACGGTGGAGGATCCCCTGGTGATGCGCAAGGATGTGAACAGCCGTTACCACGAGGGCACCGTTACCTACGATAGTCTCGCCCACCGCCTCTACTTCACGCGCAACAACTGGTACTACGGCGTGCCGGAGAAGGCCGACAACGGCGAGTTGAAGCTCGGCATCTTCTACAGTGACATCACCACGGGCGAATACAACAACAAGGAGTGGGGAGGACTCGTGCCCTTCGACCACAACGATCCGGAATTCAACACCGGCCACCCGTGCGTGAGCCGCGATGGCCGCCGCATGTACTTCGTCAGCGATAGGCCCGGTGGGCAGGGCGGCACCGACATCTGGTTCTGCGACAACCTGGGCAATCAATGGGGCGTGCCGCAGAACATGGGAGCCAAGATCAATACCACGGGCGATGAAATGCACCCCTTCATCGGACTGGACAGTTCGTTCTATTTCGCCAGCAACGGCCACCCCGGTCTCGGTGGCTTGGACATCTTCATGAGCCGCCTGACGAAGAACGGCCCGGGCCGCGTGCTCAACATGGGCGCCCCGCTCAACAGCCAGTACAACGATCACGGTCTCATCCTGCTGCGCGATGACAGCACGGGGTTCTTCGTAAGCGACCGTGTCGGGGGCAAGGGCAGCGACGACATCTACGGCACCACCGTGCGCAAGCCCGGGATCTTCATGAAGGGTATCGTGGTGGAGAAGGGTACGATGACGCCGATCGATGGTGCAACGGTGGTGGTGAAGGATGCCGCTGGCAACATCATCCCGAACGCCATCATCGAAATGCAGGACGGTGGCCGGTTCACGATCGAAGCGCCGTACGAAGAGAAGTACACGATCGCCGGAAGCAAGAACGCCTACCTGCGCAAAGAGGTGACGGTTGAAACCGAGACCGCCGACCTGGACAACATCGTGATCGAACTCGAGAAGTACGACTACGGTGCCGAGGGCACGGTGACCAATGCCAACACCGGTGCGGTGCTGGAGGGAGCAACCGTTCAGTTGTTGGATCCGCAGGGCACCGTGATCAAGGAAGTGAAGACCGGTGCAGACGGTCGCTACACCTTCCCGTTGATGCCCGAGACGGATTACCGCTTGTCAGCGGAGAAGGACGGCTTCTTCAAACAGAGCTCAAGGATCAGTACCAAGGGCAAGCCCATGGCCGTCATCGTCCACAACTTCGCATTGGTGCCATTGGAAGTGGGTGCCACTATCCGCCTGGACAATATCTACTACGATCTGGCCAAGTGGAACATCCGGCCCGATGCCGCTGTTGAATTGGACAAGCTCGTGCTCACGCTCACCGACAACCCAACGGTGACGATCGAGCTGAGCAGCCACACCGACTGCCGTGGTAAGGATGCCTACAACATGAACCTTTCGGAGAAGCGTGCGAAGAGCGCCGTGGATTACCTGATCAAGAAGGGCATCGCCAAGGACCGGGTGAAGAGCAAGGGCTACGGCGAAACGAAACCCAGCGAGACGTGTGATTGCACCAAGTGCAAAGAGGATGAGCACCAGCGCAACCGCAGGACCGAATTCACCGTGTTGTCGAAGTAGGTTTTCGGGTTGGTTGATGGGGTGCGCGTCCCGGCGGAAGTCGGGACGCGCGCATTCCGGCCTCACCCTGCCCTCTCCGAAGGAGAGGGT
>JBATMK010000061.1:0-39030 GCA_049289815.1 Flavobacteriales bacterium
GGTACTGGGCCAAAAGCCCGGGAGAGTATGTCGTCGCCGATCTGAGCCCCGTCCAGCAATGGATGGGGCTCTTTTTTTGTACCACCTCAAGCCACCGGCACAACATTCGCCCACCGTCGGCTAGGTCTTCGATAGTTTTCTGCCCGCATGATCGCTCGCTCCGGTTCCCTTCTCGTCCTCGGCCTCTTGGCTCTTTCAGCCGCTGGACAGCAACTGACCATTACGCTCGGTTTTCCGGTTGCCGACGACCTCCTCGTGAAGATCATGGGCACGCGCGGGGCGGATCGCTACGTGCTGGATTCAGCCCAGGTTGATGCGCAGGGCAGGGCGTTGTTCCCAGGTCCGTGGCCTGGTTCGGGCTTTTACCAAGTGATGTTGCCTGACAGTGATCGCGTCGATTTCATCATCGATACCCGCGAGCCGAAGATCTCGCTCGTTTTCAGCGGAACACCACTGCAGGAGCAAATGCACGTGATGGCCAGTGAGGAGAACAAACGGCTTTGGGAATACAAACTGCTCAGCCGCGAAACGCAGGCCATTCAAGCTGCCATCCAACAGGAACGTGCGAGGCTTGACGGTTCCGCGTTTCTCCGGATGCGCGAGCTGGATAGTCTGGATCGCAGGGCCCAGGCCGTTCAATCCAACCACCTTACACGGCTGATCAGTGCGGACCCAAAGGGCTATTTCAACAAAGCCGTCGGAGCGGGGCGTGTGGTCGAGAATGCCCTTACCGCTGATGATATCCTGACACGGTTCGACTTTTCCGATGCAGACTTGCTCCGCAGCGCAGTGTATCCGAAGGCCGTGATGACGACTATCCAAAAGCAGCCTGTCTATTCGGAGGACAGCTTCTCGGCAGCAGCTGATACGATCCTGAACCGGGCCAGGAGTTGCAACGACTGCTATACCTACACACTCGGCTTCCTCATTGACCTCTTTGACCAATACGGACCGGAGATGGTGCTGCAAGGCATCGTCGAGAAGTATGTGCTCAGCGCAGACCCTGAGCCCGAACTCCCGGCACGAATCCAAGACCGCGTTGAGTCGTTGCGTAAAGTCTCGGTGGGGGCACTTGCTCCGGATGTGAAGTTGCCAGTACCCGGGGAGGACAGTGTGAGCATTGCTGCGATCGCTTCACGTTCGAAGTTTCTCGCTGTGATGTTCTACAGCAGTACCTGCGACCATTGCCACGCACAGATGCCCGGCCTGCGGGACGCCCTGTCAGCATTCGGCAGCAAGGGTTTCAATGCGATCGGTATCGCCTTGGATCCGGACGCCACGGAGTTCGATAGGTGCATCAAGGATCAAGGGATCACTTGGCCATGCTACGCTGAATTCCAAGGCTGGGGTTCGCCGGCAGCGAAGGCTTTCCAAGTGAAAGCCACGCCAACCTTCCTCGTGCTGGACAAGTCGATGCGCATTGTGGCCAAGCCCAAGGATGCTGAGGCTTTGAAGCAATTCCTGGGGTCAGTGTTATGAGGCTGCCACGGTTTATCATCGGCTTCTCCATCCTCGTCGGCATTCCCTTCATCTTCCTTCTCTATGCGCGACTGACGGGCGGGCTTCAGTTCTATACGATCGCAAGTATTTCGGGTGAACCGAACTTGAAGAAGGGGGAATACATGTTCGCCACCGATTGGATAGAGCCTGAACCCCTGGATCTGTTGGTCCACATTTCCCGCGCGCCAACCGGTGCCGGAGAGGCGTGGATCCAGCGCCTTTGCGGGCTGCCCGGCGATACGGTTGAAATAAGGGACGGGAGACTCATGGTGAACGGTCGTGATGTGGATGGGAAGTTGCGTTTGGGGTTGCAGTGGATCGCCCCGGCCAGCGTTGCTCGAGACTTTGAGCAGCAAGGCAAAGCGGACGGATTGATGCCCTTACCTAACGGGGATTCTGTTTTGTTCTGGTGCGACGAATTCGAGGCTTCCGATGTGAAGGGTGTTCTACGCTATGCCATGCCGGATTCGTTTCCTGACGATCGCCTTTGGGTCCGGGCAGATGACGATTGGGATCTGGACCACTTCGGTCCGCTCGTAGTGCCCACGGATAGCGTGTTCGTTCTGGGCGACAACCGTTACCAGAGCCTCGATTCGCGGTTCTTCGGATTCGTAGCACAGGCCGACATCATCGGTGTCGCATTCGATCCGCGGTTGCGTGGGTCAGAACGGTAGCACCCAAGACCGGAACGGGGCATGTGACCACGCTTCCAGCAATGCAGGCCGCTGGTTGAAGATCCCGAACACGCTGGAACCAGAGCCGCTCATGGCGGAATACAATGCGCCTTGGGCCAGGAGCGTGTCACGCAGTTCCTTCACCTGGGGATGGGTTTTGAAAACGTACTGCTCCATGTTGTTCATCACTCTCCCTTGCCAGCGATCGGGTGTCCCCGACAGCGCTTCAGCGATGTTGACGCTTGCACCGCTCGACGAAGTGTTGGCGTAGACCTCCGCTGTGCCGATATGAATGCCGGGGTTCACCAAAAGGAGCCACCAGCCCTTCAAGTCAAGGGCAATGGATGAGAGTTGTTCACCACGGCCTTGGGCCAATTGCGGTCGGTCTGACAAGAAGCACGGACAGTCACTGCCGAGCTGGGCAGCCAACTGGTGAAGGACCGTTCCATCCAGTTGCAGGTCCAGGAGCTTGTTCAGGAGCGTGAGCGTGTGTGCGCCATCGCTGCTTCCTCCGCCCAGTCCGGCACCTGTCGGGATCACCTTATGCAAGTGCATCCGGATACCGGGCAAAGGCCTCAACGTTTGGATCGACTTCACCGCACGAAGGCAAAGGTTCGAATCACCCTGCCCTGGAATGACGACCCCTGACGTGCTGAATTCGACCGCTCCTTCGGGCAATGAGGGGTCGACAATGGCCTCGAGCACGTCTGTGAGCGGGATCGGTACCAGCACGCTCTCGATGTCGTGAAAGCCATCGGGCCGCTTGCGCAACACGTTGAGCCCCAGATTGATCTTGGCGTGAGGGAAGACGATCATTGCCGGCGAAGGTCTCGGAAGTATGGCTTCGGACCGGTGCCGGTCCCTTATTTCGGCCCTTCTACATTCGCCCTCCCCAGCACGAGACCATGCAGACCTTCCTGGAATTCGAGAAGCCCATCCAGAACATCATTGAGCAGATAGAGAAGCTCAAGGAGGTGGCCGCGGAAGGCCAGGTGGACGTGGCGCCCACCCTTAAGGACCTGGAGAAGAAGTTGGCCGCAACGCGCAAGGAGATCTACAGCAAACTGACCCCTTGGGAACGCGTGCAGGTAAGTCGTCATCCGGACCGCCCGTATACGCTCAAGTACATCGACAAGATGACCGATGGCAGCTTCATCGAGCTGCACGGCGATCGCACCGTGAAAGACGACAAGGCCATGGTCGGAGGCTTCGGTCTGGTGGAAGGCCGGACCGTGATGTTCATCGGGCAACAGAAGGGCATCAACACCAAGATGCGCCAGTACCGCAACTTCGGCATGGCCAATCCCGAGGGTTACCGTAAGGCGTTGCGCTTGATGAAACTGGCCGAGAAGTTCAACAAGCCTGTCGTCACCTTCATTGATACTCCTGGGGCTTTCCCCGGCTTGGAGGCCGAGGAGCGTGGTCAGGGAGAAGCTATCGCGCGGAACCTCTTCGAGATGGTCCAGCTGAAGGTGCCCATAGTATGCGTGATCATTGGCGAGGGCGCCAGTGGTGGTGCACTTGGCATCGGCATCGGCGACAAAGTCCTGATGATGGAGAACACCTGGTACAGTGTGATCAGCCCGGAGAGTTGCTCATCGATCCTCTGGCGCAGCTGGGACTTCAAGGAGCAAGCGGCCAAAGCATTGAAGCTCACCGCCGAGGATATGTTGGAGAACAAGCTCATTGATGGCATCATCCCCGAACCTGTGGGTGGTGCGCACGCCGACATTGACGGCGCCACGGCGATCGTGAAGGCCGAGGTGATCAAACACCTCAACAAGCTGGTGAAGATCGATGCTGAGAAGCTCGTGGAACGCCGCGTGAAGAAGTTCTGCGATATGGGTGTGGTCGGCAAGGCGAAGTGACGCGCCGCGAGCTATCGGTTCAACAACACCAGGAGTTTCATGGGTGCTGATGGCAGCGCGATGGTCGCAGCCTCGAATCCGGTCGTGGCGTCCAGCACATGGAGTGTGCTTCCCGTGGATGCGAACAACGTCCCGTTCACCGGATCGTATACCAACTGGTCCGGGACCAACCCCGATACCGTGAACACTTGATCCGGGTTGTAGGTGTACCGCACAATTCCAGCGGGTAACGCAATGATGTAAGTGTTGTCGTCCACGGGCAGTGCAGAGATGATCTCCCCTTGGTTGAAGATGCGTGGCTCGAAGCCGCCACCCTGCAAGATGTTGCGGTCCTCGACCACTCCTTCACCGTTCCGGTTGCCGAAGAGCAGCACGTGGTTATTGTCCCGCTGGTGCATGGCGATCAGTGACTTGTCCAGCAGTGCCAGCGCGAGCAGGTCATTGGCCCAGAGTGTATGCACGGAGAGTTCGGCTGTGGGGAGGATGTTGTGCCGCTCTTCACAGAGCACATAACTATCCGTCAGCAAGCCCGAAGCTGGCATATACGAAACCTGCCCGGTGAATGTGGTGAGATTGCCACCTGTGCCGCTGTTGAGCGTGCTGAACGTGCCACTGTTGTGGCCGACGAGCAGCCGGTCCAAACCATCGTCAACCGTGCAAAAGGTGAAGTATGGAGTGTTGCTGATATTGTTGCTGGGCACCTGCCACCGCACAATTCCGGTATTCACGTTGACGGCGCTCAACGGGCCGGTTTCCCCGCCGGCCAGGTAGAGGAGTTGCTGGCGCGAGCTGATCGCCGCATCGTTCACATCCTGTCCGAAGCTGCCAAGTGTTGAAACGTTGAGTGCGCTGTCGATCTTGGATACCGAGCCATCCTGTGAAACTGCCAGCACGCCACGGAAGCGGAGGGGCAGCCCCGTAACGTTGATGGATCGGAATGCGTTGGTCGTGTTCTCTCCATCGGAAACAGAAACACGCAACGAATAGGTCCCGTTCAGGATCTGCTCGCCGATCACCGGATATGCCAGGTTGATGGCCTGTGATGTTCCGTTCGTGCCGAAGGTCAATGCCGGGCCGATGGGTACACCGGAGTTGTTCGTCAGTATCACCGTCCCGCTGATCGGCCCCTTGTCGTCGGTGATGGTCGCGATCACCGCGAACGTGTCCGGCACCACTTGGGAAATTCCGTCGAAGGGCGAGGTCATCGTGATCAGTGGCGGGTCGCTTTCCTTGTCCTTCTTGCACGATGTGATGAACAGCGCTCCGAAAGCCGCAACGATCAAGCATTGTTGATAGCGCATCGCCGGAAAGGTACGTCCGTGGCGCGCGGAGCGCCGGTTGAAAAAAGTATGCACGATCACCCTTGTTAGCCGATGGTTAACGGATGATGGCACCGTTACCTTTCATGGCACCACACCGCTTCTACATTCGCCGCCCTTCCGGTTGCGATCCCCACTCGCCGCCGTCCACATATCATGGCCGACAATATCCAAACACGCAACGATCGCAAGCGGCGCACCACCAGCTCCCTCCTCGATACGGCTCTTGAGGCCGGCAAACTTCCACCGCAGGCCCCGGAACTGGAGCAAGCGGTACTGGGAGCGATGATGTTGGAGCGCAACGCCGTGAACGAGGCCATCGATATCCTGCAGCCGGAGAGTTTTTATGTGGAAGCGCACAAGCGCATCTTCGAAGGCATCCAGCATCTGTTCGGCGAGGACCAGCCCATCGACATCCTTACCGTAACGCAGGAACTGCGCAAGCGCGGCGAGCTCGATATCGTGGGCGGCGCGTTCTACATCAGCCAGCTCACGAACAAGGTGGCCAGTAGCGCGAACGTGGCGTACCACGCGCGCATCATCAGCCAGAAACACATCCTGCGTGAGCTGATCCGCATCAGCGCGGAAACCACGCGCGATGCCTACGACGACACCAGCGACGTGTTCGACCTGCTGGACAAAGCCGAACAGGATCTCTACGCCATCACCAGCGGCAACCTGAAGCGTAACTACGAGCCGATGAGCGACCTGTTGCGCGGCGCCATCGAACAGATCGAACACGCCAAGAACAACACCGGTGGTGTGAGCGGTGTGCCCACCGGTTTTGCCAAGTTGGACAAGCTCACGGGTGGCTGGCAGAAGAGCGACATGGTCATCGTTGCCGCGCGACCGGGCATGGGTAAAACGGCTTTCGTGCTCAGCATGGCGCGCAACATCGCCGTTGAACACAAGAAAGCTGTGGCGGTGTTCAGCCTCGAAATGAGCAGCACCCAGCTCGTTACGCGTTTGATCGCGAGCGAAGCCGGTATCAGCAGCGAGAAGCTGCGCAAAGGGGACCTCTCCGAAAGCGAATTCCAACTGTTGCACCACCACATCGCGCGCCTGGACATGGCGCCGATCTTCATAGACGATACGCCTGCGCTGAACATCTTCGAACTGCGCGCCAAGTGTCGGCGCCTGAAGAGCCAGCACAACGTAGAGCTGATCGTGATCGATTACCTGCAGCTGATGACCGCCGGCGGGGACAGCCGAAGCGGCAACCGTGAACAGGAGATCAGCAGCATCAGCCGTAGCATCAAGAGCATCGCCAAGGAATTGGACGTGCCCATCATCGCGCTGAGCCAATTGAGCCGAGCGGTTGAAACCCGCGGTGGGGACAAGCGTCCCCAGCTGAGCGATCTGAGAGAGTCAGGGGCCATTGAGCAGGACGCCGATCTGGTGTGCTTCCTCTACCGCCCGGAGTACTACAAGATCTACGAGGACCACTACGGCAGCACCTTGGGCGTGGGCGAGGTCATAATTGCAAAACATCGTAACGGCGCACTGGACAACGTACTTCTTCGTTTCATTGCCGAGCTGGCTAAATTCGCTGACCTGGAAACCGCCCCGATGGACTTCGGTGGCGGTGGCACGGGATCAGGTGGGCCTTCCACCATTACGCGGGCCAGCCGCATGAACGATGAACCCGACGACGACAACGAACCAGCGCCGTTCTAAGCGCCCTGCGCTTGTGACGATAGCCCGCATGGCACATGTGGGCTTCGCGCTTCTGACCATACTGTCCGCGTTGCCGGCAACTGCCAGCAGGTTGTTGATCCCGATGGATGAAACCCAGCGCGATCACCTGAAAGCATACGGCATTGCCTACTGGACGTTGACCCGCGATGTGGAGGTGGAATGGCTGCTCAATTACCGTGGCGGCAGTTTCATGATCGACCACCTTCAGGCCATTGAGCAGGAATGCACCATCCGCGGGGTTACTTATCAGGTTATCGCCGACGGGCAGGCCGATGCGATCCTGGCGGAGATCGCCGACCCCGAGGTGAACATGGAAGTGGTGAAGCTGGAGAAGGCCCCGAAGATCGCCGTGTACGCACCCAGCAGTTTCCAACCTTGGGACGATGCCGTGGCGTTGGTGATGACCTACGCGGAGATACCGTACGAGCGGATCTACGACGCTGAAGTGATCGCGGGCAAACTGCCGCTCTACGACTGGCTGCACCTGCACCACGAGGACTTCACCGGCCAGTACGGGAAGTTCTGGCGCAACTACCGCACCGCCCCGTGGTACCAAGAGCAGCAGCGCGAAAGCGAGGAGATGGCGCAGGGCCTTGGCTTTTCCAAGGTGAGCCAGATGAAGCTGGCTGTTGCCACCCGCATCCGCGATTACGTGGCCGGCGGTGGTTACCTCTTCACCATGTGCAGTGGAACGGACAGCTACGACATCGCCCTGGCAGCCGAAGGGGTCGATATCTGCGCGGAGATGTTCGACGGTGATCCCGCCGATCCTGCCGCGCAACAGAAGATCGACTTCTCGCGCACGCTTGCCTTCAAGGACTTCCTGCTCGAGATGAACCCTGCGGTTTACGAGTTCAGCAACATCGATGCTACCGACATCCATGGCAGCATCGGCCAGGAAAGGGACTTCTTCACGCTCTTCGATTTCAGCGCGAAATGGGATGTGGTTCCGAGCATGCTTTGCCAGAGTCACGAACAGGTCATCAAGGGATTCATGGGACAGACCACCGCGTTCCGGAAGCAATTGGTGAAGAGCGATGTCCTCATCATGGGCGAGAACAAAGCGCAGGGCACCGTGAAGTACATACACGGCGAATACGCCTTGGGCCAGTGGACGTTCTACGGAGGTCACGACCCGGAGGACTACCAGCACATGGTGGGTGATCCGCCAACGGACCTCAGCCTTCACCCCAATAGCAGCGGGTACAGGCTTATCCTGAACAACATCCTCTTCCCCGCTGCGCGGAAGAAGAAGCAGAAGACCTGAAGTCCCCGCGCCTCGTAGCTGCGGTTAGTTTTACGCCCCAACCAGCATTCATGGACCTGACCAAGATCATTTCAGTGACCGGCAAGAGCGGTCTCTTCAAAGTAGTTGCCCAGGGTCGCCAAGCCCTCATCGTTGAATCATTGGCCGAACCCGGAAAGCGCCTGCCCGTGCCAACGAGCGTGCGTGTGAGTTCCTTGGAAGAGATCCACATGTTCACCACCGGTGACGATGTTCCCTTGAAGGACGTGCTTCAAAAGATCTATGACCTGGAGAAAGGAAAGGAGAGTGCCGATGCAAGGGGGCCGGAGGATGTACTATGGGCCAAACTATCAGAGGCGTTGCCGACGAACGATCGCGAGCGCATCCATTCCAGTGATGTGCGCAAGCTCTTCACTTGGTACGGCCAGTTGCTGAAAGCCGGTGTGTTCACCGCCAAGGAGGAGAAGAAGGATGAGAAGGAGGAAGGTGCTGGCAAGACAGCGGAGAAAGGAGAGAAGAAACCCAAAGTGGGGAACGCTGGCGTGAAGAAAGCCGCTGCACCGAAGCCGGGCGGAAGCGCCACCAAGGCGAAAGCCACCCCCATGCGCAAAGGCAGCCAGCGCGGAAGCTGAGCCATGGAGGTACACGCGTCGGCCAAGCGCGCCTACCTGCGGGAGGACCTGCGCATTGACGTGTGGGCGGATGTTGAACCTTACTTCAGTGAACTACAGGATCGGGCCTTTCTGTCGTTGGCGGATCTGGTGCAGTGGCTGCGTGACCTGAGCGAACTGGAAGCGGCTCTGGGCGAGGAAGGTGCTTGGCGTTACATCCGCATGAGCCTCGACACCCGCGATGAGGCTGTAACGCAGCGTTTCCAGGAGTTCGTCACCACCATCCAGCCTGAGGCCGAGAAACGCGCCGATGCACTGAACCGGAAGCTCATGGCCTCGCCCTGGTCCAACGAGTTGAAGTCCGATGGTTATCCGGTTTATCTGAGAGGCATACGCGAGCAACTCCGGATCTACCGGGAGGCCAACGTGCAATTGCTGGCTGAACTGCGCGCCCAGGCGCAGGAATACGCTGCTGTTACCGGTGCCATGAACGTGGAGTGGAAAGGGGAGACGATCACCCTACCCAAGGCTGCCGCCATCCTGGAGAGTCCCGATCGTGAGGAGCGTAAGGCCATCTGGCGGAAGATCAACGATCGTCGCGCGCAGGAACGCGGGAAGTTGGATGACCTTTTCGATGGCTTGGTGGAGAAGCGTCACGCGGTTGCGGAGAACGCCGGGTTCGCCACGTTCCGCGACTACATGTACAGTGCCTTGGGCCGCTTCGATCACAAGCCCAGCGATGCGTTCGCCTTCCACGATGCCGTGGCCCGTTCCGTTGTGCCCGTGGCCGAGGCCTTGGAACTGGGCCGACGCAAGGCGCTCGGGGTGGACCGCCTGCGTCCATGGGATCTAAGCGTCGACATCAGCAACAAGCCACCGTTGAAGCCCTTCGAGCAGCCCGAACAATTGGCCGACCTCGCGATCGAGGTATTCTCGAAGTTGCATCCATACTTCGCCGAGTGTCTGCGCACCATGCGGACCAAGGGCTTGCTGGATCTTGCCTCACGCGACGGCAAGGCACCGGGTGGATACAACTATCCATTGTTCGAGACCGGCGCGCCCTTCATTTTCATGAACGCTGTGGGCACCCACGACGACCTCATCACCATGGTGCATGAGGGTGGCCATGCAGTGCACTCCTTCCTCTCGCAACAGCTTACCCTCACGGGCTTCAAGAACTTCCCGAGTGAGGTGGCCGAGCTGGCCAGCATGAGCATGGAATTGCTCACCATGGATCATTGGCACCTGATCTACAAGGAACCCGCTGAACTGCGCCGGGCCAAACGCGATCACTTGGAACGAGTGATCGGCATCCTGCCTTGGGTGGCCACCGTGGATGCGTTCCAGCATTGGGTCTATGAGCATCCGCAACACACCCGGAAGCAGCGTGATGTGGCCTGGCTGGACATTCACAAACGCTTCAGCGGAAAGGTGACCGATTGGAGCGGGTACGGCGAGCAGCGCACCATGCTGTGGCAGAAGCAACTGCACATCTTCGAGGTGCCTTTCTATTACATCGAGTACGGCATTGCGCAGCTGGGTGCCATCGGCATTTGGCGCAACTACAAGAACGATCCCGAGCAGGCCGTGCAACAATACATGGATGCCTTGAAGCTCGGCTACACCAGGCCATTGCCGGAGATCTACGCCGTAGCTGGTGTCCGGTTCGACCTCGGCGCCGACAACGTACGTGGCCTGATCACCTTCGTGCGCGAAGAATTGGAGAAGCTGTGAATCACTCCCCTCTCCTGCGGAGAGGGGTCGGGGGTGAGGTCCGGGAACCCAAGCCCTTCACTCTCGTTGAGCGGACCCGGGGAAGCGCCTGCCTATTTTGGCGCGTCCTTGTGAACAAGCTCCGCCCATGAAGTCTTCTTCTGCTTTTCTGCGCGTGTCGGTCCTGGTACTCCTGTTAGGCACGGTGTTCCTTTTCATGGCATGGACCAGCCATGGGCTCGAGGATGCCAAAGCCTTCCATTCCAGGCACGAGTTGGACGCGTTCTTGAAAGGCGGCGGAACCCTTGCTGTCGGCGAGAACACCTACTTCAAAACCAGCGGGCACTGCTACGGGTGCCATGGCCCCGATGCGAACAACTTCTCCATGATCGACAGCAATGGCTTCGACGTGAACGTGAGCGACGACTGGCGCAGCACCATGATGGCCAACAGCGCGCGCGACCCGTTCTGGCGTGCCAAGGTGAGCCATGAGATCCTCGTGAACCCGGCCCACCAAGTGGCACTGGAGAACAAGTGCACCAGTTGCCATGCTCCCGCAGGAAACCACAACAACCGGCTCACTGGTATCGGACCATATTCCATCGCTCAACTCGATACGGATGTTGTTGGGCAGGACGGTGTGAGCTGCGTACCCTGCCACATCCAGAGTGCCGATAGCATCGGGTTGTTGTTCAGCGGGAACCTGCGCTTCGATACGCTTGGCCGCCCGCTCTATGGTCCTTACGATGATGGCTTGTTCGGTAGCCCGATGAGCAGCTTCGTCGGATACGAGCCGTTGTATTCGCCGCACATCAACGATGCCGGATTGTGCGCCGGGTGCCATACACTGATAACGGAAACAGTGGACCTGTCAGGGGTGCTTACGGGTGGTCACTTCGTTGAGCAGGCCACCTACCACGAATGGCTAAACAGCAGTTTCAACACCGATGTCGACCCCGACAACGGGATCACCTGCCAGGGTTGCCACGTGCCGCGCATCGACGATGCCATTGTGATCAGCGCGAACTATCTCTTCCTCGATGGCCGATCACCGTATGGCCTGCACCACTTTGCCGGTGCCAACACGTTCATGCTCCAACTGTTGAAGAACAACTCGGTGGCCTTGGGCCTCACGGCAACAGCATCGCAATTCGACAGCACCATCAACCTGAGCTACATACAGCTTCAGCAGAACAGCCTGATGTTGGATGTGACCATGGAGGATCGAACCACTGACACGGCTTTCATCGATGTGGACCTGACCAACCTTGCCGGTCATAAGTTCCCCAGCGGTTATCCGAGCCGCCGGGCCTTCGTGGAACTGGACGTGCTGAACGACGAAGGCGACACCCTCTTCAGCAGTGGTGGCTGGGATGCCGACTACGAGGTGAACGGGCACGATGCCGAATGGGAACCCCACCACGATGTGATCACCGCCGAGGACCAGGCCCAGATATACGAACAAGTGATGGCCGACGTGAACGGCAACAAGACCACCGTTCTGGAACGTGCCGCCAGCCTGCTCAAGGACAACCGTCTTGCACCGCTGGGTTTCACCACCAGCCATGCCAGCTATGACACGACGCTCATTGTGAACGTCCCCGTTACCGACATCGACTTCAACCATGATGGTCTTGGTGTGGAGGGTAGCGGTACCGACATTGTGCATTACCACGTTCCCATGAACGGCTACGCGGGCCCGGCGCATGTGCACGCACGGTTCTGGTACCAAACGGCGCCACCGCGCTGGATGCAAGAGATGTTCGCATACAACAGTGCGGAGATCGACAGCTTCCGCACCATGTACGACAATGCCGATGGCACACCAGTGCTGGTGGAAACTGATTCACTCACGGATACCTCGCTGGGTATCGACGATGTGCATGAACTCGGCGTACGCATTTTCCCGAACCCGGTACGGGACGGGATTCTGCGCATCGACGGCTTGAGCGGTCGGGTGCTGGGTGTCGAGGTGTTCGAGGTGGGAGGCCGCTTGGTGGCCCTTCCAGCACTCAACGGCCGCAGTCGCTTGGTTGTTCAGCTTCCGCCGGGGAAAGGCACCTACATCGTTGTGTTCCGCACGGCCTCCGGGGCGGTAAGCGAGCGGGTGGTGGCTTATTGAGATCGGAGTCACCCACCTGGAACCGGGGAACCGGTCCGGCATCACGATCTGCGGGCGCGTAACCCAGCGCCCCCGTTCTTCATACAAAGGTCCCGGTTCAAAAGGCGGCAGGCCGTTGGTCTGATGCACTTTTGTGCCAGCATACCTTTCGATCATGATCAACGACAAGACCCCCGGCCTGGACCGCCGCACCGGCCTTAGCCAGAAGGAACTGCTCAACGAGTATGTGTTCCCCAACAAGCCGGTGATCCTCACCGATGCCGTGAAGGACTGGGCCGCCATCGGCAAGTGGACGCCGGAGTTCTTCAAGAAGAACTACCCGGGTATCACCAAGGAGATCAGCGGCAAGTACTACACCATGGCCGAGCAGATGGACCGCATCATGGTGTCCACACCGGAGGCCCCGGCACCCTATCCGTACAACCTTGAAGTGGAGGACTACTTCCCCGAACTGATGGCAGACATGCAGCCCCAGCTCGTTTTCGGGAAGATCGACCGCGCTTTGCACCCGCTCATGCCCAAGGTGATGACCAACGGCACACCGATACACGAACTGTTCTTCGGCGGCTATGGTTCGTCCTTCCCGTTCGTCCACTTCGATGCCTTGCACCTGCATACCCAGATCACCCAGATCTACGGTGACAAGGAGTTCATCCTCTATCACCCCAGCGACTCGCCGTACATGTACCCGCGCGAAGACAACCCCAAGTTCAGCAAGGTGGGTAACGTCTTCAACCCTGATCTGGCGCAGTTCCCGCTCTTTGCGAAGGCGACGCCCTACCGCGATATGCTTCATGCCGGTGAGACGATCTTCTTCCCGCGTGGCTGGTGGCACACCACCATGATGTACGGACCGAGCATCAGCTACGGCCGCATCGTGCTCAACGCCTCCAACTACGATCTCTTCCTCAAGGACAAGTACGAACGCTGGAAGGTATCCGGCAAGCTCAAGGCTGACGCTGCCTATGCCGTCGGCAAAGTGCTGGGCGGGGTCATGAGCACCGTTGAAGCATTCAAATGAACCGCGCTGACGGATAGCCGCGTTGCAACTGAGGACCCGTACGACGCGCACTTCCATGGACAATGCTTTCATAGCCACCACCTTCGATTGGGACCACCGCACACCGAAGGAATGGCAGGCCTTCGTGAACAAGGTGTTCCGCAAGCTGCGCCTTCCGGTGCGGCTTACACCTGCGCCCTCGGACATGGCCAATGTGGAAGCCCGCATGAACCTGTTCCATTTGTTGGAACAGACCATTGCGAACAAGG
Organism: Flavobacteriales bacterium; assembly: GCA_049289815.1. Classification (GTDB taxonomy): domain Bacteria; phylum Bacteroidota; class Bacteroidia; order Flavobacteriales_F; family PHOS-HE28; genus PHOS-HE28. Next base: position 14,021 of record JBATMK010000061.1, read on the forward strand.
TGCCGGGCGATGTGGTGGACCTGGGTTGCAACGCGGGCGACAGCACGATCGTGATGCAGCGCGTGATCTCGGCGCTCGCGCCTGAGAAGCAGGTGCACGCGTACGACAGCTTCGAAGGGTTGCCGGAACTCACGGAAAACGACAAGAAAGACGGGATCTATGACAAGGGCTACATGGCCGCGGGACTTGATCTGTTCACGAGCAGGTTCGAGGCACTTGGGTTGAAGAAGCCGCATGCGCACAAAGGCTGGTTCGAGAAGACGGTTCCGAATGAACTGCCGGAGAAGATCAGCTTCGCCCTGATCGATGGCGATCTCTACGATTCCACGAAGCACGTGCTGCCACATGTTTACGCACGAATGACACCTGGGGCGATCGGCATGATCGCCGTGTATTACGACGAGACCATTTTCCCGCGCAAAGGGATCGCAGGCGGCTACATGTCGCCCGGGGTGAAGCGCGCTACCGATGAATTCTTCGCGGACAAGCCGGAGAAGGTGAGCGTGCTGTACGCCAACGAATACAGCAACGGGTATTTCAGGAAGATGTGATCCGTGAGCGGGGGAACTCCCTGCGCTCACCATCACGGCCGCTCATCGGTGCCAACTTTGTGCTCCCGCTCCGACATGACCCATACGTATTCCATCCAAGGCATGACCTGCGGCAGTTGCGTGGCAAAAGTCAATGCCGCCTTGAAAGCTGTTCCGGGCATCAGCCACACGGAGGTGGCGTTGCTCCCACCGGTGGCCACGGTCACCATGTCGTCCCATATCCCCACCGCCGTGCTCGCGGAGGCCGTGAGCGCAGCGGGCGCATATACGCTGGGTGATGCAGGGGCCGGTGAGGTCGCCATGGAAGTTGGTGATGTCCCAACGCGGACCAAGAGCTCCTTTCTTCCCATCTATCTCATCTTCGGGTACGTTGCCGGGGTGGCATCCTTGGTGGAAGCAGCGGCTGGCGGCTTCGACATCATGGCGTGGATGGGCCACTTCATGGCCGGCTTTTTCCTGGTGTTCTCCTTCTTCAAACTGCTCGATATGCGCGGCTTTGCTGCGGGCTATGCGACCTACGATGAGGTTGCGAAGCGGGTGCCCGCGTATGGCTTTGTCTATCCCTTCATCGAACTCGCGCTCGGCCTGGCCTATCTGGTGGCACCCATGAACGTCTTCACCAACATGGCGACGTTCCTAGTAATGGGTGTCAGCAGCATAGGGGTGATCAAGCAGGTGCTCAAGAACGCGCAATTCCAATGCGCTTGCCTCGGCACCATTTTCAAACTCCCTCTCAGCAAAGTGACGTTGGTGGAGGATCTGCTGATGGTGGCCATGAGCGTGGCCATGTTGATGGGCACGTGGTAAGGTGCGGGTCGATCGGTGGATGTGGGCCCGCAAGCACGATCTTGCGCGCATGAGAAAGTTCATCCTCTTGATCCTCTGTCTTCCGGCCTTGATCACCGAGGCGCAGGATCCCGTTATCCAAGCCATTCTGGACGCCGTGAGCACCGATAGCCTTGTCAGCTACGTGAGCCAGCTCAGCGGTGAAACCACCGTGGATGTCGGCAACGGACCGCAAACGATCGTGAGCCGCAACAAACTTGCTGCGGGCAACGCGATCGCGCAGGCGTGGTTGCAGCAGAAGCTCACCGGATTCGGATACACGCCCACCACCCAATCCTTCAGCGGAACGGGCTTCAACGTCTTGGCGGAAAAGACCGGATCACTGTATCCCGATAGCAAGGTGATCCTCTGCGGTCACTACGACGCCATGCCCGGTGGGATCGCCGCAGCACCTGCCGCCGATGATGACGGGAGTGGAACATGCAGCGTAATCGAAGCTGCGCGCATCATGGCGCCGTACAACTTCGAGCACACGATCGTTTTCGCAATGTGGGATGAAGAGGAGCAAGGGAAGATCGGCAGCGCGTTCTATGCTGGTGTCGCAGCCTCCAATGACGACACACTGGTGGCGGTGGTGAACATGGACGCCATCGCCTACGATGGCGATGGCGATGGACTTGCACGCATCCACGCGCGACCTGTCGCCAATAGCCTGGCCATCAAGGACACCGCCCTGGCCGTGAACTCCATCTATGGTCTCAACATCAACCTTGCGATCAACAACCCGGGAGCCACCTACAGCGATCACGCCAGCTTTTGGACAGAAGGCTACGGTGCCATCCTTGTGATCGAGGATTTCGATAACGACGGCAACCCGCATTACCACACTCAGTCCGACCTTCTGCAGTACCTCACGCAATCCCTGTGGACCGACCTCAGCAAGCTGAGTATCGGAACGGTGGCCACGCTCGCGGTGCCATACGATAACAGTCTGCCGGTGCCCGATCGCGCCGTGCCGCCAGTGCAGTTGTTCGCATACCCGATGCCCTCGCTAGGCGATGCACGTTTGTGGGTGAACGATGCTTCGAGCGGCCCTGTGCGTTTGGAATTGGTGAATGCGATCGGTTGCACGGTGTACCTGTTGCACGAAGGCCCGCTTGCACAGGGCAAACAGGCCTTCGATGTACCCTTGGGCAGTTACGCGGCCGGCAGCTATCGTGCTGTGCTCACCCGTGCTGACGGAACCCGCAGTTCCGTTGCATTGGTGCGCATTGCGCAATGATCACTGTTTCACGAACGGCTTGATGATGGTGCGGCGTGAACGGTCCATCAGCAGGTAGTATTGACCAGCGGTCAAACCATCAAGGTTCACCGTGTTCACGCGATTGTCCTGCACCGCTTGGGTGCGCACATATCGCCCATCCGCAGCCATGATGTCAACTGACGTGACGCCCGTACAGCCCTTGAGCGAAAGCATCAATTTGTCGTTGGCCGGAACCGGGAACAATGAGATGGACCTGCTGGTGCCCACGGTTGCAACCCCGTTCGGGTCAACCACGGTGATGGTGCCGAATTGCGTGGTGGAGTGGAACTGGCCTTGGAACTCACCGGTGCAGTGGAAATCCCAAACGCCTGCAGCCGTGAAGGTGTGCGAGTAGGTCCATGGTGCGTTCTGCGTTATCCCGCTACTGCTGAACCCATCGGGGTTGTCGGGGAACATGTCCAGCTCGGCATACACGTTATGCGAGCCACCGCCGTTGGGGCAGTTCCACTGCACGATATCCCCGACGTTGATCGTAAGGAATTGGGGCGAGTAAAAAGGCGGGTTGTTCGGGTCCAGCAGCGAACCACCAACGGAAACGGGAAAGGTGGTCTGTGCGGCAACCGCGAGCGGCGCCACGGCGATCAGGGTAAAAAGCTTCATCATGCACTGCGGTTTTCTGGTTGACGGCAAAGGAAGGGGACGGGGCTCCGGGTCCACAGCAAAGAAACCTGCCGCGCTGGGAAAGCCTTTGATCCGAGGACCCTACTTCTTCACACCGAGCGCATCATCGATGTGGTCCAGCACCTTGGTCATCAGGTGCACCCGATCCTTGCCACGGACATTGTGCGGGTGGCCGGGGTACTCGAAATACTCCATCTGCACACCCTTGTCCACGCAATTCTTCAGGAAGGTGAGACTGTGCTCCCTCAATACGGTATCGTCCATGGTGCCTTGGATCACCAGAAGATCGCCCTTCAATTGGTCGGCTTTGTCCGTGAGCATGCTGGTGGCATAGCCTTCCGGGTTCTCCTCGGGGGTGTCCATATAGCGCTCTGTGTACATCACTTCGTACATGGCCCAATCCATCACAGGCCCTCCGGCCACGCCCACCTTGAACAGCCCGGGCTTCTTGAGCATCAGGCTCACGGTCATGAACCCGCCGAAGCTCCAACCATGCACCGCCATGCGCTCGGCATCCACATATGGCAAATGCTCCAGGTACTCCGCGCCGGCAGCCTGATCCTCCACTTCCACCGCCCCCAATCGCCGATAGATCGTTTGCTCGAAGGCCAGACCCTTGTTCTCAGTGCCATGGCCGTCGACGGTGAAGACCAGGTAGCCGCGTTCCGCCGCTTCCAACATCCACGGGGATGCGCCACCGAGGAACGAGTTGGTAACGAGTTGCACGTGCGGGCCTCCGTACACGTAAACGATCACTGGATACTTCTTCGCCGGGTCGAAGCCGGATGGCTTGATCAGGCGTGCGTTCAAGCGATCACCGTTGGCATCCGCAGCGGTCTTCCCCTGGCCGCTTGGAACAGTGAACAATTCGATGCTGCCGACCTTGTAGGCCGCGTATGGGTCCGGGCTGTTGACGACCTGTTTCAGCACTTGTCCGCTGCCGGCATCCACCAGCTCGATGCGGCCGGGTACGGTGGTGCTGCTCCACTGGTCCATCACCAGGTCGCCATCGATCTGGCAGACATGGGTACCGGCTTCTTTCGTGATGCGGCTCATGGTGCCCGTGGCGAGTTCGACACGATAGAGCTGCAGTTCGCAACTGCCCATGCCGCCAGCTGTCGTTGCTGCTGGGTCATTGCCGGTCGCTGCCTTGTCCTCGGCGGTGCCTTGCAAGTAGAGGTATTGCTCTCTGTCGTCGGCCCCGAGGATCCCGGTCACGTTCCAAGCACCCTTGGTCAGCTGGCGCACGAGGCCGTTCTTGAGATCATAGAGGTACAGGTGTTGCCAGCCGTCGCGCTCGCTCCACCAGATGTACTTGCCGTTGTGCTTTTCCAGGAAGTGCGCCGGATGCTCCGGTTCCAGGTACTTGTCGTTCTTCTCCTCCAGCAATGTCTTCACGGCAGCCCCCGTCCTCACATCGTACTGCACCAACCGCAGATGATCCGTAGCGCGGTTCAGGTGGGTGATGTAGACGAACTGCTCGGTGGGATCCCAGGCGATGTTCGTGAGGTACTGATCGGCGGGTTCGCCGGTCTGGAGGTAGGTGGTCCTGAGCGTACGTACATCGAAAATGCCAACCGTAACGTGGTGGCTGGTCCCACCTGCCATGGGGTAACGTAGCTTCTTGAAGGTGCTGGGTTTGGTGCCGATGGATTCGACGTAATAGGGCGTTACCATGCTCTCGTCCATATGATAGAAGGCGAGCAGGTTCCCATCAGGGCTCCAGAAGGTTCCCTTCACGATACCGTATTCCTGGCGGTGAACGCTTTGTCCGTTCACGATGCCGTCAACGGTGTCCTTGGTCACCGCGATGTTGTCCTTCGCTCCAGGGCGTGCTATGTACAGGTTCTGCCCAACGGTGTAGGCCACTTGGTGCTGCTTGTCATCGGCGTCCTGGTTCTCAGCTTGCGGCAGCATGCGCAGGCGCTCAGCGAGCTTGCTGCTCTTGCGATCCCACACATACACGCGATCGTTATGCATGAGATCGAACTGCGTGGATCCATCCCAAGTGATGCTTGGGAAGCGCTTCAACTTCGCTTCCTCCGGAAGCCCGTCGTTCAAGGAGGCCAAACCCACTATGGGCATATCGGCTCTCTTGCCCACCACACCCGACCACAACGTGTCGTTCTTGAGGTAGCAGTAGGAGCCGGTGCCCGGTATCCACTGAAGTCCCTTCAGCCGCTGGGGCGCCAGATCGGTACCGCCCTTCAACACGGCATCGGCAAGGGTCAGCTCCTTGAGTTTCTCTTGCGCCGTTGCGTGAAGCGCGACGAGGGCAACGGTGAACAGGATGATCGCTCGGTTGAACAGCATGGACGTATGGTATGGGGACGGCAAAGATGGGCGCAGTCCCTACACCAGTGCCGTACTGCTTCCCAGCGCTTTATTGAATGTTCACCTCGCGTTCCAATTCTACCCCGAAGCGGTGGTGGATGTCGGCCAGGATCCGGGTGCTCAGGTCGAAAATGTCCTGACCGGAGGCGCCGCCGTGGTTCACCAGCACCAATGCTTGCGCGGAATGCACACCGAAGGCGCCTTCGCGGAAGCCCTTCCAACCGGCCTTCTCGATCAGCCAGCCAGCAGCCAATTTCACCTGGCCATCGGCAGCCGGGTAGCCTGGCATGTCCGGGTAAGCCGCCTTGATCTTCCGTGCGACTTCCGCAGGCACCACGGGGTTCTTGAAGAAGCTGCCCGCATTGCCGATCACGGCGGGATCGGGCAGTTTGCTGCGGCGGATGGCGATCACGGCCGCGCTCACATGGGCGATGGTGGCGGAGACGATGCCTTGCTTTTCCAGCTCCTGCTTGATGTTGCCGTAACTGGTGTTCGGTACGGGCCGCTTGCTCAGTCGGAGCGTAACGCTCAGTATCACGAAACGGTCCTTGCCTTGGCGTTTGAAGAAACTCTCGCGGTAACCGAAGGCACATGCGGCCCTATCGAAGGGAATGATCTCGCCGTCGTCCACGCGCAGGGCTTCCAGTTCGTGGAAGACATCCTTCAGTTCTACGCCGTACGCTCCGATGTTCTGCATGGGCGCAGCGCCCACTTTGCCGGGTATGAGGGACAAGTTCTCGATGCCGCCCCAGCCCTGTTGCACGCAGTAGCTGACCAGATCGTGCCACACCACACCGGCACCCGCTCTTACCCAAACGTGTTCGGTGTCCTCGCGCAGCTTTTCCATACCTGGGACCTCATTCACCAGCACTGCTCCATGGAAGTCCTGGGTCAAGAGGATATTGCTGCCGCCCCCCAACACCAAGCGTTTCATACCGGCAGTGGCTTGGAGCATTCCGCGCAGCTGTGCGATGTCCGCGAAGCGGCCCAACAGATCGGCCTTCGCGCGGATGCCGAAGGTGTTGAAGGGCTTCAGATCAACGGACCGCTCCAGTTCCATGTGTCTCATCCCGATGCATCGGGAGTGCAAGCTTACCAGCGCAGCCGCGTTTACTTTGACCGCATGCCTGCTGTGCATCAACGTGCCATTGTGAGTGTGACCAACGATCTGGCCACCGACAATCGCGTGCACCGCACCTGCACGGCGCTGCAGGAATTGGGCTACGATGTGCTTTTGGTCGGGCGCCGCTTGCCTGCCAGCCCACCGCTGGATCGCCCGTATGCGACCAAGCGCATGCGACTGCTCTTCAACAAAGGGCCGCTCTTTTATGCCGAGTACAACCTGCGCTTGTTCGGTCGCTTGCTTGTTTCCCGTGCTTCGTTGTTCATCTCGAACGACCTCGATACGTTGTTGGCCAACCACTTGGCCGCATGGTTCCATGGAACAGACCTGGTGTATGACACGCATGAGTTCTACACGGAAGTGCCCGAACTCATGGATCGGCCGTTGGTGCGTAAGGCATGGTTGGCCATTGAACGTTGGATCTTCCCAAAGCTGCGCCGTGTGATCACTGTGAACCAGAGCATCGCCGATGCTTACGCGGCCCGCTATCCGGAGCGCGAAGCGATGGTTCGACTGGCTCACCATGACATAACTGATGCTGTCAGGGTGAGCCCGTCGAACCGCATCCATGTCATCCGCAATATCCCGATGAAGCGCGCGCTCGGCCCGAAACCATCGCGCGCTGCGCTGGGCCTACCGGAAGACCGGTTCATCCTCATCCTCCAAGGCGCGGGCATCAATGTGCAGCGGGGCGCGGAGGAGGCGGTGCTGGCCATGAAGGACCTTGCGGGCAGCACGCTGTTGATCATCGGTAGCGGCGACGCATGGCCAGTGCTCCGCACCATGGTTGAGGAACATGGGCTTGGGCAACGCGTACGCATGTTCGATCGCATGCCTTTTGAACGGATGATGGAGTACACGCGCAACGCCGATCTGGGCCTCACGTTGGACAAAGACACCAACCTCAATTACCGCTTCAGCCTGCCCAACAAACTCTTCGATTACCTGCATGCGGGTATTCCCGTGCTGGCCACGGATCTTCCCGAAGTGGCTGCGATCGTGCGGGAGTACGATGCCGGTATCGTGTTGCCGCGCGGAACAACTGCCGCGATCGTTGCCGCCGTCAGCGCGCTGCGCTCCGACCCTGAGCGCCGGAACGCACTGGCACGGAACGCTACTTTCGCCGCCGCTTCGCTGGATGGCGAGCAGGAGAAGGAGAAGTTGAAAGCGTTGCTCGCAAGCATTGGCCGGTAAGCACCTCCATATCGTCAGCCTCGATGTTCCTTGGCCGCCGGATTATGGCGGTGTGATCGATGTCTTCTACAAAGTGAAGGCGCTGCATGACATCGGTGTGCATGTGCACCTCCATTGTTTCGAGTACGGCCGTGGCAAGCGGAAAGAGCTTGATCCGTATTGCCACAGTGTGCACTACTACAAGCGCCAGATGGGTAAGCTGCAGTTGCTCAGCAGTCTGCCGTACGTGGTGGTGAGCCGCAGGAGCGATGAACTGGTCGATCGCTTGCTGATGGACGATCATCCGATCCTGTTCGAGGGCTTGCACAGTTGTTATCACCTCGGTGATCCACGTCTTCACGGACGCAAGCGGCTCGTACGCGCACACAACGTGGAGCACGATTACTATGCCGCCTTGGCCAAGGTGGAGCGCAGCACGTTCAAGCGCAGCTATTTCAACAGCGAAGCCACTAAACTGAAACGGTACGAGCCTGTGATGAGCGAAGCCGATGCGGTGCTGGCGATATCACCGAAGGATGAGGCCTACTTCAGCCAGCATTTCCGAAATGTGGTGCACGTGCCGGCCTTCCATGCGTGCGGTCATGTGGATGTTCCCGATGGGCTGGGTGACTTCGCGCTTTACCACGGAGCACTCGGCGTAGCGGACAACAACAAGGCGGCGCTATGGCTCTTGCGCGAAGTGTTCAATGGGATGGATGTGAAACTGCTGATCGCCGGGAGCGACGCGAGCAGTGAACTGAAGGCGGAAGTGGCGAAACATCCGAACGCGCAACTGCTGGAGGGCATCCCCACGGAGCACATCCACCAACTGGTGCGTGAGGCACAAGTGCATGTGCTCCCGACTTTCCAAGCCACAGGCATCAAGTTGAAACTGTTGCTCTGCCTCTTCACCGGCCGACATGTGGTATGCAATACGCCCATGGTGCAAGGAACAGGATTGGAAGAGCTCTGCCATGTCCATGACGATGCAGCAACCATGCGACTGAGCATCCAGGGGTGCATGGCGCGACTGGCCAATGGGAGCATGATCGAGAAGAGGGCCAGCATCCTCGAAGAGCGTTTCAGCAACAAGCGCAATGCTGAACGCATCGTTCAACTGCTCTCGCCCCCTCCGTTGGAGAAGGCCGGATGAGGCCTCATCCCGCCACAGCGCTCAGTTCCAGCAGGCGCCCATCTTCGCACTTCACCACGCGGCTGCCGAACTTCTTCATGTGCGTGTAATCATGCGTGGCCATCAGCACGGCGCGCCCGCTGCGGCTGATCTCGATCATCAGGTCCAGGATCTCACCGGTGGTCTCGGGATCCAGGTTGCCCGTGGGCTCATCGGCAAGCAATAGCTCGGGATCGTTCACCAGGGCCCGGGCAATGCTCACCCGCTGTTGCTCGCCACCGCTCAGCTCATGCGGCAGCTTGTAGCCCTTGTTACCCAGTCCCACTTTGTCCAGCACCTCTTGGATGCGCGCATCCATGCGCTTGTGGTCCGTCCAGCCCGTGGCCTTCATCACGAATTCCAGGTTCGCCTTCACGCTACGGTCGGTGAGCAACTGGAAGTCCTGGAAGACGATCCCGATCTTCCTACGGAGGAACGGGATCTGGGCACGCTTCAATTTCCGCAGGTCGGATCCGCAGCAATGGCCTTCGCCCTCGGTGAACGGCAGATCGCCGTACAGGGTGCGCATCAAGGTGCTCTTGCCCGTACCGGTGCGGCCGATGAGGTAGATGAACTCGCCCTTGTACACCGTGAGGTCCACGTTGTTCAGCACCAGGTTCTCGCGCTGGAAGATGCGCGCTCCGTGTAATTCGATGATGGGTTCGGCGGCCATGACGCGAAGATCACACTGGGAACGCGGCTCTCGTTGAGCGATGGGCGAAAGCTGTGAGCAGTTCAATGTGGAGCACACGCTGACGGGCATGGTCTTCGTTAATGCCATGGTCGTTCCTGTTACATGCGTCCACACATCGGCGTGCAAAAGTCCATGGCCTGCCAACCAAGTCACGCGTACGTGCGCGTTCACCTTTGAGCACTTCAACATGACCATGCAGCGATCCGTCCTTTCCGCACTGGGCCTTGTGTTGGCGGCGGTGGTATGTGCCCAACGTCCGGCACACTTCGAACACCGCAACGCCGACCTCGTGCACGCGCTGGAACTTTTCGATAAAGCCAAATACGGGGCGGCCCAGACCGAGTTGGAGCGTGTTACCGACCGGATCAACGATCCCCATGATGGCAACCGTGTGGAAAGCGAGTTCTGGAGCGCGCTGTGCGCCGTGCGCCTGTTCCATAACGATGCACCGCTGCGCTTGCTCGGGTTCATTGATGCGCATCCGGAGAGCCAGCACGTGCCTGCGGTGCGGCTGGAACTGTTCCGGCACTATTTCGCGCAGAAGCGTTGGGAGGACTGCCTTGCCTGGGAAACGAAGCTGGAACCCCTGGATCTGGAACCCAAAGACCAGGAAGAATTCTACTTCAAGCGCGGCTATGCCAACTTCATGGAGGACAAGCCCGATGCGGCAATGAACGACTTCACCCGTGTGAAGGACGGTGAAGCAGGCCTTCCCGGAAGTCCAGGCAACTACGTATCACCGGCCACCTACTATTCGGCGCACATCAACTACGAGCGTGGGCAGTTCGAGACGGCTTTGCAAGGCTTCGAGAAGTTGAAGGGCGATGAGGCCTTCGGCGATGTGGTGCCGCATTACATCAGCGAGATCCTCTTCCTGCAAGGGAAATATGATGAGTTGTCAATGTACGCAAAGCCCATCGTCGATGACCCGAACGGCGCGCGCCGCATCGGCGAGATGAACCGCTTGCTCGGCGAGAGCAATTACCGCCAGGGCCACTACGCTGAAGCGATCCCATACTTGGAGAAGAGCGTTCAGCGCGCGGGTGTCACGCGGGAGGACCGCTATATACTGGGCCACGCTTACTACAAGACCGGCGAATGCGAAAAGGCCTTGCAGCAATTGACCGCCGTCGCGAACGGCACCGACAGCCTTGCGCAAGCCGCTGCCTACCACATGGGCGATTGCTACATGAAGCTGGACCAGAAGAACTACGCTCGCACAGCGTTCAAGAAGGCCTACGACCTGAAGCAGGACCCGAAGGTGACCGAGGACGCGCTCTTCAATTATGCCAAGCTCGCGTACGAACTCAGCTTCGATCCATACAACGAAGCCATCCTCGCACTGAAGAACTACCTGAAAGCTTATCCCGATTCACCCAAACGCGATGATGCCTACAGCTTCCTGCTGAACGTTTACCTGAAGACCAAGAACTACGAGGCTGCGCTGGAGGCACTGGACAAGATCCAGCAGAAGGACATCGCCATGCAGGAGGCCTACCAAAAGTTGGCTTTCGATCGCGGTGTGGAACTGTACGACGGCAGGAAGTTCAAGGACGCGGCACTGTTCTTCGATCGTGCGCTGAAGTATCCGGTGAACAAGGACCTCAATGCCCAGTGCCACTATTGGACCGCCGAGTGCTTCTATGCGGAGGAAGATTATGCGGCCGCTCTGCGGAAGTACGATGCGCTCCGCAATGGCAGCGGCGCCTATGCCACCGACCTGTACGAGCAGGCCGGCTACAGCCAAGGCTATTGCTACTTCAAGTTGAAGGATTACGACGATGCTGCTACCAGCTTCCGCCGTTTCGTTGGCACCAGTGCCGGCCAGGCCGACCAGCGGGCTGATGCGAAACTCCGGATCGGCGATAGCTACTTCGTCGTGAAGGACGCCTCACAAGCGATCACCTGGTACGACGATGCATTGCGCAGTGGTACCACCGACCGCGACTATGCGCTGTTCCAGAAGGGTGTGTGCCAAGGGCTCGCAGGCAACCACAGCGGCAAGATCGGAACGTTGATGAAGCTGCTGGCCGATAGCAAGAACACGCGCTACGCACCGGATGCCAAATACCAATTGGGCGAGTCGTACATCCGCTTGGACAACGATGCGCAAGCGCTCACCTACTACCAGCAGGTGATCAATGATCACGGCGAATGCCCCTTCGTGCAGAAGAGCATGCTGCAGAGTGCGCTGATCCGCAAGCGCCAAGGGAACAACGAGCAGGCCTTGGCGGACTTCAAGGCCATCGTGGCCAAGTATCCGACCCGTGAAGCCAGTGCCGATGCGCTGGCAAGTATCGAGGCGATCTACGTGGAGACCGGTCGCGTGGCCGAATGGGAGAGCTATGTGAAAACGCTGGAGTTCGTCGATCAGAGCGAAGCAGCGCAGGACCTGGATGAGAACTACTACCGCAGTGCTGAGTTGCTCTACAACAATGAAAAGTGCGCTGAGGCCATCGGTGCTTTCGGTAGCTATCTGGCCAAATACCCGAACGGTGGTTACGCTTTGAACGCCCACTTCTACAAAGGCGATTGCGAGTACCGTGCGGGGCAGAGCGAAGCCGCGCTGGCCGATCTCGAGGAGGTGGTGAAGATGCCCGGCAACCAGTTCATGGAAAGCGCGCTCTTCGGCACCAGCGATATCCTCTTCCGTGATAAGCGGTGGGAAGGCGCATTGGAACGCTTCGAGCAGTTGGAGAAAGTCGCGACGTTCCCGACCAACATCCTGGCTGCACAAGTCGGCCGCATGCGCTGTCACCGCGAATTGGGCCACGCGAAAGAAGCCGCCACCGCAGCCGAAGCCGTTGTGGCCAATACGGACAACAAGGATGCCCTGCTGAAGGCCGAAGCCAAGCTGCTCATCGCCAACCACGCGCTCGATAGCGATGACAAGGAGGGTGCCTATGGCGTGTACAAAGCGATCGCTGCAGGCAAGCATGGCGCCATGAGCGCGGAGGCCAAGTACCGCATGGCCTACATCCGTCACCTGCAAGCGAAGTACAAGGATGCCGAGAAGGAAGTCTTCGCGTTGGCCAATGACTTCGGCGCGTACAAACACTGGATCAGTATGGGCTTCATCCTGCTGGGCGATGTGTACGTGCAGCTCAATGATCGCTTCCAGGCGAAGGCCGCCCTGCAAGGCGTGATCGATAACAGCGACGAACCCGAGCTGGTGGCCGATGCGCAGGCCCGTCTCAACATCCTCCTGAACGAGGAGCAGCAACAGAACACGCCAACACCGGAGGGCGGCAACGATGAGGATGGCAACTGAGCGCCCGATACGACCAAAAATGAACAAGAGCATCCCGTTCATCGCAGCGCTCACGGCCACGGCTATTGCCGTGCAGTCGCATGCGCAGACCGATACCACCTCATCCGGCATCGGCGGCAGCTACACGATCGAGGGGAACTATAACCCCACGATCGAGGATGCCAGGAAGATCGATCTGCGTCCACAATTGATCGACACGATCCTGCCGATCGCACCGGTGCAGTACAACCTCATCAACGTGCAGGGGCATGTCCCCGCGCGCGTGGATAGCATCACCGCCGTGAAGCTGGGTATCCAGACGATGCAGACCAAGCTGTACAAGGGCTATGCGAAGGCCGGCTTCGGATTGTACACCACCCCGCTGCTCGAACTCTACTACGATCAGACCCGCAGCCGCGAGAACGCATGGGGCGTTCACTACAAGCACCTCAGCAGCAATGGCGGCATCGACGGCATGGGCGAGAGCCAGTACAGCTTCAACGCGATGGATGCGCACTACACGCACTACCTGAAGAAGCACGAGGTCGGTGGCAGCGTGGGTTTCGACCGGCGGCGCATCAGCTACTATGGTGGAACGGATGAGCTCGCCTTAGCCAGCTTCGACCTCGGCCCGATCAGCGATGACCGGCTGAAGCAGGTGTACAACGATCTCGGTTTCGGGGTGCATGTGAAGAGCCTGTACAAGGACAGTGCGCTGCTGGCGCACGATGTCCGCCTCGAGGTGCACCAGTACAACAACACCAGCGAGAGCAAAGAGACCAATGTGAAGGTCACGGCCGATCTGGAGATGGAGCAGGGCAGCGAGTCCTACGGCGGCCGCATCCTCATCGACAACAACAGCTACCGTGCACAGCAAGGAACGCTCGATTTCAAGCAAGGCGGCTTCCTCTTGGGTCTCCTGCCCCAGGTGAGCACACGCAGCGACAACTACTTGGTGCAGGTAGGCGTGGGCATCTACCTCGATGTGGCCAGTACTGATGTAGACACACTCAGCGATCGGGCCTCGAAGACCACCTTCCACTTTTTCCCGCGTGTCTACCTCAGCTACAGCCTCTTTGACGATATCATCGTTCCCTACGTCGGCGTTGATGGCGCCCGCGAACGCAACAGCCTGCGCAGCCTGACGCGGGAGAACCCGTGGCTCATGGGCTCGCCTGTGCTCAGCAATTCCAGCAAGATGTACGACCTGTACGGTGGCATCCGTGGTAGTGTGAGCAGCCGTCTGGGTTTCGATGTGCGGGTGAGCACGCGCCGCTGGAAGGACAAGATGCTCTTCCTCTCAAAGACCGACACCATCCTAGGGGACCGGTTCTTCACTGTTTACGATCAAGTGGATGTCCTGGACATCAGTGGCGAACTGATGTACAGCGCGGGCGAGAACGTGAAGCTGAACGGCCGGGTGGACGTGTACACCAACGAAGCCTTGCAACAGGCCGAGGCGTGGTACATGCCCAACTACCGTCTCGCGCTCGGAGGGATGTACGATATCCGCAACAAACTCATCCTGAAAGCGGAAGTGGAGATGCTCGGCGCCCGCTTTGCCGGACAGATACCCGGCAACGAGCCCACGTTCGACACGGGAACATCGCTCGCCCTGGAGACCAAGGAACTGGACAGCTACTTCGACCTGTACCTCGGGGCGGAATACCGTTATACCAAGCGCTTCAGTATCTGGGTGGATGTGAGCAACCTGGGTGCGGACAAGTACGAGCGTTGGCTCAACCATCCTGTGCAGCGTACGCTGCTGATGGGTGGTGTGACGATGGCGTTCTAGCGGAGGGCGGGTGTTGGCGGATGTTCCCCTTTTCGAGGGTGCGTCTGATCCATTCACTCGTCTCCGTACCCTCCAAATTTCTTTATCAACAGCATCGGCGCCGATGTTGGTAAAAAGTGCCAATAAGCCGCGCCGTTATTGGGTTTCTACGACTTGGCAGGTGATGGGTAAGGTACATTCGCGCACCTCTTGGGAACAGGGGTTTCACCCACCGGAAAAATGGCAGAGACAGCAGAAATGAGCGAAACGAAAAAGAAGGCGGCCGCATCCTATTCGGCCGACAGTATCCAGGTACTTGAAGGCCTCGAAGCGGTGCGCAAGCGCCCGGCCATGTACATCGGCGATATCGGCATGAAGGGCCTGCACCACTTGGTCTATGAAGTGGTGGACAACTCGATCGACGAGGCCCTTGCCGGGCACTGCGATACGATCCATGTCACCATCCTCCCGAACAACAGCATCAAGGTCCAGGACAACGGCCGCGGTATTCCCGTGGGCATGCACAGCAAGGAGAAGCGCAGTGCATTGGAGGTGGTGATGACCGTGCTGCACGCAGGTGGCAAATTCGATAAGGACAGCTACAAGGTGTCGGGCGGTCTGCACGGGGTGGGCGTGAGTTGTGTGAACGCATTGAGCAGCGACCTGAAGGTCGAGGTGTTCGTTCAAGGGAAGAGCTACATGCAGGAGTACAAGGAGGGCAAGCCCCAGTACCCTGTGAAGGAAACGGGTACCACGGATCTGCGTGGTACCACCGTCACCTTCAGCCCCGACCTCACGATCTTCCAAGTATCGGAGTACAACTTCGACACGCTCAGCGCCCGCTTGCGCGAACTGGCTTACCTCAACAAGGGCATCAAACTGACCCTTACCGATGAGCGCCATGCCAATGAGGATGGCACCTTCCCGAGCGAAACCTATTTGAGCGAGAAGGGCTTGGTGGAGTTCGTTCGCTACTTGGACGGCACACGAAGTCCGCTGATCGAGGAGGTGATCTACATGGAAGGGGAGAAACAGGGCATCCCCGTGGAGATCGCCATGATCTACAACGACAGCTACGGAGAGAACCTCCACAGCTATGTGAACAACATCAACACGCACGAAGGGGGTACGCACTTGGCGGGCTTCCGCAGCGGCCTCACACGCACGTTGAAGAAGTACGCGGACAGCAGTGGCGCCACGAACAAGTTGAAGTTCGAGATCGCTGGCGATGACTTCCGTGAGGGACTTACCTGCGTGATCAGCGTGAAGGTGCAGGAGCCGCAGTTCGAAGGCCAGACCAAGACCAAACTGGGTAACAGTGAGGTGGCTGGCGCGGTGAACCAAGCCGTGGCCGAGATGCTCGAGAACTACCTCGAAGAGCACCCGCGCGATGCCCGTACGATCGTCGATAAAGTGATCCTGGCGGCTACCGCCCGCCACGCCGCCAAGAAGGCGCGCGAGATGGTGCAGCGCAAAGGTTCCCTTAACGGCATGGGCCTTCCGGGAAAACTGGCCGATTGCCAGGAGAAGGACCCCGCATTGAGCGAGCTGTTCCTGGTAGAGGGTGACTCAGCAGGTGGCACCGCCAAGCAAGGCCGTAATCGTGAATTCCAGGCCATCCTTCCCCTGCGCGGCAAGATCCTAAACGTGGAGAAGGCCATGGTGCACAAGATCTACGAGAACGAGGAGATCCGGAACATGTACACCGCTCTCGGGGTCAACATCGGTACGGAGGAGGACAGCAAGGCGCTCGACATCAGTAAGCTGCGCTACCACAAGGTCATCATCATGTGCGATGCCGATGTGGACGGCAGCCATATCCAGACGCTGATCATGACCTTCTACTACCGCTATATGAAAGAGCTGTTGGAGGGCGGCCACGTGTACATCGCCACACCACCGTTGTACATGGTGAAGAAGGGGAAGGAAGGCGTGTACTGCTGGACCGAGCTTGAGCGCGACACGGTCATTGAGCGCATGAAGGCCAGTGGCAAGGACACGGGCGTACACGTTCAACGCTACAAGGGATTGGGCGAAATGAACGCCGAGCAGCTTTGGGAGACCACCATGGACCCCAGCCGCCGCACCCTGCGCCAGATCACCATCGAGAACGGTGCCGAAGCGGACCGCATCTTCAGCATGCTCATGGGCGATGATGTGCCGCCACGCCGCGAGTTCATTGAAAAGAACGCCGTGTATGCCAAGCTGGATGTGTGATCCCGATCTGACGGAATGAGAAAAGGCCCCGGTTCCGGGGCCTTTTCCGTTCAGGCTATCAGTGCCTTACGACGATCCTCGCTGTGTACCGTACTCCAAGGTCCTCCAACACAACGGTGTACAAACCGCTGTCCAGTATACTTGAATCAAAGCCTCGGCCATTGTTCATCGCCACGCCTTGGAGGACGTTCCGGCCGATGGCATCGATCACAACGTATTGTGCTTCCTCGCTATCGCTATCCCAGATCAAGTGTACAGCGCCATTGCTCGGGTTGGGAAGAACCACCAGATCCGCCGTCCGTGTGTAGTCCTCCACTTGGTCCATCATGCGTGGTGGAGTTGTCACCGAATTGTCCGGCGGAGGAATGGCCTTGAACTTCATCGTGCCGTTCTTCTTACAGCCGATGGGTTCGCCCTGTGTTGTACCGTATTCATTGTAATACGCCTGCGCCCAATCCTCCGTGCCGTCCATCACGAATGTGCTGTCGAAGGAGCAAGGGGTGCCGCAGATCACGCTCTTGAAGAAACAGCAAGCACGTTTCGCGATGAACAATGACCGCGTGCGCCGCATCGCCGACCCAATGCTACCGGGCACCGTATCGATGCCATCCAGGAACACTTCCTTATGGACGGCATCCGGATCTTCATAGATCTGCGAGCAGTAGCCGTACTGTAGGCGCAGCTCGTGCAAACGCTGGCTTCCGTAGCCATCCCACAAGCTGTCAGTCCCCTCGAAGCAGCCGCGGGCGATATATGGAGGATGTACGTGATCGTTCCCCCCGTAAAAGGAGATGATCCCGGTTTCATCCGGGACCGCATGCGCCGTATCGGGGCCGGGGTCGATGAGCGCCGGGCCCAGGAGTTGGCCCCAGCAGTTCATGATGCCCTTGATGCGGTAAGAACCCTCGTAGAACCCAATGGAGTCAATGCTGTCGGTGATCGCGAAACAGGGCCGGGGGTCATAGCGCATATCACAGGGATCGGCGATCATGTGCATGGTGTCGGCGAGGGATTGCCACAGGGCCAGATGCTCTTCAACATCCCCCAAACCTATGTGCAGCCCAAGCGACCCACCCGCACTCGGGCCACCGGTGAACAGCGCCGCCGTATCTATCCGGTAGGCAACCGTATCGCCCAGGAAATAGCGGATCGCGGCATCGGCATCGATGCGTGCCCGGATGACAGCGCGCAGGTAGGAATACCGGTCGCCCACGCACATGGCAGGCACCGTATCGCCATCGGTATCGTCCTCGGCGATCTCGCCGTCACCATCCACGTCCCAACCCAACCGATAATCCATGGTCGCCACCAGGAATCCCCGTTTCACGAAGGCCTCCGGCCATTGCTTCATGTTGTGGTCGCCCTCGGTGAAGCCGCCCCCGGTCAGCAACAGGATGAACGGGAACTTGTCCGGCATGGCCACATTGCCTTTCATCGCCGTGGGGATGTACACGGTGCTCAACAACGTATCGGCGTTCACCACGCAGGTACTGTCGTTGCAGTGCGCGAAGGGAACGGTCTTCTTGCTGTAGGTGTTCACCACAACCTTATCGGTCATGATCGTGGAGTTGCAGAGCCACGATTGGGCGACCGCGACTTGTGCAAGGATCACCACCGAACAGATCGCCAGCGGTCTGGAAACCTTCCTCTCGAAGTTCTTGATGTGGTGCATGCGGGGGGCTAAAGCTAGGCCCCCCAACAGGCCAAGGGCAAGACCTGGGTATCGGGTCCGTGTGGAAGAACAGCCCCAATACACAATCACATCCAGGGGAGTCGCGCTTGGGATGGTACGTTCACTTCAGCACCGCCACGTGGCCGGTGAACTCCCGCTTGGTTTTGAATGTGGCGCTACGAGCGTGCAATTTCCATGGGTAGATGCCATCCTGCACGGACAGGCCGCCAACGTTCAGGTAACCACCGTTCCATGTTTCCGTGGGGCTTGTGGTTTTGAAGATCACTTCGCCCCAGCGATCGAAAACGAGCAGTTCGAAGTCCTCGGTGTCGATGTCGGTGCCCCCCACGAAGAACTGGTCGTTGGTGCCATCGCCGTCGGGGGTGAACGCGTTCGGTACCCAGATCGCGAAGTCGTCGTTGATGATGACCTGTTGGGTCAGCGTGTCGGCGCAGCCCAACTCGTTGGTCACGATCAATTCCACATCATAGACGCCGCCTTCATCGTTGGGGAATTCGAATGACGGATCCACTTCCGTGCTCTCCCCAAGGCCGCCGAAGTCCCAAAGCACGGAGTCATAGTACTGGCTTTGGTTGTCGAAGAAGATCACCGGATCGTTGACCGTTGTCGGCTGTGGTACCCAGAGGAACCCGGCTTCGGGTTGTGGCAGCACGTGGATCATGTTCGTCAGCACCGAGTCGCTTTCGCATCCGTTGGGCCATTGGACCTCCACCATCACATCGTAGAAACCATCTGCGCCGTACGTGTGCGAAGCGCTGTCGTCCTCGATGGTGAAGGAACCATCGCCGTAGGTCCAGGTAACGATGGCCTGCCCAGTGGTATCCTGGATGCCGAAGTTCACGGCGAACGGTTCGCAACCGAACACCGTGTCGGCGCCGATGAGGAGTTCGGGCACCGGCGTAATGATGGCGAGCACGCATTGCACCGCAGCGGGTGTCTCACAGGCATCGGTGAGTGTGACGCAAACCGTACCCGTACTGTTCAATGTCACGTTCGTGCTGTCGCCCAATTGAGGCCCTTGTGTCCATAAGTAGCCGTATTGGCCATTGCCACCAGTGCTGTTCAGTGCGTTCAACCCGATCGGTACACCCGCACAGCTGTACACCGTGTCAACAAGAACGAAGCTCAACGAGTCACTCACATCCACTGTGATCGCAAGCGTATCGGTATGACAACCGTTGGCGTCGATCCCGAACACATTGTACGTGGTAGCCGTTGCCGGATCCACGTTCTGCGGGCCACTGCCCACAAGGCCTTGGTCCCAAGTGAAGGTGAACGCGCCCGTTCCGCCGTTGGCCTGGGCGCTCAGTGTCGCAACGCCGTCCAAGCAGATCAAGGTGTCGTTGCTCACGCTGATGTTCACTGGCGTCGGCTCGTTGATGGTGGCGCTCAGCGTATCGCTGCAGCCACTGCCATTGATGCCTTCATAGATGATCACGGTATACGTGCCGGCGGTTCCGGTGAACGTATCCCCGGTGCTGGCCAGCGTGGTTTGAACGCCTGTGCCGTCGGCATCGGTCCATTCATAATCCCACGGGCCACCGTTGCCGGTGGTGATCACATCAATGCTGCCATCGCCAAGCCCATTGCAGCTCGCGTCCACAACAAGACTGTCGTTTTCGAGGCTCGTGAGCGCTTGTCCCACCACCACAGGCTCAGTAACCGTGCAGCCACCGGCATCGGTCAACGACAGGGTGTAGTTGCCCGGTTGCACGTTCAGGAAAGTGCCGTTGTTCAGTTGTTGCGTTCCGCTCAGGTCGAAGGTGATAGGCGCATTCCCGCCGATGGAAGTGGCCACCACTTCGCCATCGGCCCCGCCGCAGCCTGCTGGCGTGATCTGCACGGTAACGTCAAGAACACTGTCCAATGTGAAGGTGACGGTACCTGTATTGCCGATGTTGCCACAGAGATCCTCCACATCGCTCACGAGTTCCAACGTGAAAGTTCCCGCGCCCAATGCAGGGTTCACATCGAGCACGAAGAAGTTGTCCTGGTTGCCGCCGTTGTTGCAGTTGACACTGTTGGCGGCCGTGATCGTATACGGACCGCCAGGACCCGTGATGGTGAGGTCGGTTGTTTGAACGCTGCTGCACAGGACGAACTCGCTGAAGAGCAGGTCGAGCGTGGTGTGGGCACAATTCACGGCCAGCACGGTATCGATCGTTGGTGGGCTCAGATCGAAGATGCTCGCAGACGAACCATTGATGCCGAAGTCCACGGTGTACCCGTTCACGCTTTGGCTCCAGTTGCTGACGTAGAGCGCGAGTGTCTGACCCACGACCACTGGAATGCAGGGTTCGTTCTGCCCACCTGCCAGGCCGTTCGCACCGGTGATCCCCGGCAGCCCACTGAAATTGCAGCTGATCTCCATGCCGGGCGTGTTGAAGATGTCCGCGCAACTGTTGTTCGTGAGATCGTACACCGCCCAGTCATAGTCATCAGACAGGTCGTTGGGCGTAATGGAAAAGCAAACGTTGCCAGCATTCTGGACAGTGAACGTGTACCACTGGCCATCGACCTCACCGCCACCAAGACAGCTCGATCCGTTGTTGATCTCATCGGGGTAATTGCCTTCGCCCACCGGGCTGTTGAGTTCCTGATAAACACTTTGGCAAACAGGTATGGAACCAAAACAATCCTGGGTTGTCGGTGGGGGGAGAGCACCGGGGGCGCTGATGGACAGGTCGTAGCTAGGATGGCAGTTCGGTTGGGGCCAACTATCCACCATCAAGAAATACGTTGTGCCCGCGACCACCGGGGCTTGCAGCATCTGGTTGCCACCTGCGCTGAACGATGTGCCAGCACAATTTCCTCCGGTTCCAGGACAACCGGCGTAAAGGAAGAGGCCAACAAAAGTGGAGCTGCTCGTTAGATCGACCGTGATGAGCCCGGATGTGGAAGGCGTAAAGGCATAGAGCTGGTCTTCCCCATCCATGTACAATGCCGACCCACAGATCGTGGCATTGCCGCTGTCGTAGTCGTTGCCGCTGCCACAGTTCGTAAGGCCCGTGGCGTTGAACGGCAATGTCAGCGGGGCGAGCAGCGCGCTTGCACAATCCGGTCCACCCTGGCCGAGCGCGCCATCTGTGGTGAGAAGCAGAAAGGGGAGGAGAAGGAGCAGGACTCGTTGCATGTACCGTGCGCGGCGTTTGAGCTATGGGGTGGCTAAGTTCAGGCGATCGACGGAGACGAGCTTCCTCCCGGCGCTCCGGTCTTCCCCTTTTTATTGTTGAAGACCGGAAGCCTGAATGCAGAACGCCCCCCAAGCCGGGAGGCGTTCCATCAAAATTGTCCAGCAGGCTCAGCGCACGAGCACAACGTGACCGTTGTAGGTCTCGTTGCCAAGATCCACCACCCAGAGGTACTGGCCCGTGGGTAGGAGATCTTTACCCAGGTTGTTCACGCTACCATCCCATGGCATGGTGGCATCGGTGGTGCGGTAGAGAAGACCACCCTTGGCGTCGTAGACAAGGAAGGTGAAGGGTTGTTGCATGCTCCGCAAGGCCTCGGGTATGAAACGGTCCAATGTGCCGTCGCCATTGGGGCTGAAACTCGGCGGGGCCATCAGATTGTAATCCTCGGTGATGATCAGGTCCTTCTTGGAGCGGTCAACGCAGCCCTTTTCATTCGTAACGGTCAATTCCACAGGGTAGGTGCCGCGCTTCTTGAAGAGGTGGTCCGGATGCGCTTCACTGCTGGTGGCACCATCGCCGAAATCCCAATGGTAGCTGACACCACTGTGGCTCTTGTTCTCGAAGTGCATGGTGGGCAGGTTGTCGGTGCCTGTGCGTTTCATCGGCGTGAACAAAGCATCGGGGGCCTCGTAGATCACGATGTTGTCGCTGGCGTCCTTGTTATTGATCGCGCCACCGCTGGTATTGCTCAACGACAGGATCACCTTGTAGGTACCACTCTTCGTATAGGTATGGTCCGGTGTGCTCTTGTTGCTGAAACTGCCGTCACCGAAATTCCAGAGGAAGATGCCGCCTTCAGGGGCAGCGCCTGCAGCGAATTCGACGGTGGTACCAGGGCAGCCTTCGTTGAAGCTCGGTTTGATGGTGAGCGCCGAACTTTCGGTGCTGCGGTTCTTCTCGCGTGCCTCCAACTGCGCCCAAACCGGATCTTCGGACTTCTTATGGATCACACGCTGTTGTTTGGCGGGCTCCTCAACAACGGCCACCGGTTCCATGCTGATGCTCTTCTTCTCCAACGTGGATCTGGCAGGAACATCCTTCACGATCTCCTCTTCCTTCAAAGGGGCCGGCTCAATCATCTGCACAGCAGGTCCGGTCTGTGCCACAAGTTCCACGGTCTGGGCCTTGCTTGCAAGGGCCTCGTCAGCAGTGGCACGGGTGCTCAAGAGATAGACCCCACCGGCAACCGTTACACCGGCCGCTACCAAGGCGGCATAGAAGCCACTACCCTTGATCCAGCCGAGGCGCTCCTTGCCATCGAGCGCTTGCTCCATTCGGGACCAATCGGCGGAGTTGTAAGGCACCTCGAAATTCTCCAAGGCATCCTTCACCGTTCGTTCGAATCCATCCATCTGCTTCATATCAAGGGAGCTTGTGCTCCTTTTTTAGGATCTTCTTCAGGTTGTGCTTCGCTTTGGCGAAGTTGCTTTTCGAGGTGCCCACGTTGATGCCCAGCGCGTCCGCGATCTCCTTGTGGGTCATTTCCTCGAAGACGTACAGGTTGAACACCGTACGGTAGGCCGGTGTCAATTTCTGCATGGCATTGATCACATCAGCCGGCTTCACATCCATCTCATCCTCATCCGGCCCATCGTCGGCTATGGTGTCCTGCTCATCGATGTCGCTGAAATCCTCGATGCTCCTCTCCTCGCCCAACAAAAGGTAGGCGTTCTTCGTACGGCGGAAGTGGTCGATGGCCGTGTTCACCATGATCCGCCGGATCCACCCTTCGAAGCTGCCGGCCCGATTGAACTTCTCCACGCTGCGGAACACTTTGATAAAGGCTTCCTGGAGGATGTCCTTGGCCTGGTCGGTGTTCTTCGTGTATCGCAGGCACACGGCCATCATCTTACCGTAGAACAGCTCGTAAACGCGCTGCTGGCTGCGGCGCTCCTGGGCAATGCACCCATCCACCAATGCCGCATAGGCAGGCTCAAGCGTCTCCGTCCCGGTCCACACAGGACGCAGACGGGCCACAAGGGGTTCGGTTGCCGTTCCGACTTCCATGGGTGCGTTCCGTAACGCGGTGAAAATAGCCATTCAACCCCAAGACGCCATCTGTTGAAAAGGGATGCCTGATGGCGCCTTGTTCGTGGTGGTCCGTTGATAAGTTTGCCCCTCCGGGGACGGAAGTCGCGGCCAGGAAGGCGCCTCGGACATTGAACAACCGCCTATTGCACCCCGGACGGAACGACCAACGATCAACAACCAACACTCAGGATCCTGATGAAAGTAACAGTGGTAGGTGCCGGGAACGTGGGCGCGACCTGCGCCGAAGTAGTAGCCCGTTGGGAACTCGCCAACGAAGTAGTACTGCTCGATATCAAAGAGAACTTCGCGGAGGGTAAGGCGCTGGACATCTGGCAGACCAGCCCGTTGCATCTGTTCGATAGCCGCCTGATCGGAAGCACGAACGATTACGCGAAGTCGGCCGGCAGCGACGTGGTGGTCATAACCAGTGGCTTGCCCCGCAAGCCGGGCATGAGCCGCGATGACCTGATCGCTACCAATGCAGCCATCGTGAAGAGCGTTACGGAGAGCGTGGTGAAGCATAGCCCCAACGCGATCATCATCGTGGTGAGCAACCCGTTGGACGTGATGACCTATTGCGCCTTCATCAACAGCAAGTTCCCGGCGAACCGTGTGTTCGGAATGGCCGGCATTCTTGATACGGCACGCTACCGCGCCTTCCTCGCCACCGAATTGAACGTGAGCCCCAAGGACATCCAAGCCGTGCTGATGGGTGGCCACGGCGATTCAATGGTTCCCCTTCCACGGTACACCACCGTGGGTGGTATCCCGGTCACTGAACTGATCGCCAAGGAAAAACTGGATGCGATCGTGGATCGCACGAAAAAAGGTGGTGGCGAGATCGTGAACCTGCTGGGCACTTCCGCGTGGTATGCCCCCGGTACTGCGGCGGCACAAATGGTGGAAGCGATCGTGCGTGACCAGAAGCGTGTGTTCCCATGTTGCGTATGGCTGCAAGGAGAGTACGGCTTGAAGGACATCTACATGGGTGCGCCAGTGGTACTTGGCCGCAAGGGTGTGGAGCGCATCATCGAGTTGAAGTTGAACAAGGATGAACAGGCACTCTGCGATGCC
>JBATMK010000062.1:0-52585 GCA_049289815.1 Flavobacteriales bacterium
CTTATCGGTGCACCTCGATCTGCTTCGTACGGGTCCAACGCTCGGTGGTGAGCTGCACGGCGTAGTTGCCATTGCTCAAGTTGGTAAGGTCGATGCTGTTGGCCGCACCGCCAGCCACCAACATCCCCTCATTGCGCACCACTCGGCCGCTGAGGTCCATGATGGTAACCTGCACATTCCCCGCCCAATGATGGTTGAGGCCGATGTTCAACGTTCCCTGGGTTGGATTGGGATAGAGCACGAAGTCTTCGGCGGTCGGTTCTTCATCCACGTTCACGGCTCCGCAGTTGATGGTCCAGATCAGGTCATCGTCCACTTGCCCACCAACGCAACTACCGGCCGCATCGCCAAGCACGCGAAGGGCTAATGCATTGTCGGGGTTCAAGGAGTTCACAGCGAGACCGGTCATGTCGCCCCCATTGTTGCCGTTGAAGAGCAGGGCGCTCAGATCGTCGAAGCCGTTATAGATGACCACTTTGTCGCCGACGAGCATTTCACCCTGCAGGAATTCCACGGTGATGGGGCCTGGGGAGGCAGCTTGGTACACGAACCATGCTTCATCGTTGTTGGTGTAGCAATAGGTACCCTGCTGGTCGCACGTGTGGTACACGCAGGAGGTATCCATTGAAACCAGGGGTAGGCTGTTCTGGCGGCAAAGACTGTTGAGGCCATTGAGGATCGTGACCACGACCGCGGTATCGTTCCCGAAGGGTCCAACGCTGTAAGTACCCAAACCGACATTCTGTATGGTATCGGTGTTCAGGTTGTTCACGATATCCACATCGGTGGCGTCGCCGGTACTGGTCACGTTCACTTCAACGGTGTATTGGCGGTGCGGGCAATCGGGCACCACGGTGAAGGTGGCACCGGGCACCATGCAGTCCAGACAGCCGATCTCCCATGCCCACGACACGAAACTGCCATCGCCGCAACTCACCGATCCATCGGAACTCATTTGCATGAAGATGTCCGGTCCGGTGCTCACCACCAACAACCCTGTAAGATCCTCAGCATTGAAGTCGATGTGGTCGTAGAGGATCGGCGAATTGGCATCGGGTCCGTCGAAGATGGTCAGGGAGTCGTAAAAGACGCTCTCGATGAAGCCCTGGCTCCAGATCATGGCCAACGGGCTTACCCCATCGCTGCTCTGCCAATGCCAGATATGAGAATCGAAATTGATGTAGCAATAGGTATCCGTGAGCGGCTGCCCACCACAAGTCACCAGCTCAGGGCAGATGATGTTGGCGAATACCGGGCTTGTCACCACGCAAAGCGGGTTCGCATCGTTCACGAGGGTGATCATTACGCTGGTGCCGTCCGGGTAGGGACCGGTGGTGTAAACGCCGGGGGCGGTTGCCAGAACAGGCGGTGCACCGGCATTATTGAGGATGTCGATATCGGGATCCGTACCCAGGGTGCTGAGGTCCACATCGATGAAGAACTGCATGTTCGCGCAATCCATCACCACGTTGTATGTGGCAGCCGGTGGTGTGCAATCCAAGCAAGCCACCGTGTAGTCCCATTGCGGGAATACGTTGAAATCGGCGCAGCTGATGAAGCCATCGGAAGTGATCTGCAATGTGAGCGCGTGATCGGGATTGGTGGAGACGAAGAACATGCCGGCCAGATCGCCATCATCGTAGCCGCTGTATATGACAGGGTCGTTGGTGCTCAGCCCGTCGTACACGGTGATGAAATCACCGCCGAACTGATAGATGCCGCCGGCATTGAAGAGCAGCGCAATGGGGAAGGTGTTGGCACCTTGGTACACGAAATAGGTGGTCTCGCCATTGCCGTAACAGTAGGTGTAGTTATCCGGCCCACAACTGATGATGGGACAAGGCAGGTTGGTGATCCCGGGGGAGAAGTAGTCGCAGCCTGGATCGGTGTTGTTGACGACGCTATAGCTAACGGTTGTGTTGAGTGGAAAGGGCCCGATGGTATAGGTGCCAAGGCCGACACCCGAAACCGTTGGTGCCCCACCCGTGTTGGTGATGTCCACATCACTTGCGGTACCCAGACCGGTAACGGTGACCTCGATCGAGAAGCTGCCATTGGGGCAATCAAGCACCACGTTATAGGTGCTTTGAGGAGCGTTGGCACAGAAGAAGTTCAGGTACCATTCAAAACCCGAGGTGGTCCAGAAATCGTCCCACTCGATGTAGTAGGTCTGGCCTGCCACGGCGGTCAATCCGGCAACCTCGCTGGACAGTCCGCATTGGTCATCGGAACTACCGATGCAAAGGAGCGTGGTACAATCACCCGAGTACACTTGCAGGCGCGTGTCCGTCCCATCCAAGCATGATCCAACGGTCCACGTTCCGTTGCCGCTCGCCGTATAGGTGTACCAGTCCGCGTTGAAGTTCGGACCCAAGCAGGCTCCGATGGCACCTCCCCCGGTAGAAGGTCCATCGGCGGTATAGGTACCGGGCGTGACCGGAACGGCCGTAGTGCAGAGGTCACCCTGCGAATAAGCCCCGGTGGATGCGAACAACGCAGAGGTGATCGCCAGGAAGGGAGCGCGTAATGAGCGAGGAAGCATGCGCGGTCGGTTTTGCGGTTTTCTGTAGGACGCGGCCGAAGGTAGGGTCTCCGAAACGAAGAAGCGCGGCCCTCTGACCGCGCTTCAGCACTGCGTTCGAATAGTGCTCAATGGAGCACCTCGATCTGCTTGGTCTTGGTCCAGCGTTCGGTGGTGAGCTGCACCGCATAGTTACCCTTGCTCAGGGTGCTGAGATCGATGCTGTTGTAGGCGCCCCCGGTCACCACCATCGAAGCGTTCAGTACGGTGCGTCCGCTCAAGTCCATAACGGTCATTTGCACATGGCCGGTCCAATGGTGGTTCAACCCGATGTTGAGCACGCCCTGTGTGGGATTGGGATAGAGCAGGAAATCCTCCCCGGATGGCTCCTCCTCAACGTTCACCGCACCACAGCTGATCAACCAGATCAGATCCTCATCCACCTGGCCGCCCACGCAACTGCCACTGGCGTCGCCGATCACCCGTATGGCCAGCGCGTTGTCCGGGTTGATGGAGTTCACGGCCAGGCCCGTCATGTCCCCCCCATTGTTCCCGTTGAACAGCAACGCGCTCAGGTCGTCGAACCCGTTGTACACCACCACCTTGTCACCGAGCAGCATTTCGCCCTGCATGAATTCCACGGTGATCGGCCCTGGTGACGCAGCTTGGTAAACGAACCATGCCTCATCGTTGTTGGCATAGCAATAGGTGTCCAATTGACTGCACGTGCCGTATACGCAAGCCGAATCCGTCTGCATGGTGGGTGGGCTGTTCTGCCGGCAAAGGCTGTTGAGCCCGTTCAGCACGGTCACTACCACGGCGGTATCGTTACCGAAGGGTCCGATGGTGTAGGTGCCCAAGCCGACATTCTGGATCGTATCGCTGTTGAGGCTGTTGACGATGTCAACATCGGTGGCATCGCCGGTACTGGTCACGGTCACTTCAACATTGTACTGGCGGTGGGGGCAGTCGGGCACCACGGTATAGGTTGCCCCGGGGACCGTGCAATCCAGGCAACCGATCTCCCAGTCCCAGGATTGGAAGAAACCATCCCCACAACTCACCGAACCATCCGTGAACATGTGCATGAAGATGTCCGGACCCGTGCTTACAACGAGCAATCCCGTGAGATCTTCCGTATTGAAATCAATGTGATCATAGAGGGGCGTCGACTGATCATCGGGCCCATCGTAAATGGTGAGATGATCGAAGGAAACGCTCTCGATCTCGCCTTGGTTCCAAACCATCGCCAGCGGGCTCACGCCATCGCTGCTCTGCCAATGCCAGCTATGATCATCGTTGTTGTCATAGCAGTAGGTTTCATGCAGGGGGGGATCGCCGCAGATCACCAACACGGGGCAGATGATCGTGTTGGTGATACCGGGCGAGAAGAAGTCGCAACCCGGTTCCTGGGTGTTCACCAAGCTGTAGACCACAATTGTGTTGATGGGGAAAGGGCCGATCGTGTATGTGCCGAGACCAACGGCGTTCACGTCAGGTGCGCCTCCATTGTTGGTGATGTTCACATCGTTGGCGCTACCCAGATCGGTTACCGTTACGTTGATCGTGAACGTGCCGTTGGCGCAGTCAACGTCAACCGTCTCCGTGCCCGAAGGAGCGTTGGCGCAGTCGAAGTTGAGGTACCACTGGAAACCCGCGGTGGTCCAGAAGTCATCCCATTCGATGTAATAGGTCTGGCCTGCAACCGCCGTCAATCCTGCCACCTCGCTGGACAATCCACATTGGTCATCGGAGCTTCCGATACAGACCAAGGAAGTACAATCCCCCGAATAGACCTGCAGATTCGTGTCCTCGCCGTCAAGGCACGAGCCCACCGTCCAGGTTCCGTTGCCTGATGCGGTGTAGCTGTACCAATCGGAGTTGAAGCTCGCCCCCGAGCACAGGCCGATCGCACCACCACCCGTGGAGGGCCCATCGGCACTGTATGTGCCAGGCGTAACAGGGACAGCCGTACTACAGAAGTCGCCCTGTGCGCTTGCACAGAAGGAGCTGAGCAAGGCACAGGTGATGGCGAATGAGTAGGCGCGTAGTGAGCGAGGGTGCATGCACGGTTGGTTTAGCGGTTCAGGAAGCGGCTGCCGAAAATAAGTGCGCATCGGGATCAACCCTCAACTACCCATCACGGTGGTTCACCTGCGGAACGTGGAAGCCTGTGGAGGCTGGCCGCTTGACCGATCTCCGCGTTCAATGACCAACTGGACAGGATGGCCGGGCACAAGTGGGAACCAATTGTCGCTTGGCTGCGCACCTGGCCCGGCCTCGATCTTCACTGCACGCAACGGCACCGGCGAGCTCACCTCCCACCGGTCCACGGTCCCTTCGACTTTCGTCATCGTGGGTTGAACGCTCCCGTGCCCTAAGGCTGGTTCAGCGTGTGGAACGAACATCCGTGGTTGTGCCCCGGCACCGAAAACGTACACGACAATGCCCGCCGGCCACTGGCCATCTGGCCACTCGGCCAAACGCACCAACCCCTTACCAGCGGGGTGCTTCACCTCGGTGCGCAGGAGTTCGCCTTGCACGCTCCAGAATTCGAGCGTCACTGTGTCGCGTGAGAGTTCGGTATCAGACCAGATCTCAAGGGTCACGCTTCCGTCTGTCCGGCGAACGAAAGCGAGCACCCGCTCCGCATAGCTCCGCTTCACTTCATAGTGTGCCGCCTTCCATCGAGCGTCCACATCAACGGTGCTCCAACTGGGCGCCGCCCACACGTCGTTCAGCTGCCAGTACAACGTGCCCATGCAATGCGGCTGGTTGGTGCGATGTGCCCAAATGGCGAGGCGGTAAGCCTCCGCCTGTACGGCCTGGCTGCAATCGATGAAACGGCCGAGGGTGGTGGGCTTCTCCCCCAACTCCCGCTCGATGGCGGTCCAGATCGGCTTGTCGGTTTTGTAGCTCTTCTGGCGCTTGGCAAGCACAGGTGAGTCGAGGTAGAGGTATTCGGGGTCGATGTAATGGGCCAGAGTAACGCTGTCCGGATAGCTCTGGAAGCCGTACTCGCTGACGAAGCGCCCCACGTTATTGGCGAACGAAGAGAAGGCGGAGTCACCGTGCCACACGCCCCAATAGTGAAGGTCGCCTTTACGAAGACCGGCGGCGTTACCCCAATTGCTGAGCGGGCTGGTGGGGGTATAGGATGCGCGGGATGAACGCCGCACGGATCCAAGGAGGTCATGTTCGAACAGGCCGGCATATGTGCTCTGGATGGTCTCCTGCGCCCGAGCATCGAGCGCATAGGTGGACTGCCATCCCCAGTTCTTCCAAGCTACCTCCAGTTCGTTGTTGCCGCACCAGAGCGCCAACGACGGATGCCTGCCGAGCGCATTCACATGCTGATCCGATTCAAGCAGGGAACTGAGTTTGAAACCGATCTGGTCGGGTACCATGTTCGCGAACATGAAGTCTTGCCATACCAGGATACCGGCCGTATCGCAGGCATTGAAGAACGCTTCGGGCGGATACACCCCGCCAGCCCACACGCGCACCATGTTCATACCCGCACGTTGCATATCCCTGACAAGTCGGACCCAGTCCTTCTCGTTGACGCTGCTCAGCGCCGAAGCCGGTGGGACCAGGTTGCAGCCTTTCATAAAAACCGGTTTTCCATCCACTTTGAACACGAAGGAGGTGCCGATCCTGTCGCGTGCCTGTTCCAAGATCACGTGCTCCGGGACCGGATCAGGGTTTGTCCGGTTCCGATCCGTTGATCCAAGACGCAACTGCACCGGTTGCCAGATCCCGCAGGTGACCAACCTGGGCGCAAAGTCCCAGCCGAATTGAAATGCCGCCTTGCGCACATATGGGCTCACCTTCACCTTGCCCACATCGTTGTCGGCCGGTAGCTGAATACCATAGGCCTGCAGCAGGTCAGCGCCCTCTTTGATCGCACTGCGGAAGATGACCTTCAACTCATTGTTCCCCGGCTTCAACAGATCCCTGATCGGCCACTCCCAAGAGCGGAACATATTGTTCGTTGTGCCCAGCAAAGAGTCGTTGAAATAGATTTCAGCGAAAGTGTCCAAGCCCTTGAACACGAGATCGATATCGTCGTGCTTCAGCAGCGTATCATTCATAGGGATCGAGCAGCGATAGATCCAATCCTCGTTCTCGATCCACTGCACGCTGTCCACATTGTTGTTGCGCATCGGATCGGGGATCAACCCATTCCGAAGAAGATCGTTGTGGACCACTCCCGGGACCTCCGCCGCGTACCACTGCTCCTTCCCTACTTGCTGGAAGGTCCAACCCTCGTGCAAGGGAATGAGCAGTTCTTGAGCGATGGCGTGAACTCCATGAAAAGTGAGGGTAGCGAGAACAGCGAGGCGCTGCACCTGAACGATCACCGGCCAATGGCCGACAGCAAAGAGCTGATTCATCGCAATCCCGCTTTCGCAAGAGCCATCAGCACGCCTTCGATCCTGGCCACATCGGGTTCGGTGCTGAAGTTGGCCTCACCTCCCCCGCTGCCCAGTGCATGGCCCTTGACCACCACCAAGCGCGGGCGCTGCGCAGAAAAATGGACCTCGCGAACACCGGTGCGTTCCACAAGTTCCACCACGTTTCCAGCATTGACCCCCCCCGCAGCAGCGACAATGAGTTGATCGCCAGCGCGCTTTACCAATGAAGCCAAGGCTTCGGCGCTGTCCATGGCCAATGTGCCCCCACCCGAGGTAAGCACACGATGCACACCGAGCTGCATGCAACGATCCAGGGCCGCTCCCATGTCCATAGCAAACTCGATCGCACGGTGGAAGGTGACCTCGCGATCGCCGGCGCCAAGGAGCGTCCCACGTACCAGTTCAGCATCGGGCATATCGTCGGCATCCAAACCGCCTGTTACAATACCGCAATGCTCATCGCCTACCCCGCTCATCAGCACATCGCGCAGCAATGTCTGGCGTTCGTCGGCTGTGTAATGGAATCCTCCGGGGGTTGGGCGCACGAGCACCCGTTTGCGGACCACCGTCCGCTCTTGCAACACATTGAGCAGCCCAAAGCTGGGTGTTACACCGCCGCACGCCAACCAGTTGCACACCTCGATCGTGTCCACCCCGCATTGCTCGGCCACCATGGCCTCCTCCACCGAAGTGACACAGACTTCCACTGCCACGCGCATGCTGCGAAGATGAACCGTGCAAAGTGCATTCGTTGTTCAGATCTTTTTCCGACCCGCCACTTGGAGAGATCATTGTGCGTTGCTTAATTGCCCGGCAAGAACCTGACGGATAATCCGTCAACGCACTTCCATAGCAACGCAAAACCTCATCATATCATGGCGATCGAGATCAACAAGGAGAAGCTGAAGGCCCTTCAGCTCACGCTGGACAAGATGGAGAAGACCTTCGGCAAAGGCGCCATCATGAAACTTGGGGACAACGCAGTGGAGCAGATGGAAGTGATCCCGAGCGGCAGCATCGGCCTGGATCTGGCTTTGGGTGTTGGAGGATACCCGAAAGGCCGCGTGATCGAGATCTACGGTCCGGAAAGCAGCGGTAAGACCACCCTTGCGATCCATGCAATTGCTGAAGTGCAGAAAAAAGGCGGCATCGCCGCCATCGTGGATGCCGAACACGCTTTCGATCGCACCTATGCCGAATCACTCGGTGTGGACACGGAGAACCTGTTGATCAGCCAACCCGACAACGGCGAGCAAGCATTGGAGATCGCGGATAATCTGATCCGCTCCGGGGCCATCGACCTGCTGGTGGTGGACAGTGTTGCGGCATTGACACCGCGCGCGGAGATCGAGGGTGAGATGGGCGACAGCGCCATGGGCCTGCAGGCCCGCCTGATGAGCAAGGCATTGCGCAAGCTCACGGGCACCATCAGCAAAACCGGTTGCTGCTGCATGTTCATCAACCAGTTACGCGAGAAGATCGGCGTGATGTTCGGCAACCCCGAGACCACCACCGGCGGCAACGCATTGAAATTCTACGCCAGCATCCGCATCGACATCCGGCGCATGACGCAGATCAAGGACGG
Source organism: Flavobacteriales bacterium (assembly GCA_049289815.1). Taxonomy (GTDB): domain Bacteria; phylum Bacteroidota; class Bacteroidia; order Flavobacteriales_F; family PHOS-HE28; genus PHOS-HE28. The sequence continues at coordinate 8,525 of JBATMK010000062.1, forward strand.
TGAGAACGTGATCGGAAACCGCACCAAGGTGAAGATCGTGAAGAACAAGGTGGCGCCCCCGTTCCGCAAGACGGAGTTCGACATCCTCTTCGGCAAGGGGATCAGCAAGACCGGCGAGATCATTGACATGGGTGTGGAACTGAACATCATCAAGAAGAGCGGCAGCTGGTTCGCTTACATGGACAACAAGCTGGGCCAAGGTCGTGACGCCGTGCGCCAGTTGCTGGAGGACAACAGCGAGTTGTGCGACGAACTGGAAGCCAAGATCAAGGAAGCGGTGAAGACCGCCGAGGTAAAGGTGGAAGCCTGAGGGCAACACCTTCTACTTTCGAAGCCCCGGTTTCAAGGGTCCGGGGCTTCGCCATTTTCCGCCCATGGGTCACCGTTCCGTTCTTCTTGCGCTGCTGTTGGTCCCGTTGGTGCTTTCGCGTTGTACTTCAACCCCGGGAACGTCGGAGGGAACAGCGCCGGCACCGATCCTTGACAGTTTCGCTCTGCGCCTGGCCGACATCGACGATCGCCTGATCAAGGCCCCGGATGACGCTTCGCTTTACGCCGAGCGCTCCGACCTGTTCCTCTTGCACGACAGCCTGATGCCGGCGATGAACGACATGGTACGTGCCGTATCACTGGACAGCAGCAATGCGGACTATCGGGTGAAACTCGGTGAATTGTTCTGGTACAGCCGCACCGTTGACCAGGCGAAGTACCAATTCGAGAAAGCCTTGCAACACGAACCCCGGAACACTGCCGCGTTGCTGAGGCTTGGCGAGATCCAATTGGTGCTGCGCCAATACCAAGCCAGCATGGACAGACTGAACGAAGCACTGCGCATCGATAGCCGGCTGGCCAAGGGCTACTTCCTGAAGGGCTGGGTGCACAAGGAAACCGGTGACACGGCCAAGGCGATCAGCAGCTACTTCACCGCACTGGAAATGGACCCGGACTATTTCGATGCCGTGATGCAACTGGCATTATTGCATGAGCGAAGGGACGATCCACTGGCGATCGAGTTCTACGATACGGCCATCCGACTACGGCCGGAGAGCAGCGAGGCACTTTACGGTAAAGGCATGTACTGCCAGGAGCATGGCAAAGACAGCGTTGCGTTGCAGTGCTACGCCACCATCATCCGGAACGACCCGAACAACGCATTGGCTTACTACAACTCAGGATGGGTACGGCTCGAACACTTGGATGACCCGCGAATGGCATTGGCTGATTTCAGCGCTGCCATCGAACACCACCCCACTTATCACCAAGCGTTCTACAACAGGGGGTTGGCCTATGAACGCCTCGATGTGCTCGACAGCGCCGCCATGAACTACCAGCGGGCGTTGGCTTTGCTGCCCGACTATGACCTTGCTGCGAACGGCTTGCAGCGCTTGGCAACGAAGGGACTACGGATCGATCGCCCACGCGGTGCCGGCGCGGCGCAGTAAGGCGAACCTGCGGATGCTGATGCCCTCGAACGTGTGGGCGCGCACCGTGTAGGTACCCGGCTTCATTTCCCGTACGTCCACGGTCCCGTTCACGATGGGGGGCTGGGGGTCCAGGCGCTTGCCTTGGGCTGTGAGCAGGTCCACGGCGTAGGTGCCTTCCGGCAGCGTAAAGCGGTACATCCCCGCGGAGTCCGAACCGATGATGGCGATCTTCTCCGAATCGGCCGTCCGAACGGGGGCATGGCGCGGCACATAGGCGATGAGTTCGTCCTGTGCGTGTGCAAGGGACCCAGCGAAAAAGGTGGCGACGAGGATCGTACGGTGCATGGCGTATTGTTGATCGCCGACTTCTACGCCCTGCGGTGATCATTGGGTTCGATGGGCACTTGGCGCAACCGGACTTTCCACAACTTCGCCATACCGGGGCGATAGCTCAGATGGCCAGAGCGCTGCGTTCGCAATGCAGAGGTCGAGGGTTCGACTCCCTTTCGCTCCACATGGGCTCACAAAGTGTGATGCATGAAAAGAGGGGGCCTCAGCCCCCTCTTCCGTTCACTTCGTACGGGAAGCGTTGGTCTATTTCACCTTGTCCACGATGGCTTTGAAAGCGCCCATATCGGTGTAAGCGATCTCCGCCAGTGCCTTGCGGTCCAATGTGATGTTGTGCTTCTTGAGGTTGGCCATGAACACACTGTAGCTCACACCGTGCAAACGGGTAGCTGCGTTGATACGTTGGATCCACAATGCACGGAAATCGCGCTTCTTCAGCTTGCGGCCATCGTATGCATGTGAAAGGCCTTTCTCTACGCTGTTCTTCGCTACGGTCCAAACGTTCTTGCGTTTGCCGAAGCTGCCCTTGGCGAGTTTGTAGACCTTCTTCTTTCTGGCCTTGCTGGCCGGGCTGTTCGTTGCTCTTGGCATCTTTTCTTGGTTTTCGGTCCTGAGCGTCCCGACATGTCGGGATCTTTTGTGCTACAGGCCCTGGTTAACGTTACCTGGTATCGGCGCTCAGTGGAGAAGGGCCAGGATGTTCTTCTTCTCCGTCGGGTGCACGGTGCCGAACTTGCGAAGTGCGCGTTTGCGCTTCTTCTCCTTCTTCGTAAGGATGTGGTTCTTGAACGCGTGCTTGCGCTTGATCTCGCCGGTGCCGGTCAGCTTGAACCGTTTTTTCGCACCGGACTTGGTCTTCATCTTGGGCATGGCCTCTCGTGTTGGTCGGGGTCTTGATGTTGCGCGGATCCGCGCTCTTACTTTTTCTTCTTCGGGATGATGAACATCATCATGCGCTTGCCTTCCAGTTTGGGCATGCTCTCCACCACTCCCATCTCCTCCAGGTCCTGGGCGAACTTCAACAGCAGGATCTCGCCGCGCTCCTTGAAGACGATGCTACGGCCACGGAAGAACACGAAGGCCTTCACCTTGTGGCCCTCAGCCAGGAACTTCTTGGCGTGGGCCAGCTTGAAGTTCAGGTCATGCTCATCGGTGTTGGGGCCGAAGCGGATCTCCTTCAATTCCACCACGCTCTGCTTCGCCTTGATCTCCTTCTGCTTCTTCTTGAGGTCGTAGAGGAATTTCTTGTAATCGACGATGCGGCATACGGGTGGATCGGCCGACGCACTGATCTCCACCAGGTCCAGCCCGATGTCCTGCGCCATGCGCAAAGCCTCCTCGAACGGAAAGATGCCTTGCTCCACGTTCTCCCCCACCACACGCACCTGGTTCAAGCCCGTGATGCGGCTGTTGATCCGGTGCGGATCCTCCTTGCGCACACGGCCACGGAAAGGGGTACGGCCACCGGGGCGTCCAGCTGGACGGAACGGGGGGCGGGGTTTATTGAATGGAGGTCCTGCCACGTAGGGTTCGTTCGTTCTGCTCGTTTCAGAGGCCGCCCAACTGCGCCGCCATGCGTTGCTTCACCAGATCGGTGAAAGCCGCCGGGGTCATGCTGCCCAAGTCGCCCTGTGCATGTTCCCGTACGCTCACGGTGCCGTCGCCGGCCTCTTTCTCCCCGATGATGAGCATGAACGGTGTTTTGGCGAGCTCCGCATCGCGGATCTTCTTGCCGATCTTTTCGTTCCGCTCGTCAACGAGGGCGCGAATATCGGAATCTTTCAGGCTCGCCGAGATGGCGCCACAAACCTCCAGGTACTTGTCGCTGATGGGCAGGATCAGGGCCTGTTCGGGTGCCAGCCAAAGGGGGAAGTTCCCCGCCGTATGCTCAATGATCACGGCAATGAAGCGCTCCAGGCTGCCGAAGGGTGCCCGATGGATCATCACGGGCCGGTGGCGGCCGTTGTCGCTGCCCACGTATTCAAGCTCGAAACGCTCCGGCAGGTTGTAGTCCACCTGGATGGTGCCTAGCTGCCACTTTCGGCCCAAAGCATCCTTCACCATGAAATCGAGTTTGGGGCCGTAGAACGCGGCCTCCCCGTATTCCACCACGGTCTTCAATCCGCTATCGGCGGCGGCATCGATAATGGCCTGCTCCGCCTTCACCCAGTTCTCCTCGCTGCCGATGTACTTGCTGCGATCTTCTTTGTCACGCAGGCTGATCTGTGCCTCAAAGCTCTGGAAGTTCAACGCTTTGAGCACCAGAAGCACCAGGTCGATGACCTTCATGAACTCTTCCTTGACCTGGTCGGGGCGGCAGAACAGGTGCGCATCGTCCTGTGTGAATCCGCGAACACGGGCCAAGCCATGCAGTTCGCCACTCTGTTCGTACCGGTAAACGGTACCGAATTCCGCCAGTCGCAGGGGTAGATCCTTGTAGCTCCGCGGCCGACTGGCGAAGATCTCACAGTGATGGGGGCAGTTCATGGGTTTCAGCATGAACTCCTCTCCTTCCTGCGGCGTGGTGATGGGCCGGAAACTGTCCTTTCCATATTTCTCCCAGTGGCCGCTGGTTACATAGAGCTGCTTACCCCCGATATGCGGCGTAGCCACTTGCAGATAACCGGCTTTCTCCTGCGCGGTCTTCATGAAGTTGATGAGCCGCTCACGCAGTGCTGCTCCTTTCGGCAACCACAGGGGAAGTCCGGCCCCCACCTTTTCGCTGAAGGTGAACAGGTCCAGTTCCTTGCCCAACTTCCGGTGATCGCGCTTCTTTGCTTCCTCCAGCAGGACCAGGTATTCCTCCAGTTCCTTCTGTTTGGGGAATGTGATGGCATACAGGCGCGTAAGCTGCTTGCGCTTCTCATCCCCGCGCCAGTAAGCCCCAGCGACGCTGAGCACTTTGGCCGCCTTGATGAAAGAGGTGTCAGGGATATGCGGCCCGCGGCACAGATCCGTGAAGTTGCCTTGGGTGTAGAATGTGATCTGGCCATCCTGCAAGCCATCGATCAGTTCCAACTTGTATTCGTCGCCCTTTTCGGTGAAGTACTTGATGGCGTCGGCCTTGCTCACTTCGGTGCGCGAGAAGGTCAGCTTCTTCGAAGCGAGCTCCTTCATCTTCGCCTCGATCGCCGGAAAGTCGGCGTCGCTGATGGAGCGGTCGCCGAGATCGATGTCGTAGTAGAAGCCCTTCTCTATAGGCGGACCGATCCCGAACTTGGTCCCGGGAAATAAAGCTTCGATCGCTTCGGCCATCAAGTGCGCGCTGCTGTGCCATAGCGTGCTCTTGCCCTCGTCGTCGTTCCAGGTCAGCAGGGACAGTGAACAGTCACCCGGCAACGGGCGGTTGGCGTCGCGGACCTCGCCGTTCACTTTGGCGGAAAGTACATTGCGTGCAAGTCCTTCGCTGATTCTGCGGGCCACGTCCATGGCCGTGGCGCCTTCATCGTACTGCCGAATGCTTCCGTCCGGCAGGGTCACATTGATCTTCATCGGTTCACCTTCCCAACCTTACGAACGGTTGCGGCAAGGGCGGCGAATGTAGCGGGACCTTGCCATAAGCGATCCCACGCGGTCGAGGCCTCAAGGCGATGGTGCCTTCAGGCTGGCGCCTTCAGGTATCTCCACGGTCTCGATCACGCCACTTTCGTTCCAGCGGAAAACGTGCGAGTTCCATCGGCGCTCCAACAGCCACCAGACCGCGGTCCACTCCTCATCAGGCCTACCTGAAGACCTACCGTTCGCGGCTGGCACCCGGAAGTGAAAATACCTGTTGCACCGTTGCAGAAGGGAACTGGGCCACGAACGCTTCACCCGGAAGCCGCTTTGCGCAGCAAGGAAGTACCAGATCACATGCGCCGAGTGCATGTCATGCACCGAGCGTGCAGCGTGGTCGATCATTGGCACCAGCATCGGAAGGCTTTGCTTGGTCGTTGCCAACGCGATGCCAACGGGATCCGTTCGGAACCGCCGTAGGGTGGGGGCATTTTCCTTGCCCACCTCCCAGCAAGATGAGCAACATGTTCTCCGGGCCATTGCCAGCTACTGCGATGGCCTGAATGCACCCAACGGCAAGGATCAACCGCATCGGATGGCAGCAACCGCGACCACTGAAGCTCCCAGAAAGAAACCACAACACATCCAGTCGATGCACGGGGCGTGCTGAAAGCAATGAAGCCCCCGCTTCCGGGGGCTTCATTGCTAAGGTCGACCAAATGCCTTCGCTGTGACAAGTCAACCTATTCGCAAGCCGAAACCGGTGCGCTCGAATGCAGGCTCCAGCAGAAGAAGTTGCCCGCCGTCGCATTCGCGGTCCAAGTACCGTTGGCACCGCTCACGGTGAACCAGGACTGACCGGCAGGCAAAGCGGGGAGTATGCCGCCCATGAACTGGACCTTCAACGCCTGGCCATTGGCACCGCTGTTGCGCGGTGTAATGAAGTAGGCACGGCCACAATCGCCTGCTGCACCCTTGGCAAAACGGAACCCATTGTTGTTGGGTACCGGTCCATCGCAAACACCTTGGGGATAGTTTCCACCGTCGCCCACCTTCACCTTGGTCGCGCTCTCCGTACGGATCGTTACACGGCCCGTGTTATTGATGTTCGCCTCGAACTCACCCAACTCGGCTTGTCGTGTGTTCACATTGAAGCTGTCCCATCCATCGAGCCCATTGATGAAGGTGCTGCCGACCGCCTTCGTCATCCCTTCCTCGTCGGGCACAACGTTCTCCGCCTCATCGATCATCTCCTCCTTGGTGCAACTGACCACCATTGCGCTGAGCGCCATGGCGCACAACACCGTTCCAACCGTAATCTTCGTTCCCATGTTACTTCGTTTTTAGCTCATTGAAGTTTCATTCGCCAGGTCCGCTGGCACGGACGCTCCTTGGTGGAACGCAGGCCGAAAGTCATTTCAGTAGGGTCACACAACGGATCGGTTCTGACGAGGCAGGTGAAGCGGGGATCGAACGGGCTGCATTTCCGGATGAGGGAAATGTCCTTGAGCATGGGTCGAGGTGGAAGCACGCCAGTACTCGCACGTATCGCTGTTGCCTCCTTCGGCGGATGTGCGAAGGTTGACAACTGGGAAGCGCAACCCTGTGCGGATCCCATGCAACGGCGATCGGGGTGTTTGATACGCACATCGGGGAAATAGCACCACGCATCGAATACATGGAACAAAGCCAGCGCGCACTGTTGGATCGGGCATGGGGTTGGGGTAACCAGCAACAACACTGTTCCGCAACTGCGATCCCGACCCCACCTCATATGCAACGACATCTCCTCTTCGGCGCGGTCACCGCGCTTTCGCATTTCGCGTTCGCACAAGTCTCAGTTGAACTTGAACTGGTGCAGGGCGGCCTTACCAACCCGACCGATGTTGCGAACTGCGGCGACGACCGGCTGTTCATCGTTGAACGTGCAGGCGTCATCCGCATTCTGGATGCTGATGGTGTTCTGCTCCCGACACCATACTTGGACATCAGCGGTCCCGTCCATAGTGGCGGCAGCGAGCAGGGCTTGTTGGGCATGGCGTTCCATCCGCAGTATGCACAGAACGGTTTCTTCTACCTCTATTACTGCAGTGGTACCGGCAATGGTTCGGTGCGCGTGTCGCGTTTCACGGTGAGCTCGGACCTGAACGTTGCCAATGCGGCCAGCGAAGTGGTGCTGTGGGAACTGGCACAACCATACACCAACCACAAGGGTGGGGGCATCGCCTTCGGCCCGGACGGATATCTGTATTTCGCCCCCGGGGATGGCGGCAGCTCCGGTGATCCGGAGAACAGGGCGCAGAATATGTCGCTGGGCTTCGGCAAGGTGCACCGCATCAATGTGAACGGTGCCAGCCCATACACCATACCATCCACCAACCCCTTCGCCACCGCCAACAACACGGATACGCTGCGCAGCATTTTCGCCAGTGGGTTGCGCAATCCGTACCGCTTCAGCTTCGATGAAGTGAACGGGGATCTATGGATCGGCGATGTGGGGCAGAGCACGCGCGAGGAGGTGGACCGTATTGCGGGCGGGACGATCAATGGCCCCAACTTCGGGTGGCGTTGTTATGAGGGCAACGCAGCGTACAACACCGCCGGTTGTCAGGGTTCCGGATCCTACATCGCCCCGATCGTGGATCATGACCAGAGCGGTGGTTGGTGCTCGGTGATCGCTGGTCGCGTTTATCGCGGAACGCGTTACCCCAACTTGGCCGGCCGCTTCCTCCACACCGATTATTGTCTTGGCGGTGTGCGCTCGTTGCACAAGCAAGGTGGTATCTGGATCCAGGAAACGCTCAGCGACACCAGCATTTTCGGTTTCTCCGGATTCGGGAAGGATGTGTCGGGCGAATTGTACATGGTCAACACTGAAACCGGTGAGATCCAGCGCGTGATCGACCCTGATGCCGTTGTGCGGGTTTCGCCTAAAGTGAACCTTGAAGGACCATACAACACAGGCACTGGCCTGATGCACGATGCCTTGCGCACAGCGAGCCTCATACCCCTGACCGAACCCTACACTGCCTTGGGCTATCCACAAGTGGCCAGGGGTGGAGGTGAAACAGTTGCGCAAAGCGTGTTGAGCATAACGGGCAACAACGCGGTGGTGGATTGGGTACGGGTGGAATTGCGTCCTGCGGCGCAACCCACACTGATCGCCGCCACCCGCCAGGGATTGTTGCAGCGCGACGGTGATGTCGTGAGCGCCAGCGGTAGCGGTCCCCTCTCCTTCACGGTAGGATCAGGCAACTATTACGTGGTGGTGCGACACCGCAACCACTTGGGTGCCATGACCGCCGCTCCAGTGTCCTTGAGCACCACGACCTCGGTTGTTGACTTCCTCAGCAGTTCCACCTTGACCTACGGCACCAATGCGCGGCGCGTGGTTGGTTCCACGCTGGCCTTGTGGGCCGGCAACACAACGGGCAATGATCGTTTGCAATACACCGGAACGGGCAACGACCGTGATCCGATCCTCACCGCCATCGGTGGCACGCTGCCCACCAACACGGTAACAGGCTACCGTTCGGAGGACGTGACCATGGATGGCGTGACCAAGTACACCGGCCCCACCAACGATCGCGATCCGATACTGGTGAACGTCGGTGGCACCGTGCCTACAGCAGTGCGCATTGAGCAACTTCCTTGATCACGATCCCAATGCGTACGGATCCAAAAGATGGTTGGGCTCGGCCATTCCGTGAAGACGATCCCAACGACCCCGTTCCTTCGGCAGTGCGCCCGATCAGCAAAGCCGCTCATGAACGCGATCAACTCCTAAGAGCCATTCTGGGTGCCGTTCTGCTCGTACTTGGTCTTTGGGCCGCCGGCGTCTTCGACCATGAAGTTGAACGACCCCACCGATCGGAAAACTCGGACCTGGTGCGGGCGGCTCAATGAGTCTGCGACGATCGAGGAAAGTGTCCCGCGTGAACCGTTGAGTACTCAGCGTAGGTCATACGTTCGTTACCATCACCTGCGTTACCTGTGCATGAAACGGCTCGCCATACTGTTCACCTTCCTGCTGTTCCTGGCTTCGTGCGCTTCCACACGAACGAGCGCGCGCAAGTGCAATGGGCAACACGGCACGCGTGTGCCCATGGGGGTGATGTAGGGCGGACAAGGCCCGGGAATTTTACTGAACGTGACCCACCTCATACTCGAGGCTGGGAATATCCCGGCCCCCGTAAGGTCGTCGCATCATGGGAGCGCGGAGCGCCTCATCGGGGTCATCGACCCTTGCTGTATCCGTGGATCAAGCGCTCGACTCCTGGGTTGTCCGTCGCTGTGCGGCCAGCAACGGATACGGTCCGGCGCAGTTCACTCCCGGACCCACCTCTTGGTGGTGCACCCAACAACGTGCACGTTGCCGCGACAAACCCTTTGAGCTTGCCATCGTGCAGACCCTTCTTCAATACCTGAAGGCCGTAGTGGTTCCGGAACCAAGCGGCGGTGGGTCGTTCACCGTGGATGGCAAGTCGCGGAGCGCCTGAGCTTCCAGGTACCACATCCTTATCCGCGCCCTCACTTCCTGGTTCCCGATCTCATCGGCTGCACCACAAGCTGCTGTGAAGGCCGTTCGCAGCAAGCGCGATAGAGTGGGTTTCGCTCCCCCCTCGGAACACACTTTCACGAAGGTGTGCACCATGACGTCGCTTGCGCATTCCTCACATTGTACCACGCGCATCATCGCCCCGTGCACTGCGGCCGCATGTGCATCATATACTTCGCACGCAACGGTACGATCCAGCTTGCCGGTGTTGATGCCTTCACGTGAGCGCTTCACATGAAGGGAAATAGAATGGTGGCACATACTGATGATGATCGTTGATGACCGCGATCCCCCACATCCATGCCGCAAAAGCCCAAGGCGGGTCCCCGTACCGGATCCCAATGCGAGGGGAAGACTTGGTGAGAAGTGGGGATTATCCTCCCCTCTGGATAATTCGTTCCCCGACTGCTTCACACCGGACCTACATTCACCACTGGCCCGAATTGACGTATTGCCCCCGATTGTGCGGTATGCGCACAACCTGCCCCCTCCCACGCAATGAGCGTTGCCACCCCACCATTGCGATCACTGGCCGCCAAGCTGCTGGCATTGGAGACCGATCCAGGGCCGTCATCCGAAGCAACCGCGGCTTTCCGCGTATGCGGCAAACTGGGTGTGCTGCTCACCAAACTGGCGGGCGCGGCGGGTTACGGCGCGCTGTTATCACGTGCGTTGGTGTTGGCCCGTGCCGATGTGCCGTGGCTGGAAGGACTGAAAGCGCAACCGGACGGGCGATTGGAATGCGTTCGGCGCGACATCGACAACGAAGAACTGATCCGTGGCGAAGTGGCGCTGGTGGCCCAACTGCTGGGGCTGCTCCACACCTTCATCGGGGAGTCATTGACAACGCAACTGGTGAAAGAAGCATGGCCAGCGATCCATCTCGATAGTACGACCTCTCCATGAGCACTCGCACCAAAGTCGTCATCAACAAACTGCCGACAGGCGTTCCCGGACTGGACCAGATCCTTGGCGGTGGCCTGCCGGAATTCTCCTTCAACATCATTGCCGGCTCTCCGGGTTGCGGCAAGACCACGCTCGCACACCAGATCGCCTTCGCCAATGCCACCGCCAAGCGGCCAGCGCTGTACTTCACCATACTGGGCGAACCTGCATTGAAAATGCTCCGCTACCAGCAGCAGTACGATTTCTACGACGAGTCCCGGATGGGTACGGCGATCCGTTTCATCAACCTCAGCGAGGTGGTGCTGAAGGATGATTGGAACGCCGTCCTCGATACGATCATCAAGGAGGTTGAAGCCACGAGCCCGGCGATCGTGGTGGTGGATTCCTTCCGGAGCATGGCGCGCAAGATCAACAGCACCACGGGCGAGACGGAGATCCAGAATCTTGTGCAGCGGCTTGCGCTGCACCTCACCAGTTGGCAGGCCACAACCTTCCTCATCGGCGAATACGTGGAGGCTGAACTGCGCAATGATCCCGTGTTCACCGTGGCCGACAACCTGATCTGGCTGTACCAGAGCGTGAACCGGAACAGCATGGTGCGCAAGCTGCAGGTGATGAAGTGCCGCGGCCAGGAAACATTGCCGGGCATGCACATCTTCCGGATCACCCACGCAGGCCTGCTGGCGTTCCCGCGCATGCTGGGCTTGGGCCCTCTGCAGAACCAGAAACGTACGGGTCGTCGTCTTTCCATGGGTATCGCCGAGCTGGACACCATGATGGGTGGCGGCATACCCGAAGGGGACAGCATATTGGTGGCCGGTGCCAGCGGCACGGGCAAGTCGATCATGTGCACACAGTTCATCGCTGAAGGATTGCGGCAAGGCGAGGCGGCCATCATCGCGGTGTTCGAGGAACGGCCTGCCGAATACGCCAGCCGTGCAGCCACCTTCGGGCTCGACCTGAAGACACCGCAGCAGGCCGACAAACTGGAGATCCTCTACCTGCGCCCTCTTGACCTTTCCGTCGACGAAGCGTTGTACGAGATCATGGAAGCGGTAAGGCGCGTAGGTGCGAAACGCCTGGTGATCGATTCGCTCGCCGGGTTCGAACGCGCCCTGGCCCCCGATTTCCGGGAGGATTTCGAGGAGTCGCTCTACCGCATGTTCGTAGCGCTCACCGGCATCGGCGTCACCATCATGAGCACGTTGATGCTGGAGGAGTCCTTCGTGAAACCGCCGGCAAGCAACTACTCCATCTCCTTCCTTACCGACGATATCATCCGCTTGCGGTACGTGGAGATCGAGGGGCAGATGCGCAAGATCCTCATGGTAAGCAAGATGCGTGGAGGGGATCACAGCAAACAGATCTGCGAATACAGCATTTCGGGTAAAGGCATACAGCTGCGAACGGAACACCTGGACGGGTACGATGGGCTTACCACAGGCGTTCCCAAGCGATCGGGGTATAGCAGCAAAGACCGCGGTTGAACCACACACCGATGAGCACCCGTCCACCCTTCACCCCTGATACGGTCGCGCTGGAACATACCGTGTTGCAGGCCGTGATGGAGAACGCCCCCTTGCCCATGGCACAGGTGGAGGGGCCGGATCATTTGGTGTGGTCGATCAACCCTGCTTTCTGCCGTATGCTCCAACGCAGCGCGGAAGAGTTGATCGGCAGGCCTTTCGAGAACCTGTTCCCCCAGAGCCTTCGTTCCCTGGCGCTCCTGGACAGGGTGTTGCGCACGGGGGAAGGTGAAGCACACGTAGTGATCCAGGGCGACGAGCCGAACACCATTTATGGTGCGTTCACCTGCTGGCCCATCAGTGCCGGCGATGATCGTCTGCAGGGCTTGATGATCCAAGTAACGGAGACCGGCGCACTTCGCCAGCAGTCCATCGCGATCAATGAAGCGCTCTTGATCAGCGCCCTGCAACAACATGAGCTCACGGATGTGGCCGACCGGCTCAATGTGCAGTTGGTGAACGAGATAGCCAAGCGGGAAAAGGCGGAGATCGTCTCGCACCAGCTGGCGGCGATCGTTTCTTTTTCGGACGACGCGATCATCGGCAAAGACCTGGACGGGATCATCTCGAGTTGGAACAGCGGTGCTGAAAAGATCTTCGGCTATACGGCCAAAGAGATGGTGGGGTCATCGATCAGGCGACTGATCCCCAAGGATCGGTGGCAGGAGGAGGATCACATTCTGGGGAAGATCAGGCTCGGCGAAAGTGTGCAGCACTTTGAAACGCTTCGGCAGGCCAAGGATGGGCACGTGTTCAATGTCTCGGTCACCGCATCACCGATCAAGGATGCCACGGGCAAGGTCATCGGCGCATCGAAAGTGGCCCGGGACATAAGCGCACGCAAGCAATTGGAGCTGGCCCTCGAAAAGACGGCGAAGGACCTCGTGGAGGTGGACCGGCACAAGAGCGAGTTCCTGGCCACGCTGGCGCACGAATTGCGCAATCCATTGGCACCGCTGCGTCATGGGCTGGACCTGTTGTCCTTTTCCATGGAGGATCAGGCCACCTGGGACCAGACCCACGGCATGATGAAGCGCCAGTTGGATCACATGGTACGGCTCATCGATGATCTCATGGACCTGAGCCGCATCAGCCGTGGTGTGATCGATCTGCGCAAGGAACAGTTCGACCTGCGCGCGGTGCTGGAGCAGGCCATGGAGACCAGCCGCCCCCTCATTGAAAAGCAAGGGCATACCTGTACCCTGGAGATGCCCGATGAGCCTATTACCGTGGATGGCGATACGATGCGGCTCAACCAAGTGTTCTGCAACCTCCTGAACAACGCGGCGAAATACACGGACAGCGGCGGGACGATCGCTGTGCACGCCCAAGTGAGCGCTGATGAAGTATGTGTGACGGTGGAAGACAACGGGATCGGCATTGCGCCTGATCAATTGGCCAAGGTGTTCGACATGTTCGCACAGGTGGAACGGACCAACGAGCGAGTACAAGGAGGCCTTGGCATCGGTCTCAACATCGTAAAGCACTTGGTGGAAATGCACGACGGTCGCATCGATGTGCGCTCCGGCGGACTCCGGGGAGGCAGCACTTTCAGCGTGGTGCTTCCGCTGGCCAGGCATGTGCACACCAGCACCCAGCCGGAAACAGTACGCACCGGCGCAACAACCTCGCGCATGCGCATTCTCATCGTGGACGACAATGAGGATGCCGCCACAATGATGTCGCTATTGCTGGGCCACTACGGTCACGATCTGCGCGTGGCACACAATGGACAGCAAGCCTTGGCGATCGGGGCGGAAATAAAACCGGACCTGGTGCTCATGGATATCGGCATGCCGGTGATGGACGGCAATGCGGCTTGCCTGGAGATGAAGCGAACACCCTGGGGCAGGGCGGCATACGTCGTAGCCCTCACCGGACTCGGGCAGGATGAAGACCGGATGAAGTCGACCGCTTCAGGTTTCGATCATCACTTGGTGAAGCCCGTGGCGAGCGAGGCACTGATGAAAGTGCTTACGGCATGCGCGCAACGGCGTTCGGCGGCAGCGGGTCCATGATCGCGCGATAACGTGCTTTGGATCGAACAACATTGCCCCGCACACGCCCGGCTATAGGCTGAAAGTCATGCGCTGGGAGTGATGTATTCCCTTCGCCTTGGTGGGAGCTTCGCTGGCAGGCGGAAATTCCGAGCCTGATGGTTCCTAAGCGCGTGGGGCTTCAGGTGTTGCAACAGCTGCTTCACCCAACCACTCCTTCAACACATCCAGCATCGTGGTCCAGAGTTCCTCGGAATGCTTGGCTGCCTCTTGTGTTGCGTTGTTGTCTTGGGTGAGGCGGAGATGTGTGGTACCCATGACATCCTTCAACTCGAAGGTCACCACATGTTCCTCACCCGGCGATGTTCCACCGGAATGGGTGTACCGCAACAGATCGGGTTCGCGGTTCACGAGCACGCGGCCGTTGTCTTCGAATGCTCTTCCATTGTATTCCCCTTTCCAGACGATGGGGCTGTCTTCCTTCCAATCGGTGGTGACCTGGGCGCCCATCATGTATGCGGCTATGGCCTCAGGGTCCACCAAGGCTTTCCAAACGCGCTGGATCGGCAGGTGGATCACCGTGTTCACGCTCGCGATGAATTTCTTTTCCATGAGTTCATGCTTTGAGCGGAAAGCCGCAAACATCAGACCTGTTGGACCCGCGCACGGTGCGAGCCTCTCAATACAGAACGAGCACGGCAATGCACGCCAAAGCGAGCAAGGGCAGCATCCATGTGGTTATCAGACGGTTCCTCCCGTGAGTGAAGCGGAACCGATAGTAACGGAACAAGGCTGGGATCATGTGAAGGGGTTCTGCGGTGATCAGGCCGCATGCTGCAATTCGTACTTGTTCGTGGCGCCGGAGGTCACCACGCGCATGTCGGAAGAGGCGCGGAGTTGATCGCGTTTCCACATGTTGATCGTCCATCCGTGCTGGTCTTCGATGCGGCTCACGGGATCGGCGAATAGCGCATCGCAAACCAGGTCGTCCATATCCTCCACGTTCACTGGTTTGGCAATGTGCAACTCGATGCCATCCATGCTATCGTGCACGGTAACGTTCCCCAGCTCGTTGAGCAGGTTGACGAATTCAGGGAGGTTGGTGGTGATCATGCCAAATGGAAAGCATGCACCGGGCCAAACGGATCTGCACTGCCGTGGCGAGGCCGGTTCCCACGCGGGATCGAACATGCAAGCGGTGAGCGGACGATCATAAGGTCACCGGCATACGCTCCCGATGCGCGTTCGATCGGGGAAAGACGGTCTGATCGGGGCGTTGCGTCCACATCTCACCGCGCATCCGTTCCCATGGAATGCCGACCCGGTGATTTCCGTTGAGGCCAGGTTCCTTGCGGCCGATGTTGACGGGTCGAGGAGCGATCGTGCTCCGGGCCATGGGAGGAGGATGCCAGCCCATCCCGAGCCGCGACCTCAATTCAACCGAACGAAGCCGACGTTCAGGACGGTGGCGAACACAACCCACAGGAGATACGGGACCATCAACCGTACGGCCATCCGGCTGATGGGGTTGAACGCCTGCATGGTGAGCACGATGTAGATCAACAACAAGGAGATCACCACCAAAGCCGCGTATGGTGCGTGCATGCCGAAGAACACCACGGTCCACAAGACGTGGAGCAGGATCTGGGCACCGTAGAGCATGAGGGCGTTCCTGACCGGCGTGACTTTCACCTGTGCCCAACCCAAACCTGCCGCTGTACCGATCATAATGTACAACACGGTCCACACCGGGCCGAAAACAGCATCGGGTGGCGCGAAGGGAGGTTTGTGCAACGATGCGAACCAACCATCGGGCTCCTGCGCCACCATCAAACCTGGTAGCGAGGCAAGGAGCGTGATGCCGATGGCAATAACGATCCTTCGGCCCGCGGAGAACGACCTCACCATTAAAGGGTAAATGGCGTTGGGCATGCTTTCCGTTTCTAGGGTCACCCCGTTCCACTGCCCGCTTCATCTCGCTGTTCGCGTGGATGGCGCCCACACACGGCAGTTGAGCGTGGGCTCCGGTCTGTGCTGCCATCGGCAGGCGGTGGGACTTTCAAGGTGTGCAAGGACGTTGGGCCTGGCTCCCCAGGTATTCATGGATGTCAAAGCCGATCCAGTGCCAACGGACGTTTCAGCATACAACCTCCGGTGTGGCGCTACGGCGTGGGGAACCGGTGCCTCGATCAAGAGGCGGGATCACCCGAAGCCGAGCACTCACGGCCCCTACCGGGGAATGCGGTGGCGTTGGTTCCATGTGTCAAGATCGGTCTGCCAGCACGGGTACCTGAGGTGCGCGATCGTTCCGGCACGTGCATGGTGATGGGCCACACGAACATCAGCACCATGGACCACATCGTACGCGCGCTACCTCTTGTCTTGTTCAGCCTATGCTCCACCACAGGACCATTGTACGCAGCATCCCTTCAAGCCGATGGCCGGCTCCGGGTGGAAGGGGCATCGTGGAAAGGGACACGCGTCTTCGTTGTTCCCACCGTGGGCGCCGCCTACGAATTCGAACTCAGTGATACGCGGTTCACCATCCCGCTCACTTACCAGGACCGTTACATGCTGAGCTTCGAGCATGAGGGTTGCCCAATGAAACAGATCCTCATTGACACAAGGGTACCCGAGCAGTTGGAGTCCGAGGAATTCGGTTTTCCCTTCCAGGTCACTTTGACCTACATGCCCGAGAACGAGCGCTTCGAATACGATGGACCCGTTGGCTTCGTCCGTTTCTCCGCTGCCACCGTTGATTTCACTTATACCACACAATACGGCATGAAGCAGCACGAGCGGATGGACGAACAATTGTCCTTGCTGCGACTTGCTCCGTCGGACCGTGATGAACTTTCCAGGAAAGGTCTTTCCGGGGGCATGATCACAAGGATCCTTCCCGGTGACACGAAAACGAGCGCTCCTGCGGTGGAAGTCCTGTCAGCGATCGCGGATCACGCGATACCGCCGGTGGAGGAAGTTGTTCCGCGGTCGTCTTTGGAACACCTGGGGCTGCGTCCTACGGTCCCATCCCATCATGTTCCGCGCGGTGTTCCGATCCAAGGGTACCGTGTACCGGAAGGAGCGCCGCACTTCCCTGGAGTTGGGCAACCGCGGATCGCAGCGACCCCAACACAGCAAGCCCCCAATGCTGCGGCAATAGTGCGATCGGTGCCTGCTCGTGCAGCCTGCCTTGGAGTAGAAAGCCCATGCGGGTCCCGTGAGGTGATCAAGGAACCACGCCGTGTGACCTACATCTCCAGATCATCGCATGATGGCGCCTGCACGGAGCTCAGGAAGGTGGTGCATGCGTATGGGGCGGTCTTCTTTTTCCGCAATGGCTCTTCGACCACAGAGTGGTTGTATCTGCACGCGCTGGAGAACGTCGGGGCCCTTAGCGTTATCCCGTGATGCCTCTCGCCGATCGGCCTGCATAAGACATTGTTTTGCCAGCGAGCGCCTGGACAGGCCCACGCTTTCACTTGCTTGCTGTGGCCGCTTTGCGTAATGACTTCAACTCTTCCAGCATGCCGTTGCCCACAACAACGAAGCGGCACTTGTCCAAGGTGGCGTTGTCGGAAACGATCGTGAGCGCCATACGGTAGGAGTATGCTGTGCGCGCAGGTTTCACGATCAGGCCGAACAGGCCACCCAACAAGCGACCAGGAGCCATTACCATGGGGACCCGCACGATCACCGTATCCCTCGCAGGCACCTGAACGAGGTCGTCCACCACGGTGGTCACCACCTCGTGGCCGTTGAGTTCGGCTTCGAAGTCCGTTTGTCGGAACGCGAACGAAAAACCGTTCGGGTTGAAGATCGCTACGTCGATCACCACGCGACTTTCCCCCAGCCCCAGCTTTTCCACCACGGGATCGCGCACTTCCACTTCCGGGATGAGGAACAAGGGCAAGCGCCGGGCAATTTTGATGGACAGCGGCTTTTCGCGCCAGAAGGCGAGAGGCCAGTGGAACTTGGACTCCATTGCATACTCCACGGTGTCAACGCCCGAAGCCGCCAGTTGCTTGAGGACCGCAACGAGCTTCCGTGTCTGCACCGCCACGGGCAGTTCGATGTGCGCGCTGTCGTTCGCCCGCACCGTGATCGAGTGCGGGTAGGTACTGCGCACCACTTCATTGCCCCCGATCGACATCACATACTCCAAACTGTCCACCGTCAACCCGATCGGCGCTGGATCGTCGATCGCCAGCATGATGTTCAGCAGCGTGGTATCCGGATCGAGCTGTTCAACGCTCATGCGTGCCACGTAGACACGCGGGAGAATGAAGGTGGCATCCGGATCGCTTTTGCGGGCCTGTCCCCAACGCACCAACTGCACAACCACTCCAAGAAGCAAGGCGAGGAGTATGACCAATAGTATGCGACGGGTCCATTTCATCAACGAGGTATAGCGATCATCGGTCCAAGAGGCCGCACCCTTCCGATCCTCATCTATCGAAGCGGAAGATGGGACCATCGTGGTTGGGCCGTCCCATCATACGATCACGTATGATCTCCGCCGCGATGATGCTGAAGGTGATGCCGTTGCCACCCATGCCCAGGGCGTAGTAGCTGCGGTTGGCGCGCGGGCCGCGATCGATGTACGGCAGCCCGTCCTTGGTTTCGCCGAAGGTGCCGCACCAGGCGTACTCCTGTCGGAACGGAACGGCTGGCATAAGGTCGTGGAAGTCAGAGCACAAGGTCTTGGTTTTCTTCACCAGTAGGGCATCCCTGAGTGCCGGATCGCGGAACGGTTCGTCGCGGCCACCGATGATGATGCGCCCTTCGGGGGCCGTGCGCATGTAGAGGTAGGGTTTGGCGGTTTCCCAGATGAGGGCATTGTCCTTCCATGGCTCCGCACCAGTGTTGGGCTCACTGATGACAGCGTACGTGCTGTGCAAACGGATCACCTTCTTAGGCAGGAGGTCGCGGCTCTCGTAGCCGGTGGCATACACCAGGTATTGCGCGTGCACCGTGTGGCCGTCAACTGTGCGAACCTCCACCCCACTGGCGCTATCGCGGAATTCGGACACTTCGGTGAGTTGGAAGATCCTGGCGCCATCGGCGATGCTCTTCGCGTGCAAGGCATGGGTATAGCCATAGGCATTGGTTTCCGCGGCCACGGTTGTGCGCAAAGCGGCCTGGGCATCGAAGGGCAAGGCTGTGCGCACCTCGGCAACGCCATCGAGCAGTTCGCCCGGAAGACCATGCGCTTTGCGAGCTGCAAATTCCGTCGCCAACATGCGCTCATGCGCTCGCACACTCGCGTACTGAATGCTCGGCCGCGGGGTGAACTCCCCGAAGCCGATCTCCCTGGCGATCGCACCGAGGCGTGCTATGGCCTTCACACACAGTTCATAGCTGCGCACTGCGTTCTTCTCCCCCACCATGCCGATCAACCGGTGCAGGGGCGTGTCGATCTCGTACTGCAACAGCGAAGTGCTGGCGCAGGTACTGCCCGTGCCGATGCTCCTGCCGTCAAGCACCACCACGTCCATCCCTGCTACGGTGAACGTGTATGCACAGAGCGAACCGGTGATACCGCCGCCAACGATGACAACATCGGTGCGCAGGTCGGAGGCCAGCACAGGATAGTCCGTTCGCAAGCCATCGCGAACGAGCCAGTACGGCATGCCGGAGTGCAGATCCATGGGGCGGTATGGAACAGATGTTCTGCCGAGTGAGGGAACGGCTGGAAACGAATGCCCCGGCACACTGCATTGCAATGGCCGGGGCATCCTCGTAGCGAACAGGACCCCTGTTCAGCTCTTGCTGTATCCTCCTGCGTTGGCGGTGCTGCGCGCTTGCGAAGCCATATCGCTGGCGGCATCCTTCACGCGTTCCTTGGCGGCGTTGGCCGTGCTCTTGGCTTTGTCGGCCAGATCTTCGGCATCACCTTTCAGTTTGTCGATCAACTCGCTGCCTTCTTCCACCATATCGGCGAGACGATCGCGGAGTGCGGAACCTTTCTTCATGAGTTTCTTGCGGGTATCCGCTCCTGAAGCGGGAGCGAGCAATAAGCCGATGGCCGCACCTGCTGCGAGGGCGGTAAGGGCGATGGCGATGGTGCTTTTCGCTGACATGGTTTTGGGGTTGTTTGTTGTGATTGTGTTCGCCATGGAAAAGCCAAGTGTTGTGCCATGGGAGGTTGGAACTTTCAGAGCGACCAACTCCCTTAGGGCAGCGCCCAAGACCGGATGGCGGGCTGTTCGGGCCAGGATCCATTCGCGGCTCGTTGCGCGGGCATACTTGTACACTTGATTGTGGTGCAACTTCCCCAGACCGGAGATCGCAGGAACGGGTAACCGTGGGCGGGAAGTGCTGACGGCAGGCGTTCGGTGGCGATCAGCGATAGTGGCGCGAAGCGTGCAACCACAGGTGGACAAGTCACCGATCGCCCCTCCGCCCCCCATGTCCCGTTCCATCGTCCGCAACGTTCTCGCGATCGTGCTGCTGTGCACCGTCGTCTTCTCGGCCATACGCGCCTACAACATCGGTGTTGAGCGCAGGGCGCTGCGCGCCGATGCCATGGAGCTTTCGCAAGTGACCTACGGCTTGTTCGATCCGACGGAGTGGAAGGTGATCATCAGTGCGATCCTGGAGAAGAAGGTCACAGAGTTCGAACTCACGCCCGCCAACCGGGAGCACGCCCGTAAGCACCTTGTGCAACTCATGACCGACCTGCTCAACCAAGTGGAGCAAGTGATGCACGATAAGAACAAACAGAAGGGTTTCGGCGGGTTGGTGAAGAACGTGCTGATGGACGTGCTGGTGGATGTGGACGACATCCGTTCGGGCATACCGAATTACGCGGACCTGATGCTCGACTATGTCAACGATCCGGCGAACAAGGAGGAAATGCAATGCTTCATCGTGGACCAGTTGAACATACTGGGAGCGAAGACAGAGGGCTTGGTGGATCGATCCCTGCTGAACGCTGTGATCGACCGTTATGGGGCCGGGGACCGCACTGCAACAATGGCCATCATCAAACCGAGGATGCAGCACCTGAAGGCAGTGGAAACATGGTACCTCGCGGTGCTGGGCGTTTCATGCGTTCTCCTGTTCGTCCTGGCCGCCACCGACAGGCGGCGGATATGGTCACTGGTGGCTACCATCCTCGCGAGCCTTGTGGTGCTGGTAACAGGATTGTTGCTTCCCATGATCGACATCGAAGCGAGCATCGCTGAATTCTCATTGACCCTCATCGGTGAACCGATCATGTTCAAGGATCAAGTGCTTTTCTACCAGAGCAAGAGCATCCTGGAGGTGGTGAAAGTGCTTTTCAAGGACGGTGATGCGGCGCTCACATTGGTGGCCATCCTGGTCTTCAGCTTCAGCGTGCTCATTCCGGTAACGAAGCTGATCCTGTCCATGATCGCCTTGGTCCGCAAACGTGCACCGAAGGCGAAACTGCCGTACTTCCTCATTTTCCAAGCCGGTAAATGGTCCATGGCCGATGTGATGGTGGTGGCCATCTTCATGGCGTTCATCGGTTTCAACGGGGTGGTGAACAGCCAGCTCGCTGTGCTTCGGGATTATGCCTCGGCCATACATGTACTGACGACCAACAATAGCTCGCTGGAAGTGGGCTTCTACCTCTTCACGGGGTATTGCCTGCTCGGCTTGGCATGTTCGGTGCTCGTGCAACGCACGCTAACGGCTGTGTCACAAGCAAAGCCGGCTTAGCGCAAAATGGACAGGGTTGCCATACATCTCCGTCGGATGAGGCGCAGGACCTACCGCCGATTGCATGCGATGCGGCAGCTGGCCTGGTGGCAGAAAGTGCTGCTGTTCGCGGGCATCTTGTTCGCCTTGGCCGCGCTTGATCTCCTTATGTCCGGCTACACATAAGGCTATCCTCCCTTGGATCCTCGGAATCGGGGTGCAGCGGTGACAGGATCGGGGTGGAAATACCCCAGCATCATCGGAAAAAGGCTTTGTGTCCGGAAGCCAGAACCCGCTCATTCCGCCTACGGGTATGGAAGGGGCCAGGAGATCGGGCATATGGCCGGTGAATTGAATTGCACACACAAACCTCATCCCCATGTCCACTGCCAGCAGTACAGCGCCGCCCTCCTTGAACTTGACAGAGGAAGGTGGACCACTTGATTTCAGTTCATTCATGGACGGTTTCGCCGCCGATGTGAAGGGATATGTAGCAGCAGAAAAACGCTACATCGCAATGAAGGCCACCGGGAAAGCCGGTGAACTGATGGGCAAGACGTTCCAGGTCGGAGTGGTCTTCCTTACCGTTGCCATGGCAGTCCTTTTCCTGTGCATCGGCTTGGGCTTCTACCTCGGCGAACTGTTACACTCCAACGCTTTGGGGTTTGTGATCGTGGGCGGGATCTACCTGCTCGGCTTGGGGATCTTCCAACTCTGGTGGAACAGCAACGGCCGCGACAACTTCATTTTGGGCCGCATCAACGAATTGAACAATGACGACAATGGAACACAAAAACCTTAACGACTTCCGGGCTGCACAATGGCAAGCACGCCGTGAGCGCGATCGGTACGCGCAGTCCATGGCCGATCGCTGGGAACACCTCAAGGATCCTGATACGCGCGGCATACTGATGCGCGATGCGATCGGTGACGTCCTGCGCAGCTGGTCCCCCATAAGGAAAGTGCAGGAGATGATGCATGGCAAGGTGTCCGGTTCAACGGTGTCGACGGTGGGCAGTACCGTGGCATCGATGCTTCCTGGTTTCAAGCGTCGCATGATCTTCACCGGTGTGAGCATGTTGCTCGGCAAGGTGATCGGCGATGATCCGGGGAAACAGTCCAGCACGCTCTCATCGCTGGCCGGCGGCATGAGGTCCGTGGCGAAATTCCTCCGTGAACGGAAGGACAAGAAGACGGCAACCGCCGCAGCGGAAGTGGAGGCATAGTAGACCGGTCCGGGACATTGTACGGCGCCCTACAGGGGTGTGTTCTGCTTCAACCACTTCAATCCTTTGTCAACCCTTTCGGGCTTGGCCCGGAACCGCTCCACGAACATGAGCCGCAGGTTGCCGACGTCCCATGCAAAGCGGTCCTGTTGCGGCAGGAGAAAGCCCACACGCTCCTGATTGAAGACCAGCCCGATGAAGTTGTAGCGTGCGTTATACCCGATGGCGCCGCGCAATTGCAGACGCCATCCCGGCCCCAGGTCGGTGGTGGTTGTTGTTCCATCGATCTCCGGAATGGTGAGATGCTGGAGGCTCAATCCTACACCCAAGGCAGCGCTCAAGGTCAGGAACCAATGGCGGCGGTAAACGAATGTGCGTGCATACCCTCCGATGGGCCCGATATCCGCGAAAATGCCTTCACTGATCGCGGCACTGGGAGCGAACTGATCCCGCAAACGAAAAGGCACCAAGGCCGAGTCGGCATACAAAGCATAGAACGTGGCATATGCGCCATACAGCCACGTGCCTTGTGAGCGCTGTTGCCATGCATCCTGGGTGAAGGATGCGCGGTAACTGAAACGCTTGGCATTCCGGATCCGGACGGAACTCATCCCGATGTTGAATTGCAGCAGGTCCTCACGATATGCGAACGCCGTCGTCTGCACCCATCCCACGGTGGGTTGGTCATGGGAAGTGATGTGGTAGCCTTTGAATACCTGGAGGAAGAGATTCGAAGCCTGTCGTTGGGTGTGTATGGTCGCCTGTGCGTCCAGATAACGGGTACGCCCTTTTTTGTCCCGGTCATCATTCAGGAACGGGATGGGGAAAGCGATGTTCAGTGTGAGCCGGCGATAGCTGGCTCCGATCCCCATATTGTAATTGCCGTTAGGGCGGTAGCGGATGTCCGTCCCACCATCAGCGCGGACGACCATGCTGTTGAACTTGTTGCTGAAATACAACCGCACGGTCGGCCGGTCCGAGAAATCGCGTACGTAAGCCGAGTCATACGTGACGGTCTTCCCGTCCAGAAAGCCTTGGCCGGACCCGGCTTGGAGCGTGCTCACGAACAGCAATGCGAAGAGGGTCCGGAGCAAGTACATGTGTGCAGTGCCGCTGCACCCAGCGGTAGTACGATCGGCGTGCCCAATACCCGTGGAAGCCGTGCAGCAGGGCACAGGACGACTTCCGGAACCACGGAACCTTCGCTGGCAACGCGGCGAATGGGCAAGAACTTCCACAACCTGCCTTGTCCCGGGAAGCCGTATACCCGCAAGCACCGTGACACCAGCCATCGGATCCGGCTCAGGTTCAGCCAGTGGTTAGCACCCCATGCCTTCGTCGGGCCATTGAACGGATCTGGCACACGCTTCACAGTGCAGATTCATCCAATTCCATGCATTCCACCAGCGTAGCTCACACCGACCCACCCTCCGTTACCGGCAGAGCACACAGAAGCCGGATATCGCGCTTCTCGCACACGCTGGTCGCGGCGGGCAAAGAGTTCATGGCCAATGAGCCCATGAGCCAGGCAGCCACCATAGCCTACTACACGATCTTTTCCCTTCCCGCGGTGATGATCATGACCGTCATGGTGGCCGCGACCATGTACGATGAAGCTTCGGTCCGCAAAGCATTGCTCGAGCAGGCAGGCGGTCTTATAGGAGAAAGCACGGCCACTTCGCTGGGTGATATGCTGCAGAACGCACGGGTGACCGGAACGCGTTTCGGGGCCAAGGTGATCGGGGTGGCCGCGCTGATGATCAGCGCCGGTTCCGTTTTCGCAAGTCTGCAGAGCACACTGAACAAGGTGTGGAAGGTGGAAGCGAAGCCGGGTCGCGCGATCCTGAATTACCTCAGCACGCGGTTGGTCTCATTGGCATTGGTGGCCTGCTTCGGTTTCCTCATGCTCGTTTCGTTGGTGCTCGATACGGTGCTCGTGGCCTTCGCGGAACGGATAGCCCTCTGGCTGTCGGACGTGACCGCCGTGGTGGTGGCCGTACTGAACGTGCTGATCTCCTTCGGCATCATCACGCTCATTTTCGCGGTGGTGTTCAAAGTGCTGCCCGACGCGCGCATCCGTTGGCGCGACGTGTGGAGCGGAGCGATCATCACCGCGCTCCTGTTCACACTGGGCAAGTACCTGATCGGCCTGTACATCGGCTACAGCGGTGTGGGCGATACCTATGGCGCAGCCGGTGCGGTGGTCATCATACTGGTGTGGGTCTACTACTCCACGGTTATACTGATCTACGGTGCGCATTTCACCCATGTACACACGCGCGAGCATGGCGGTGCGAAACCATCCTCCTTCGCTGCAAGAGTTCCGTCCGAACCAACGGTGTCCGCAAAGGACGATGCGAGGGCCGCGACCGCGCATAGCTGAGAACGAATTCAATATCACCGATGTCCATGGCCGGTTGTGCACGCCCAACACAGCAATGGCATCGGTGCCGATGGCGCCGTCCGGTGGCGGCATGCCTGATCACTGCGCTCGGCTACGTGCACGCGTTGGGGCAGGAGGACACGGTACGCGTCTTCGACAAGCTGGACAACATTGCCGAGAAGCACCGCGCGTTCCGTTGGTTGTACGATGCGGTGTTCGTGCGGTACAGCGATCCCGTTACCGCTCCCGCGCCCGCACCCACGGCGAAGCGCGTGGACCCGAACGCAAGATTCCGGGGGCGCTGGATACGGCACGTGGACGTTCAAGTGCTCGATCCGTTCGGCAGCAATCTGCACGATACTACCGCCACCTATGAGACCAATGGGTTGGAGCGTTGGGGCAACCGCTGGCATGTGCGCACGCGCTCCTTCGTCATCCGCCGCTTGCTGTTGTTGGGTGAGGGCGATCGGCTGGATCCCTTGCATGTTTCGGAGAGCGAACGCGTGCTGCGCAACTCCCCCGTGGTGAACGACGCACGCGTGCTGGTGGTACCTGTGAAGAACGCTCGTGATTCGGTGGACATCCTCGTGCTGGTGCAGGACCGCTGGACCTTGAACGCCGATCTGAACGTGGATGCCACCAGCGTGAGCGCCGGGGTGAACGAGACGAACGTGCTGGGCTTCGGACAGGAGTTGAACCAACGGTTCGACTACTCGCTGCAGACACCGCAACCTTCATGGTCGGGCTTCCACCGCATCCACAATATCGACCAGAGCTTCATCCGGTCCACGATCGCATATGCGCTGGAACCCGAACAGGACCGCGTTTCCGTTTCGCTTGATCGGCCGTTCTATTCACCCCTTGCGCTCTGGGCGGGCAACATCAGCGCAGGGCATGCATGGTTGCATCCTGCGCCCGATACCACGGATGGCGCCGACCTGGTGACCGTAACAGCAAATCGTTACGACCTGGATGCCTGGGCCGGCTGGAGCATCGGCACCGGGAAAGGCGTTCCTGCCGAACGCGCTACATCGTTGGTGTTGGCCGGTCGCTTCGCCACATCGTGGTACAACGCCATTGCGCCACGTTCGGCATTGGACAGCCTGTACACCGAGAACCGGCTGGCACTTGTCTCGGCTTCGCTCAGCAAGCGGCAGTATGCCAAAGACCAATACATCTACCGCTTCGGGTTGATCGAGGATGTGGCCGAAGGCACGCTTTTGACCGCTACCGGCGGCGGCCGTTGGGGGCCCGACCGCACCTTCGAACCGTACGTGGGCGTCGCCGCTTCCCGCGCATTCTACTTCGACAAGTCGGGTTACGTGAACCTCTCGGCCGGCTTCGGTAGCTACCTGCCGAAAGGGGAAATGCGCGACGGGATCGTGCAGGTGCAGGCACGGTACTTCACACCGCTGCATACCATGGGTCGCTGGCGTTTGCGGTATTTCGCGCGCCTGGTGTTCGCCAAAGTGCTTTCACCTGAGACGGCGGGATCGGTGAACATCAACGGCCAGCAGTTGCTCGGCTTCGAACCCACGGACTTCACTGGCGATTGGAAAGGCATAGTGAAGGTGGAAACGGTGGTGTACCTGCCCTACCAGTTCATCGGATTCCGTTTCGCGCCGGTGCTCACCATCGCTGCCGGGACCTTGGGGGCAGAGCACGAACCGATCTTCAGGCGGCCTGTGCAGCCGGCGTTCGGCCTTGGCCTGTTGATCCGCAACGAACGCCTGATCGTGAGAACGTTCCAGCTCTCGTTCGCTTACTACCCGCAGCTGGTGCACGATGGCCCGGACCCCTTCCGATGGGATGCACTGGAAGGGTTCCAACTGCGCAACCCCGACCTGGCCTCATCGCGACCGGACGTGATCGGCGTTCCGTGAGCCTCGTTCCGCGTCAAGTCGATCAGGATGAGCCGCTGGATCCGTTGGTGGTGCCACGGCCGTGTCAATGCACGACCTTTACGCCCGCATGCCACTAACACCCGCCGAGATCCAAAAAGCCCTGCGCATCAGCAAGGCAATCCAGGAACACCTGGAGAGCAACACCACCGTGAACCTCACCAGCTTCGACCTGTACGGCATGCTGGCCCAGCGCGAGCTGATCGAGCGCGACCCACAGCGCGGGCAGAACTTCCGTATGTTCCTCACCAAGCTGGTGAAGGCGAACATGCTCAATCTCATTCCGCAGTGCCACGCCATGCCGCGCGCTGGCGGTAAGTACGACTGGACCTTCAACCGGGCCAGCGACCGCATGCCCGCGCGCAAGAAGGTTGAAGCACCCAGCGCTCCTTCCGGTGTGACGATCGGTTCCTGATCCCGGTGTTCGGCAACAGGATCGTCGCATCTTCACCGGCATGACCGTCATCGTAGCCACAGCTGTTCCGGCCGATCGCGATGCGGTGATGTGCTGGTTGCAGAATTGTGAGATGAAGGACCGCAAGCTGGGCGATGCTCGCAGCGGCAGGCTGAACGCCGTACATGTCAGTTCGACCATTGATCGTTTACGGCAGTGCGCGTACGCCATGTTCCCGAACATGGACCGCAACGAGATCGATCTGTTCGTGGGTGACTATGTCGATCCCCAGTGCCGGCTCGCAGTTCCCGTATGAACGGATAGGCAGAGCAAGCAGGCCATGCCAGCCGAGCGGAACAGATCGATCGCCATTGAATGGTTCGCTGCCTTCAATGCCCATGATCTCGATGCACTTCTTTCGCTTTACGCGGACGATGCCCAGCACTATAGCCCCAAACTGAAAGTGCGCGAACCCCGGACCAGCGGTTTCATCCGTGGCAAAGACGCACTGCGCGCGTGGTGGCGCGATGCATTCGACCGGTTACCCACCCTGAACTATGAGGTGGTGAAACTCACCGCGGATGATGCCCAGGTCTTCATGGAATACATCCGGCATGTGAAAAATGAAGAGGACCTTTGCGTGGGTGAAGTGCTGGAGATCGCCGAAGGCCTCATCATTGCTTCACGCGTGTACCACGGCTAGCACAACAGTCCAGACCTGCCTGCGTTGGATCGGGGACGCAACACTCATAGAAAATGAGAACCGTGGTGCGACGGATGTTGATCGGGTCGTTGGTACTCCTGAGCGGCTGCGATGCGCAGGAAATGGTTGAAAAGCGAATGGTCGAACGGCGTGTTCTGCTGCTGAAGGAATATCCACCGGGGACGAGCAAGGCGAACGTGATGGCCAAACTGGGTCCGCAGCGCCCGGTGTTGGAATGCAGCGCGGAACGCCCCGCGAACGGATGGCACTCCCTTCCCCCGATCCCGGGATCCAACTTCGCCATGCTGAGCGAGGAACGGACCGGAAAGAGTGTGCACAAGTTCGAACGCTACATCCATGTACACGACCATGCCGGACCCTGCTCCTTCTGGTTCTTTTACGACGAGAACGACATCCTCGTGGACGCATCGTGGTTCTGGGAAACCTCCTGAGGGGTAGGTTCCCACATCCTTGTCACTCCTCCTTCTCCACACCCATGCCGCCGATGCGCGCATCGTTGGGGCGCAGCTGCAGCATCACACGGAACAAACCCTTGTTCCCCGCGGAACGCAGTTTCAGCGCGTACTCCTCCGGACCAAGTTGCTCCACCGATTCAATGGTGTTCGCTCCGATGTCCGCGCGCAGTTGCTTGAAAACAGCAACGTGCCGTTCCATGGGAACATCCTGCAGGAAGCCAGGACCAAGATTCGCCTGTAACCAGGCTTTCAGCGCGGCATCATCGTTGGTTTCAGCAATGATCGCCGAGAGCGCCTTCATGCGATCGCCGCCAGGTCCTGACGGAACAGCGGTCAAGAGCTTGGCGGGTTGCACGACTTCAGGCACGTATGCCGGGTTGAAGACCATGCGCCCCACCTGCCATGCGATGTCCTGCATCCCGCGCACCGAGGCGTTGCTCATCAGCACCACGGTCACGCCTTCGTCGGCGTAGAACAGGACATCTGCGAACTGCACGCCATTGCCACCGTTGTGTGTGATCAATCGTGTACCACGCGGCGTATTGAAGATGGCCCAGCCATAGCCATAATGTGACCCCGCACCTTCGCCCTCCTCCACGTAAGGCGAGAACATGGAAGCGACCGATGCACTGTCCAGTACCCTATGCATGCGCAAAGCTTCAATCCAAGCTGCCATGTCGTGGGTCGTGCTCATGATGCCGCCGTTCGCCCTCAGATGCCAGCCCGGACCACCGTTCACCGTGGGATGGTCGAGCATCGTGCCCCAGCGTGTGCCGTCCTTGCGATAACCGATCGCCAGTTCCTCGTTCGACCAGTCGGGGATGCGATAGCCTGTGCTCGCAATGCCTGCCGGCATGAGCACTGAGTCGTGGAGGTAGTGTTCGTACGATAACCCGCTCACGGTTTCCACGATGATGCCCAACAAGCTGTAGCCGACATTGGAGTATTCGTACGCGGTGCCCGGCTTGAACTTCAACGGTGTGGACAACGCAAGTGCCGCGAAGTCGGCGCCGTTGATGGGATCGTTGTCATCGCCGATAGCCCCGGGGAACCCGGCCGAATGCGTGAGCAGATGATGAAGCATGATCGATGACTTGTCCGATGGGGCGTTCTTCAGGTACTTGCTCATGGGATCCCCGACCTTCAGTTTGCCAGCTTCCTGCAACTTGAGGATGCACGCTGCCGTGAACTGCTTGGTAATGGACCCGATCGCATGCACTGTGGAGCTCGTATTGGGTAGGGCACGTTCACGATCGCGCAAGCCGTACCCGGTATCGATCACGGCCTTGCCACCGCGCAGCACCAAGAGACTACCGCTGAAGCCCGCAGCCACATTGGCCCTCATGAAGGAGTCGATGCGCACCGCCAGCGTATCGGGTGGTACGTTGGTGATGGTGGCATCCGGCGTGGGTGAAGTACAAGCCATGCATGCCACCACCGGAAGGAAAAGGGGAACGTGGATCCGTCTCATGCTGCCAATGAACCGATGGTCCGTGTCACCTCGCGTTAACGGAATGCCAAAAGCGTTAACGGATGTGATAGCGCGCATCCCGGCTGCGCGGGAATGTGACTTTCTTCGTGGACATGCTCTCTGTCAAGTTCTCCCCCTTTCCTATCCTGACCACTGAACGCCTGATCCTTCGCAAGCTGGTGCGCACCGATGCACCTGCGCTGTTCAGTATGCGGTCGGACGCGCGTGTGATGGAGCACATCGGTCGGCCGCGCGCCACCACGTTGCAGGATGCGCGCAAGTTGATCACCGTTTGCGCGAAGGACCGCATGAACGATCAGGGGATCACATGGGCCATCACCCTGAAAGGCGACAACAACTTGATCGGCACCATCGGCTACTACCGGTTGAAATTGGAACATCACCGGGGCGAGATCGGCTATATGCTCTCCCCTCACCATTGGCGCAAGGGCATCATGGGCGAGGCGCTTGAAGCGGCCGTGGCTTGTGGTTTCCAGCGGTTCCGGTTCCACACCATCGAAGCCGACACCGATCCGTTGAACGTGGCCTCGAACAGTTTGCTCGCGCGCCATGGCTTCGTACGCGAAGGGCTCTTCAAGGAGAACTTCTTCTGGAACGGTGTGTTCAAGGATTCGGCCGTCTGGTCGAGATGGGCGCCGTGACGAACCCTTCAGCCCGTGCGGGTGCTGGTCTGCGGGCTCTCCATATTTCCCCGTCTTTCCTAGGTTTACCCGAACGGCATGCAACGCAAGCCGCCCGCCATTGCGTCTTACCGCACAATGCCCCACATGAATACCTCCAGGATCCTGCCCGCGCTGTCGCTTCTCGCACTGGCTGCCCCGCAAGACGTAAGTGCCACCCACGTTGCCGCAGCAGAGATCACCTACCAGTGCGTGGGTAACGACCAGTTCCTGGTCACTTTAACACTGCACCGCGACTGTTTCGGGTCGGAACTCCTGGCCTCCCAAACGGTGTCCATCAACAACCCGTGCGGCACCTCCTTCGACATCACGGTCAACCTTACGAGCGTGCAGGAGGTATCGCAGCTGTGCCCCACGGACCTGGCGAACAGCACGTGCAACGGGGGGAGCCTCCCGGGCATCGAACGGCACATTTTTTCCGCCACGGTTTCGCTGCCACCATGTGATCACATCACATTCTCCTACACACTGTGCTGCCGCAACGCCGCCATCGACAACCTGGTGGTCGACGACCAGAGCACCGATATGTACATCGAGACCACCATGTACAGTCAATCATTCAACTGCGACGATTCGCCCACATTCGCTTCAACACCGGTGCCTTACCTGTGCCAGGGTCTGCCGGCCACCTACAGCTTCGGGACATCGGAGGCCAATGGAGACAACGTGACCTACCAATTCATTGAAGCATTGGAAGCTGTAGGATTCCCTTGCATCTACGCCGCTACCTACGCTTACACCGAACCGATCCTCGGCATTGCGATCGACCCTTCAACAGGTGTACTCACCTTCACGCCCACCCAACTCGGCAACTTCGTGATCACCGTGCTGGTGACACAAAAAGACGATCTGGGGAACGTGATCGGGACGGTGATGCGCGATATGCAGTTCGTCATCATCCCCTGCTCCAACACACCGCCCGATCCCGCAACGGGCACCGTGGCGAACCTCACGGCAGGACAGATCACCGCGCCGTATGCCATTGATGCATGTGCCAGCGGACCGTTCTGCTTCGACCTGGTCATCGTCGATCCGGATACCGCACAATCCGTATTGCTGGAAAGCAACATCGCCAACGCATTGCCCGGCAGCACGTTCACCTACACGGGCACCAACCCGGTTACGGCCACGGTATGCTGGGATCCTGCCGGTTTCGGTGAAGAACAGGCCAACTTCCAGATCATTGCCACCGACAACGCCTGCCCGGTGACGGCCTTCTCCACATATGCCTATCACTTGGCGGTCTGTTCCGATCCCATCGTGGAGATCCCGAACGTCTTCTCCCCGAACAACGACGGCCCGAACGACGGCTTCTACTTCCTGCAGTTCGCCGGCTTCCGCACGTACAAAATGACCATCTACAACCGCTGGGGCATGGCCATTCACGAGACCAGCAGCTTCCGCGAGGATGACCTGATCTGGCGGCCCAAGCGCGACACCCCGGATGGCACGTACTACTATGTCTTCACCGGGGAAACCACCCGTGGCGAACAGGTGGATCGTGCCGGGCATGTGACGTTGCTGCGGTGAGCGCGCCGGTTCACTTGCACGCCCCCCTGGCCACCACGCGCACACCACCGCGCCAAGCAGCACAGTTGTTCGGATAGGTCTTGCCATCGCAACCGCAGACCGGATCGTACTCCATGGTGCACGGTCCATCGCTCACTCTCACCGGATCAGGGCATGGGCCGTCGGTCAGGATGCGGATCAGGTGTTCCTCGAAAATGCTACGCTGCTCAATACTGGCCACATGGCCGGCCTTGGGGACAATGATCAGATGATCCGCTGGCAGGTTGTTCCGCTTCGCGATGCCGCGCCCGGTACTGAGCGGGATGAGCCGATCCCCTTCGCCCCAGAGCACATACACAGGCATGGTCCACATGTATTGCTTCCGAGCGTACAGATCCTCTTTGTTCAGCAGGTCCTTCAACAGCGCCAAGTATCCTTCACTGTGCGCTGAATAGCGCGCGTACATCTGTTCCAGCGCGAACCCCGGGACTTTGGGTGGTTCAAAGAGGGACATCGAAAGCAAGCGGTATTGCTCGTCCGGGTTCTTCGGCGTGAAGAGGTCGGTGATGTCCTTCGCACCAACGGAACGGGCAACACTGTCAGCGATCGCAGCGGTGTAATCGCTTGCGGGTCCATCGTAGATCACCAGCGCCCGCACGCGCTCCGGGTAGCGCTCGGCAAAGTTGGCGGCCATGGCACCTCCGTAACTGTTCCCCACCACGTACACCGGCTCCTCGATACCCAGACTGTCCAGGATGAGCGCGAGATGCTCCACCTGGGCATCCACGCTGCTACCGTTCCATTTTCCGGTGCTTCTGCCGTGGCCGATAAGGTCGGGCACGATCAGGTCGAAGTGGTTGGTCAACGTTGGCAAGTTGCCCGCCCACATGGCATTGCTGCTGGTGATGCCGTGTACGAGCAAGAGCTTGGGCTTGGCGATGGCCCCACTATCCGGTTTGCTGCTCCACGCGAAATGCGGCCCTGCCACGTCAGTGAAAGTCCTTGCCACAAGTCCGTTCTTGCTGTAAGCCTTCGTGTTCGACTTGTCCAACTGCTTCATGACCTTGCATGAGGAGATGGCAACAAGCAGAACCAGCAGCGCTGTGATGCGGTAGGACATGTCCGAAAAGTAGATGCCTAAGACCTGCCAGCGATGGAAGGTGGACGTGCCCACCCGACTGCGTCTTTGAATACCTTGCCCACACCCACGACACTTCCAGCGATGGCCGCGACCAGCCGACCGACCGATATGCAACGCGACCAGCACAGCGATCCGATCCTGTTCGATGAGCCGTTCCTGCGGGTGAGCCACACACCCAAAGACCATTTGATCCATTTGGAATGGAAGGGCCACGCGCGCAGCGACCAGTACCGCATGGGCCTCGACCTGGGCCTTGACTTCGTGAAGAAGCACGACGTTCGGTACTGGCTTGCAGACCTGCGCAAAATGACCGCCATCCTGCAGGCGGACGAGAAGTGGGCCAACGAAGTGTGGTTCCCGAAAATCTTCGATACCGGTCTTGAGAAGATGGCTGTCCTGCCTTCCAGTGACTACTTCAACCAGACCAGCGTTCAACGGTCCTTTACCGCAGTGAACGGCAAGCTCACCTTCAAGGTGGCGTGGTTCCGGGAAGCCGGTGAAGCCTTTGACTGGCTCTGCCAGCAGGAAGCGATCAGCGCCTGAGCGGGGAATGCTGGAACGCGTGGAAGACGCTTCCTTTGGGGCCTACCTGGATCCGATGAACCTCTTCCGCAACTTCAAGTCCGTTACTAAAACCTGTTATGGCCGTGGTTCGTTCGGCAAGCTCGATGAGATCCTCGCCCCGCAGCGGCACCTCAACGATGGCTTCATGGTCTTCGTGGTGGACGACTACTTCGAGGACAAGAAGGACTTCGTTCAGCGCATCCCGGAATTGGAAGGGGACGAAGTGCACTTCATCAGTGTTTTGAAGGAACCGACCACCGAACTCATCGATCGGCTCCGGGATGATGTGATGGAACGTCGCGGCATGCCCGCGGGTATTGTGGGGATAGGCGGTGGAAGCATCATGGACATCGCCAAGGCGACTTCCTTGATGTTCACCAACGAAGGCAGCAGCGTGCAATACCAAGGGTTGAACCTGATCAAGAAGCCGGGCATATTCCACTGCGGCGTTCCCACCATCAGCGGCACGGGTGCGGAAGTGAGCATGACGGCCGTGCTGACCGGTCCGGTGAAAAAGCTCGGGTTGAAGTGCGACTGGACGGTCTTCGACCAGATCGTCCTGGACCCGGATCTCATTGCCACTGTACCGCGCGACCAATGGTTCTACACCGGCATGGATACTTACATCCACAGCGTGGAAGCGATCACCGGCACCAAGAAGAACAGTTTCGCGGAAGCGTACAGCGAGAAGGCCTTGGATATGTGCCGGGAAGTCTTCCTGAAGCGGGACCGCAGTGATCCGAAGAGTGACGAGCTATTGATGGTGGCCAGCTACATGGGCGGCCTCAGCCTCACATACAGCGAAGTAGGCGTATGCCATGCATTGAGCTATGGCCTCGGCAAAGTGTTGGAGATCCACCACTGCATCGCCAACTGCATTGCCTTTGGCAAGTTGGAAGACGTCTACGGCGACTACGTGCAGGAATTCAAGGGCATGGTGAAGCACCTGAATGTGCACATCCCACAAGGCTTGGCCAAGGACTGGAGCGAAGAGACCATCAGTGCCATGGCCGAAGTGGCTTACAACCTGCCGCATATGTGGGATCACGCCTTCGGCCCCGACTGGCAGAAGGTGCTGGACCGCGAGCGGATCAAGGGGTGGTACAGGAGGATGTGAGCGCGGATCAGACGATCACTTCAAGAACGCCCCATCCACGATCAGCAATCTCACCGGTCCAACAGTTCGCGAGCGATGCGAACTCAACCCGTCGGAGACAGCGTAGGACGAACCAGCCTTCATCACCGTCGTCGCGCCGTCCTGTAGTTCGTTGATCAGTTCACCTTCGAGCACGAAGACCAAGTGACCCAACTGGCACCAGTGGTCGGCGAGGTAGTTGGCGGAGTATTCCACCATGCGGATGCGGAGGTCACCGAATTGCTGCGTGCGCATGGTTGCTGCACCCCTGGTGCCACGGACAACGGTGGTCGGCACCGTGTCCCAGTCAGTGATCTGAAAAGGAATGGAAAGGCTCATGGTTCTTCAGCCAATTGGGTTTTACGACAAGTCGCATGCGCCTCAGTCGTCGAACCGGTCGAATTCCTTGAGGTGCTCGGCCGCACGTTGCGTGGCAAGGGCTATTAGCAACGGCTTCGGATCGCGTACACGTCCCACTTCACTCCGTAGTGCGCTCACCTGCTCAGCCAAATGGATGCGGCCGGTGCTGGCGTCGATGAGCGTTACCCGCAGATCCACCCGGTCTTCGTCCATGTGCAACACCTGGCCAGTGAACACGAACTGTGCACCAAGCAACTTTCCAGCCTGTGCAGCGGTGCTCTCCTCCACTCCACCTGTCAATGCACGCAGCTGCTCGGAGAGGAGTGCGTCGGTATGGTTGCGGTCGATGAGTTGCACCAGTGGATCATCGAGCTGCACGATCGCCTGCTCCATCACCCCGGCCAGCAGCAGTTCATCATTACTTGGTTTCGGCGACCTGTCCCGACTGAAGCGGCCCGGCTTGCTCCCCGGCACGATCAAATACGCCAAGGTGTACGATGCTTTGTTCATGGCCACGTGGTGCAGTGACAGGGCATCCTTATAGAAGGGGTCGTCGTTCACCACCTCACCCAGTATCCTCACCGCATCGGTGAAGCGCCCGATGTCGAAAGCGCGTTTGCCGTCGCGGTACTTCGGCTCGTTATGCGCCATGCGCCGCAGGTGCTCGGCGTTGGCATGATCGGGATCGTGCTGAAGGATCCGCACTGCTATCGATCCGGCTTCCGGGAACCGGTCCAATTTGAAAGCGGCCTCAGCTTGTTGGTACAGATCCTCCAGCCATATGGAGCGTGCTTCCGCCCTGCGCATTTCGAACAGCGTGCTCCACTTCACGGTGATCCCATCGCGGTTCATCCGGTCACGGAACGTTCCTGCATCCAATCTCTTCTGTTCACCTGCCGGGTAATCGCCCACCATGTAGCTGGAACTCGCGTCGTCCTGCAGCCGGTCGAAGAGCCGCTGAGCGCTCCGCTCAATGCCCTTGCGCGCTTCCGCCTGGCCCGGGTGCTTCAGGTCGATGGCGGTGTAGGCCGCCAAAGCTTCATCAGCAGCACCCCGTTGTTCCAGCTGATCGGCCTCGCGCAGGTTCTTCCGCACTGAATAGCAACCCACCAGCGCAAGGGCACAGACAACGATGATGGATCTGGGGAACATGGCCAGGGGTGGAGCCGCGAAGGAACGACCGCCGAAGGCAAAGCCCGTTCCGTTCCAAGGGTGCGCACCTATGTTTGCCCGATGCCCCCTTGGAAGATCCGGATGTTCGCGGCTTTGCTGCTGTTGGCCGCCCTGTTCTTCTTTGTGGATCTGTTGCTGGGCAGTTCCCGGATCGGGCTGAGCCAAGTCCTCGGCGCATTACTGAACGGCGCTGATGCGGACCCGCTGCATGTGCGCATCGTGCGGGACGTTCGGGTACCCCAGGCGGTCACGGCTGCTTGTGCTGGCGGGGCGCTCGCCGTCTGCGGTCTGTTGATGCAGACGCTCTTCCGCAATCCGTTGGCAGGGCCCGGGGTGTTGGGCGTTACCAGTGGAGCCGGTCTCGGCGTTGCGTTGTTGATGTTGGGTGGAAGCAGCTGGCTGGGCGCGTTGCTCCCGGTGGGCGTTATGGCAGCAGCGTTCATCGGGGCCATGGCTGTGCTGGCGTTGATCGTTCTTGCCGACCGGCGCATCGGTGATGGCACTACGTTGCTGATCGTGGGCTTGATGACCGGTTATCTGTGCAGCGCGCTGGTAAGCGTGCTTGAACTTTATGCACCTGACAGCGCATTGAAGGGCTTCGTGATCTGGGGAATGGGGACGTTCAGCGGAAAAGAAATGTCGGATCTGGCGTGGTTACTGCCGACGATCGTTGTTGGAAGCCTTGGTGCTTGGCTGCATGCCAAACCGCTCAACGCCTTGCTCGCCGGTGAAGAACAAGCCACCACCTTTGGACTGAACGTGCAACGCACCCGGCTGGTGCTGATCGTCCTGAGCGGACTCCTCGCGAGCATGGTTGCCGCCTTCTGCGGACCCGTTTCCTTCATCGGCCTGGCCACACCGCATGTGGCACGCGGCCTTTTCCGCACCGCCGATCATCGGATCCTCATCCCTGCGAGCATCATCACGGGGACATGTCTCTCGTTGCTCTGCGATGTGATCACGCGCTTGCCGGGGATCCATGGCATGTTGCCCCTGAACGCGGTAACGAGTTTGCTCGGCGCGCCGGTAGTGCTATGGGTGCTCTTGCAAGGACGCAGTTGGTACCGCAGCGCATGAAACGCCACTTGCATACGGAAGCACTTGCTGTTGGCTACGGTCAACGCATGCTCATAAAGGATCTGGAACTGTCACTTGCCCCCGGGCAATTGGTGAGCATGATCGGGCGCAATGGAAGTGGCAAGAGCACCTTGCTTCGTACGCTGTGCGGCCTGCTCCAACCACTTCACGGACGTATCCAGCTGGGCGATCAACGCATAGATGCGCTTTCAGCGGCGGCGCGCGCCCAACATGTGGCCATGGTGTTCACGGGCCGGACCACTTTGGGGCAGGTGAACGTACGCGATGCCGTGGCCATGGGCCGGCACCCATGGACGAGTTGGACCGGCCGGACAACCGAACGCGACAGCCAAGCCATTGAAGAAGCCATGGAGCGTACAGGGACCACGGCCTGGGCGGATCGGGCGCTGCACACCCTGAGCGACGGCGAACACCAGAAAGTGATGATCGCGCGCGCACTCGCTCAAGACACTCCTGTGTTGCTCCTGGATGAACCAACCGCTTTCCTCGACCTCACCAGCCGTGTGCACTTCATGCGCTTGCTGAAGCGCATTGGCACCGAGAGCGGCAAGAGCATCCTCCTGAGCACCCATGACCTGCAATTGGCGTTGGACCTGAGCGATGGGTTGCTGGTGATCTCGCGCACAGGCACCTGCTGGCAGGGCTCACCGAAAGAGGCCATCAACCAAGGCCTTATCGCGCGCGAGTTCGACGATAGCGAAGTGCACTTCGATGCCGATCGTGGTGCGTTCCGCCCACTGTAAGAGCCATGCATGCATCGCCCTTAGAGCGCGGGGGCATGACAGGCCATTTTACTTCTTCAGGGCGTCGCGGATCTCCATCAACAGCTTCTGGTCGTCGGTGGGTCCGGCCGGGGCGGGAGCTGGTTCGGCCTTCTTCATTTTGTTGATGGCCTTGATGACCATGAACATCACGAAAGCCACGATGATGAAATCGATCAGTGCGGTGAGGAACATGCCGTAGGTGATCGCGACTTCGGGCGAGGTGATCACGCCGGCACCATCTTTCACTGCATCGCGCAGCACCACCTTGAGTTCATCGAACTTGACTTTCTCCGTGAGCAAACTGATCACCGGTGCGACGATACCGCCGGTGAACGCGTTCACGACTTTCACGAAGGCGGCGCCCATCACGAAGCCGACCGCGATGTCAACAAGGTTGCCCTTCATCGCGAACTCCTTGAATTCTTTCATCATTCCCATGGCAGGTAGGTGTTGGTAAGGTTGCGGAGGCCAAAGTAACCGCTCGTCATGCGCGCTGCTTCAACGCCCCGGAAGCTTCACCGGCACGAGCACCGCTTGACGCAATCCGACCAGCTTCAAATGCAGGACTGGGCGCCCACCATCCGCCAGGACGAACGGCACTTCCACCACCTGCTCGATCAGTGGTTCGGTCCGGCTTCGCGGTTGGAGGAGGATGGGACCGCAGGGAACGGGCTCGGTATTCCGCAGGCCGATGCCTATGACTTCCACCGGTAGTGAATGGATGTTGGCCAATGCGAGCCGGAGCATGTTCCCCTCCTGCCCGAGGATGCTTGCACTGATGAGGACGGTAGGGCGAAGAGTCTGACGGATCACGGTGCGGCAATGTGTGAACACAGCCGGATCATGGGCCGCGTTCGGGAATTCATTCCGGATCAAACCCTCCTGAACGGCCAGGTCCGGCGCGACGGTTGCGAGGAAGTTCTCGAGCCATCCCTGCGTGCTGAAGGTGTCCAGGTGCGCGATATACGCTTCATAGAAAGTACGGTCACTGAACAGGCGGCCGTAGAACGTGGCGACATGCGTGGGGTCGAAGCGGATCGGGGGTTGTTCGTTCAGTGCGCGTATCGCCGTGATCGGCTCGCCTGCGTTCGCATCGAAAGCCACGGGCACCAGCTTGCCGCTGCCCCTGTGCAGCACGAAGCGCAGGTTGCGCCAATCGTCGCCATGCTGGCCTCCGAAGAGATCGCTCAAGGCGAAAAGCTTCGCCAAGGCATCGGTGTCGAACACCTCGCTTGTGGTCAACACACCCGTGCGGAAGCGCGAAAGGCGCTGCTGGGCCCTGTTGTACCGTATCGCCATGGCGCTGTCGGCCATCACGTCGTTCATGTGGAACGCCGTGATGGGGGCGCTCTGCCATTCTCCCTGGAGAGGTGCTTCACTATCGAAGGTGCGTTGCGCCATCTCGGCCAACGTGGCAATGCGCAATTCATCATCGAACTTCATCACAGGACCTTCGTAGCCGCCCGAGGACAATCGCTGCAACAGGGCATCATCGAAGTGCTGCTCGATGGCGTAGAGACCAAGGCTGTTGGTGTTCACGCGCACGTCGAGGAAGCCGTATTGCAAGGCGGGCAGGCCGGCATACGCCACCGCCCGGTGGAAGATCCACTCGTTGCTGAAGTTGCGCGTGTTGGGGTGTTGCAGGCTGAAGGTGGTCATGCCCATCAGCGTGTCGCCGGCGGCGAGTTGCACGCGATAGCTCCACTTCGAAGTGCGCAAATGATCGGTGAGCCCGCCCTTCAACCGGAGATCGGCGTTCATGGTATCACCTTGGAACACGAGCAGGGCCGGGAACCACCTGTCCTTTCCCTCGTTCAGCACGCCGGCTTTCAGCGCACGCTCGCGGATGGCGGACAGGCTATCCATATGCTCCTGGCCAATGAGCAGATCCAACTGCGGTGCCTTAGGGCCTGATGCGCGGAACGCATTGAGCACCGGCAGCACGAAGCTCTTCAACCCGGGATCGAGCACCTCGCGCACGAAACCCGTGCGTTCGCTGTGGATCCCGAGGTAGAACACGCCACCGATCAGGATGAACACGATGACAGGACGGGCAATGCGTAATACGCGCCGCCAAACCGTTCTGAACCGGGATGCTTCTTGATCGCTCACTGCGGATCGCTTACCGGCCGGGGCATGTAGTGCAGTTCGAACTGATCCCCGTTCCCCTGGTCGTCGCCTTTCACAAGCACGCGCCAACCACCACCGTCCTTGGCATAACGGATGACCTTCGGGAAATCGTGCGCGGGGTTGGTGAACAACAGTGTATCGGCGCCCGAGCGTTCCAGTACGAAGTCGACCCACTCACCATTGTTCTGGGTGCTGAGCCGCGCACCATAGGCGATCGCAGCACCGCTGCGCACGATCCGCAGGTCCTCAATGCTCACCGTATCGGGGCCGGCCATCACGAAACCCAGACCTGTCCAGTGGGTACTGTCCTGCGGCATCCACTCTTCGTACATGTGCATTTCACCCGTATCCAGCGCGTTCGCCCAACGGCCAGCGAGATCGCCGACGGCGGCCCACTGTTGGTCCGCCGCGTTCAATGGTTCCACGGCTTGTGGTACATCGGCGGGTGGTGCGCCGCAAGAGGCGACCAGGAGAACGGCGAAAAGGGCGAGGTGGTTCTTCATGTGCTCAGGTCTTTGCTTTTCTGTAGTGCGGCAATGGCGCTTCGCACGTCATGGGGTATGGCGGTCTTCGTGTTGGCCGCATAGTTGAACATCACTTGCACACTCTCGGCCGTAGCGGCGAGGCCCTGGGCTTCGCTATGGACCTCATAGCGCATGACGAAACTCGTGTTGCCCACCTTCACCACGCCGGTGCGCACGGTGATGGTATCGGGGAAGTGCATCGGTTTGAGGAAGGTGCAGCGGGTCTCGGCCAGCAAGAGGCCGATGCCCCCTTGTTCATCCGGGTGGGTGACGCCGATGCGCCGTAGGTAGTGCATCCGGGCTGTTTCGAGCCAACGGAAATACGCCACGTTGTTCGCGTGCCCGAAAGCATCCATCTCGCCCCATGCCAGCGGTATCCGCACGCTCAGGACGAGTGCATCCGCGGTCATCCGGTGATCAAGAAGGCTGTTTCGCTTCCTGCGGGGCGGCAGTGGTCCGCATCTCGATCGTGAGCTGCTTGTGCTCGGCCTTCATGCGCTCCACATCACGCTTGATGCGGTCCACGTTCTTCTCCATCTCCTTGCGCATGGCTTCACCCGCCGCGCTCTTGAAGTTGAACATGCCCATGTTCCGTTCCATCTGTTGGAGTTCGGCGACCTTCTCATCGATCCGCCGCTTCAGCGAACGGCTCTCCCGGTCCAGTTCGAACATGGCATCGTGCCCGCTCTTCAGGTTGTTCACGTGCTCCTTGAACTGCATCTGGCGGCGTTCGACCTGCTCCACGTTCAACTGTCCGTAGTGCTTGTCGAGCAACTGCTTGTACTTGTCCCAGAGCAATTGGTGCTGTGCGGGATGCACCCGGCCAATGGCCATCCAGCGCTGGCTGAAAGCACGCAGGGCCTCGAGGTCCTGGCCCTTGTTGCCGCTGTGCACGTGGGCCTCGATCTCGGCCAGGAGATCCTGCTTGTTCTTCAGGTTCACATCCTGCTCGGCATCCATGGCCGCGAACTGTGCCTTGCGGTTGGCGAAGAACGCATCACAGGCTTCGCGGAACTTGAGCCACAAGCGGTGTTCGTCCCGAGGACCTGCACTGCCGCTTTCCTTCCACTGCTGCTGCAGCTGTTTGAGCTTGTCGGCGGTCTGTTTCCACTCGGTGCTGTCCTTCAGTGCGAGCGCTTGTTCCAGTAGTGCCTTCTTCTGGTCCAGCACGCCCTTGTACTGGTCCTTCAGCTTGTTGTAGAACTCCTTCTTGGCGTTGAAGAAGCCGTTGCACGCTTCGCGGAAGTCCTTCCAGATGCGTTCGTTGTCCTTCTTGCTGGCGAAGCCGATCGACTTCCACGCGTTCTGGGCCTCGATCACCTTATCGCTGAGTTCCTTCCACTCCTTTCCGCCCGCCTGCTTGGCCTGCTCGCCGATCTCCAGCACGCGGTTCACCATGTCCTTCTTGGCTTGCAGGTTGGTGTCCTGTTCGGCGCGGCGCGCACGGTAGTGCTCCTGGATGCGTTCGTACACCACGCGGGTGGCGCCCCAGAAACGATCGCGGATCGCTTCCCACTCCTCCTTCAACACCGGCCCGATCTGGTGCCATTGCTCCTGATATTGCTTCACCAGGAGTTCGGCCTCACGCACACTGTCCACCCGGCTCACCGCTTCCATATCGCTGATCAGGGCCTGCTTCAATGCGGTGTTCTTCTTCAGGTCGTGCTCGCGCAGTTCCTTGTAGATCCGCATGTGGTAGAAGAACTCATCGCGCAGATGGCCGTAGTCGGTCTGCAATTCGCGGTATGCGCTATGCGGCACGTTGCCAATGGTCTTCCAACGTTCGTGCAGCTCGTTGAAGCGTTGGAAGGCGGTACCGATGTTCTCCTCGTGCGTCACCAATTGACGCAGTTCCTCCATCACAGCCTTTTTGGCTTCGAGGTTTTCCGCTTCGGCCTTCTGGCGTTTGCGGTGCAGCTCGTTCACCTTGGTGTTGAACGCGTCGATGAGCTGTTTGAAGAGCTTGTCCTCATCGTTCTGCGGGGCCATGTTCTCCATGGCCACGGGAGCGGCAGCCGCGGCCGGTGCATCAGCACCTTCGGCCTCCACTTGTTGGAGCGCTTCAACCGCCGTGTGCTCGCTGGCAACGATGGACTCGTACGACTCCTTGATATGATCCACGGCCTCGGCGGCAAGCTCTGGATCGGGTTGTTGGAGTATCCCTTCGAGCTTCGCGATCAGATCCTGCTTGCTGGCCATGCGCTTCCCCTCCTGGCGAATGCGCGCCGACGGGTTGGCCAAATATAGCAGAGGCCCTGTGGGCGGTCGATCGCGGATGTCAGACCTCCAGGCCCACTATGCACACATCGTCTACCTGTTCCTCATGGCCTTTCCATTCCGTGAAGACCTCGCTGAATCGCTGGCCTTGGGCGCGCATGTCCAGCATTTGGTGTTCCAGCAGCATGCGGTTGAAGCGCGCAACCATGAATTTCTTGCGGTCCGGCCCACCGAACTGGTCGGCATAGCCATCGCTGAAGAGGTAGAGC
>JBATMK010000063.1:0-1630 GCA_049289815.1 Flavobacteriales bacterium
CCCAGCTTAAAAAGGTTGTTCAGGAGATGCACCACGGCCGTGAGCAGGACCGCCACGGGCAAGGGAAAGAACAAGGCGAACACCGGTAAGAGCAAGGTGCCCAGGCCGAAGCCGCTCAACAACGTGAGCAACGATGCGCCCAGCGCAGCCAGCACGATGATGAGGTCATGGGCTTCCATTGCGACGAAGGTCGGCCAGTGCGGTACACAACACAGCTGTCACGGTGAGCTCGTCGAACCAACAACACTGTCACGGTGAGCCCGTCGAACCAACAACACTGTCACGGTGAGCCCGTCGAACCGCGACTTGGGCAAGTCATGGTTCGACCCTTCAGCTGCGCTCAGGGCAGGCTCGCTCACCATGACAGCTTGGTCACCATGACAGCCTTGTCACCCTGAGCCCGGCGAAGGGTCACCATGACAGCATCCAAAAGGCACCTCCACAACGCGGTTTGTTCCGCACATTGCCTCAACTTTGAACCATGCGTTCCCTCGCCCTGCTTTCGCTGGTACTCGCCGCACAGGCGAGTGCGCAATCCTTCGATAAGGATGAACTCATGCGCATCGCTGAGGCGGAAGGGTGCCGGCAGCATTTCGCACCCAAGAGCGGGGGCCCGCCAACGCGCGGCTTCGACCTGAAGTACCATCGCTTCGCGTGGAACATCGACCCGGCCGTGCGCGCGATCGGCGGCAGCGTTACCAGCTATTTCGAATGCACTGT
Source organism: Flavobacteriales bacterium (assembly GCA_049289815.1). Lineage (GTDB taxonomy): Bacteria > Bacteroidota > Bacteroidia > Flavobacteriales_F > PHOS-HE28 > PHOS-HE28. The sequence continues at coordinate 721 of JBATMK010000063.1, forward strand.
TGCTGGCCAGCAGGAGATCGTATTCGATCTCAACGACACCTTGACGGTTGACAGCGTAGCGCACAGCAGCGGGCTGCTCCCGTTCGTGCACAGCGGCGATCTGCTCACGGTAACGTTGCCTTCGGCGCTCGCTGTGGGACAACTCGATTCGATGACCGTGCACTACCATGGTGTACCACCGAGCACCGGCTTCGGCAGCTTCGAGCACATGAAGCATGGCCCCGACAGCACCTGGGTGTTGTGGACGCTGAGTGAGCCGTACGGCGCCGCCGATTGGTGGCCGGCGAAGAACGACCTGAACGATAAGATCGATAGCATCGATGCTTTCGTGACCTGTCCGGATCTGTACCGCAGCGCGGGCAACGGGGTGCTGGTGAGCGAGGTGCAGAACGGTGCGTTCAAAACCTATCACTGGCGTCACCGCTTCCCCATTGCGCATTACCTGATCGCCACGGCCGTTACCGACTATGCGGTGTACAGCGACATGGCCGTGTTGAACGGGGGGCCCACGATCGAGGTGCTGAACTATGTTTTCCCGGAATCGCTCGGAGACGCACAGAATACCACCGTCAGCGCCGCAAGCCAACTGCAACTCTACAGCGACCTCTTCGGCACCTATCCGTTCGCGGCAGAGAAATACGGGCATGCGCAATTCGGTTGGGGCGGTGGCATGGAGCACCAGACCATGACCTTCATGGGCGGCTGGAGCTACGAACTGATGGCGCATGAGATGGCGCACCAATGGTTCGGCGACAAGGTGACCTGCGCCAGTTGGGAAGACATCTGGTTGAACGAGGGTTTCGCCACCTACCTCAGCGGTTTGTGCTACGAGTACCTCGGCCCGTTCTATTGGCCCATATTCAAGGAGCAGCGTATGGGCAACGTGGTAAGCCAGCCCGATGGCAGTGTG
>JBATMK010000064.1:0-7885 GCA_049289815.1 Flavobacteriales bacterium
GGGCGCGATATCTCGCGCCCCAACGAACCCAACTCCCATGACAACCGCTACCAAGACCATGAAGCCCACCACTGCCATCAAACCCCACATCGTAACCCGCGACTTCAGCGCACCGCGCGATCTCGTCTGGAAAGTCTGCACAGAGGCCGAGCACATGGTGAAGTGGTTATCGCCGGAAGGCATGAACGCATTCTACAAGACCATGGAGTTCCGCGCAGGTGGCGTGTTCCATTACGGGCAGCGCAGCGATGACGGCTCCATGACCCTTTGGGGCAAGATCACCTACACGGAGATCAGCCCGAAGGACCGGCTGGTGTTCCTGCAGAGCTTCAGCGATGAGGACGGGGGCATGGGCTCGCATCCCATGGCTCCCGGCTGGCCGAAGGTGATGTACGCTACCAATGAATTCACGGACCTCGCGAATGGCGGCACGCGCATGACGGTGACCTGGGTGCCGGTCGAAGGATCAAGCACTGATGAGCTGGCCATGTTCGATGGTGCGCGCGCAGGCATGGACGGTGGCTGGAAAGGCACGCTGGACAAACTGGAAGGCTACCTCAACGTCGCGAAGTGATGAGCAACAAGGTCCAAGTCGCGCCACACGGCGAGCGCGCCATACTGATAACGCGCAGTTTCAAAGCACCACGCGCGCTCGTGTTCGATGCCATGAGCAAACCGGAAATGATGAAACACTGGTTCCATGGCCCGGCCGGTTGGACGCTGACCACCTGTGACATGGACCTGCGCGCCGGCGGTTCCTACCGCTGGGTGTGGACCAATGACAAGGGCCACGAGATGGGCATGGGCGGCAAGATCATCGAAGTAGCGCCGCCCGGACGGATGGTGACCACCGAGAAGTTCGACGACGCGTGGTACGAAGGCGAGGCACTGAACACGCTGGTGCTTACCGAGGAGAAGGGCGTCACGCTGATGTCGCTCATTGTGGAGTACGGATCGACGGCCGCGCGTGACGGTGTGCTCTCTGGACCGATGGCCAGTGGCATGGAAGCGAGCTATGCGCGATTGGATACTTACCTGGCTTCGCGAAACTGACCACAAATGGCAACCCGCTTCGACCCTGCTGTGAGCGCCTTGTTGGATGCGAACAAGCATACACTGCGCGAAGAGATCGACATGCTGCGCACGATCATCCTTAGCGCTGACAAGTCCATCGAAGAGGGTGTGAAGTGGAACGCGGCCAGCTTCCGGACCACCGAGTGGTTCGCCACGCTGAACGGACCGAAGCAGGTGAAAGAGCCGATGCTGGTGCTGCACGCCGGGGCGAAAGCGAAAGGCATCGTACTGAAGGACCGGATACCGGATCCATCCGGCATGATCAAGTGGTTGGGCAACGATCGTGGCTTGATCACCTTCGGAAACGCAGCGGACATAAAGAAGAAGAGCAAAACGCTACAAGTGATCGTACAGGCTTGGATAGAACTGATTTGAAACACAATACCAATGAACACCCCTCCACAACTCATCACCAGCAAGGAACTGCCATCGGCGGTCATCCACCTCACCATTCCCGGCCGCGACATGCCGAAGCACATGGACCCCGCCATCCAGGAGATCCTGAAAACGCTGGCCGATCAGGGCATGCAACCCGCCGGGCCGATGTTCTCCTACCACCACCGCCGCCCGTCGGACACGTTCGACTTCGAGATCGGCTTCCCGGTAGCGAAGGCGATCAAACCGGCAGGACGTGTGGTCAACAGCAAGCTGCCCTCGGTGAAAGTGGCTCGCTCCGTTTACCAAGGTCCCTACGAGGGCCTGGCACAAGCATGGGGCGAATTGCAGGGCTGGGTACGCAGCAACAAACATGGCGAGACCGGCCGCTTCTGGGAGAGTTATCTGAACAACCCCAATGAAGTGAGCAGCCCGAAGGAGTATCGCACGGAACTGAACTGGATCATAAGCGACAAGTGAGCGATGGCGGGGAAGGTGCCCAACCGGAAAGACAGCAGCAGAGCCAGCGACGTGAAGTCCGTCCTGACCTGGTTGGAAAGTCGCGGGTCGAAGAAGGCACGCGAGGAGATGGGGCCGCGCTATGGTATCTGGACCGAAAAGGCCTTCGGTATCGCTGTAGGTGAACTGCGGAAGATGGCCAAGGAGATCGGCACCGACCACGACCTCGCGATGAAGCTGTGGGCCACCGGCTGGCACGATGCACGCATGCTTGCTACGATGATCGATGACCCTACCCAGGTCACACCCGCGCAGATGGATGCGTGCTGCAAGGATTTCGATAATTGGGGGATCGTGGACACCGCATGCTTCGTCCTGTTCGATCGAACGCCGCATGTGTTCAGCAAAGTGCAACAGTGGGCCAAGCGCAAACCGGAGTTCGAGAAACGCGCGGCCTTTGCTCTGCTGGCCAGTTCAGCCCTCCACGACAAGACAACAACCGATGACGTTTACCTCAAGTGTTTCCCTCTGATCGAACGTGCAGCCAATGACGATCGCAACTTCGTGAAGAAGGGTGTGAGTTGGGCGCTGAGGGCGATCGCGGGAAGGAGCACGATACTTCGCGATGCTTCCATCGACCTGGCCGAAAGGCTGGCTGCATCGGAAGATCCCACCGAACGCTGGGTGGGCAAGGATGTGCTGCGCGATATCAAGCGCCCGCTGATCGCAAAGCGCGCCGAGAAGAAGGACGAGAAACGCGCAACGACAAAAACGAAGAACCGATGACCACTGCCGTCGCGAACAACAAGCTGAAGCTCACCATCACGCGCAACATTGCTGCACCACGCGAACTGGTGTTCGCTTGTTGGACAGAGTCCAAGCATCTCGCCCGGTGGGGCGGCGCACCAAAAGGCATGGCTGCAAAGGCGGAGGTAAAAGAGATCCGCACCGGTGGACGGTACCTCGTGCACCTTCTACACGAGAACGGCGATACGTTCTCCGTCCAAGGCCGCTACCTCGAAGTGGTGAAGCCCGAGCGCCTGGTGTTCACCCACACCTGGCTTGACGAGAACGGCGCACCGGGCCAAGAGATGCTGGTGACCATCACCTTCGAAGAGGTCGGCAATGGAACGCGCATGAACTTGACGCAGACCGGATTCACTTCCGCTGGTTCACGCGATGGCCATCGCGAAGGGTGGAGCAGCCAGATCGAACGCTTCGCCGAATACCTTTCTTCGATCACTCTGTCTTGAACACATCGACTTCCGGAAACCAACAACCACATACCAATGCTCAAGAAGATCCTCCTCGGCCTCGTTGCCATCATCGCCATCATCCTCATTGCTGCCGCCTTCCAGCCAGCAGCCTACCATGTGGAACGGAGCGCGACCGTTCAAGCGCCGCCATCCGTCGTCTATGCGCAGGTGAACGACTTCCACAACTGGGGCCAATTCAATCCCTGGCAGCAGTTGGATACCAATGCCAAGATCTCGTTCGAAGGCCCCATGAGCGGCGCTGGTGCGAAGTTCAATTGGGTGGGGAACAGCAACATGGGGAGCGGTGGTATGACCATAACCAACAGCAAGATGAACGAGCGCGTGGACATCGACATGCACTTCCTCGAACCGATGGAAGGTCATGCCAAAACCGCGTTCACACTTCAACCCGAAGGGACCGGCACCAAAGTGACCTGGAGCATGGACGGAGAGAACAACTACATCGCCAAGATCTTCTGCATGTTCATGGACATGGACAAGATGGTCGGTGGCGAGTACGAAAAGGGTCTGGCGAAACTCGCCGAGCTACCGGCCACCGTCGCGGAGGCGACCAAGCCTTCGGTGTACACGCGCGAGTTCGATGCACCGCGCGAGGCTGTATGGAATGCTTGGACCAAGGCCGAAGAGCACATGAAATGGTGGGGACCGAGAACCTTCACGTGCCCTGCTGCCCGAATGGACGTGAAAGTGGGCGGCACCTATCATGTGGCCATGCGATCGCCCGAGGGGAAGACCGGCTGGAACCTCGGAACCTACCGCGAAGTAGTGCCCATGGAACGATTGGTCTTCACCGTGCAGTTCGCCGACAGCTTGGGCAATGTGATCCCTGCGGCACAGGTGGGCCTCCCCGGCAAGTGGCCCGAGGCAGGGATGACGACCAGCACGTTCGAGGAGGTGAACGGAAAGACCAAGTTCACCTTGGTGCAGGAAGGCGTGCCAATGGAAATGCGCGCCATGTGCGAGCAAGGCATGAACGAATGCCTCGATAAGCTGGCCGAGACACTTGCCAAGAAATAAGTGTAACCAGTCCGCATACGCGACGACCATCAACCGACAACGTTCAGACCAATGCCTACCCAGATCTTCGTCAACATGCATGTGAAGGACCTGCCGAAGAGCAAGGCCTTTTTCGAAAAGCTGGGCTACAGCTTCAACCCGCAATTCAGCGATGACAACGCCGCTTGCCTGGTGATCAGCGATACCATTTACGCCATGTTGCTCACCACCGGGAGCATGAACCGCTTCATGCCGAAGAGCAAGTCCATCGCCGATGCCAACAAGACCACTGAAGTGTTCCTCGCGCTTTCATGCGACAACAAGGAGGCGGTGAACGCGATCGCCGACAAAGCGCTTGCCGCCGGGGCTACCGAAGCCCGCCCCGCCGAGGATCATGGCTTCATGTTCACACGCAACTTCAACGACCTGGACGGGCATATCTGGGAGGTCTTCTGGTTCGACCCGAAGGCACTCCAGCAGTGATCGCATGACCGTCACAATGCAGCCATGACAACAGCAACCGACATCGAGCAGCGCACGCTGGTCATCACCCGCGTTTTCGATGCGCCGCCGCGACTTGTCTTCAATGCGTGGACGGAACCGGAGCATCTGGTGCGCTGGTTCGGCCCGAGCAACTTCACCCTGCCTTATTGTGAACAGGACTTGCGTGTTGGCGGCTCATACCGGTTCTGCATGCACGCGCCCGATGGCAATGATCATTGGGTGTGGGGCGAATACCGCGAGATCGTGAAATACGATCGGCTCGTCTTCTCATGGGTGCGCCAGGACGACAAAGCCGAACCTTGGGTGGACAACGTGGTAACGCTCACGTTCGAGGACCTCGGCGGCAAGACGAAGTTCACGTTGCACCATGCGCTTTTCGTCACGGCCGATCACCGCGATGAACACGAGGGTGGCTGGAGCGAATGCATCGACCGGTTGGCGTCCTTCCTGCATACTGTGCGATCATGACAGGATCAGGGAACGGGACCAACACCATCACTACGGAGCGGGTCGTCAACGCTAAGCGGGAGCGCGTGTTCGAGGCGTGGACGGATCCCGTTGTTCTTGCGCGATGGTGGGGACCGAAAGGCTTCACCAACATCATCGAACACTACGACCTACGTCCCGGTGGCTATTGGGATCTGATCATGCACGGACCGGACGGAAAGGACTACCATAACCACAGCGTCTTCGTGGAGGTCGTGGTGGCCGAACGGATCGTCTTCGATCACGTGGAACCGATCCACCGCTTCCGCACCACGGTGACCTTCGAGGATCTCGGCGACAAAACACGCATCCTCTGGCGCATGGCCTTCGCCTCGAAAGAGGAGTACACCAAAGTGAGCGCCTTCATCACGGCAGCGAACGAAGAGAACCTGGACAAACTCGAACACGAACTATCCTGACCGGTGCTCAACCGCCCTTGATCAACCCGCGACCACCCAACATGAAACGGATCAACATCATCTACTGGATCATCACCGGTCTCTTCAGCGCCTTCATGATCTTCAGCAGTATCGGCGGCATCACGCTCGAAGAACAGGCGGTTGCTCTCCTGCACGATCATCTGGGTTACCCGCTCTATTTCATCCAATGGATCTCGGTGGCGAAGATCCTGGGCGCTATCGCCATCCTCATCCCCGGTTGGCCGCGCGTAAAGGAATGGGCCTACTTCGGCTTCTTCCTCGACCTCATCACAGCGGTGTTCTCCTTCATCGCCGTGGGCGATCCGGCGAGCGGCTGGGCACTGATGTTCATCTTCATAGCGGTCCTGATCGCAAGCTACCTGCTCCACCACAAGCGGCTTTCGCTTCGCACCGCCACCAACTGACCAACACCGACCCTATGCTCCTCTACATCCTTCTCGCTATCGCCGCCATCGTCGTGATCATTCTTGTCGCGGCTAGCATGAAACCCAACACTGTACACTACATGCGCAGTACGGTCATCAATGCGGGTCCGGAGAAGATCCTTCCGCACATCACCGACTTCCGTAGGTGGGTCCCCTGGAGCCCATGGGAGAAAAAGGACCCGGCGATGAAGCGCGAGCACAGTGGTGCGGCCAGCGGTGCGGGCGCCAAATACCATTGGGTAGGCAACAACAACGTGGGCGAAGGCTCGATGGAGATCCTGGGCGCGGACGCCACCGGCGTGAAGATCGACATGCGTTTCATCAAGCCGTGGAAGGCCGAATGCAGCGCGATGTTCCACTTTACACCACAAGCCAATGGAACGAACGTGCGATGGACCATGGACGGCCCGAACCTCTTCATGGGAAAGGTGATGGCCGTGTTCATGAACATGGACAAAATGATCGGCAAGGACTTCGAGGCCGGCCTGGCCGACCTGAAGAAAGAGGTGGAGAAACAACCGGGCTGAAAAAGAAATGGTTTTGCGGGGATCGTTCCGAACAATAGCTTCTTCGCCTGCCGATCGACAGTAATCCCGTCAGCCCACCAACATGGAAAAGCAACTGAAGGATCTTGTGGAAGTACTGCACTACCGCATTGCCGATGGCGATCGTGTATCAGGTGCCACACGGTTGGTTGATGGATTGCCCGTGAAGGTGAGGACCGAGACATCCACCGGCGCGCTGCGCGGGTTGGAGTGCAACATGGAAGTTCGGATCGGCAACAGCAAAGCCCGCGTGCAGCTGATCGTGACGTTGTAGCGGCCTACCCCTATCCTACTGCTTCACCACTTTCGAGACCAGGGGTGCCGCGCCACCGGACACGGCCAAGATGTAGGTACCGCTGGGCAGCCAGGACAAGTCCTGCTCTTCAATATGCAGGCCCCGCCAAAGGACCTGCCCAACCAGGTTGTGCAGTGCGTACTGTTCCCGGCCGGTGGTGATGTTCAACCCAAGGTGATCGGTGAAAGGGCTTGGCACAACTGTTACCTCCTGATCCACTAGCCCATCCTGCGATCCGGTGATCACCTGTCCACATTCCCACTGGAATACCTGCGCACCAAGGACGGAATCCCACTGTGTGTACGCCTGTTTGAAGGTCTTCCACTCCGCCACGCCGGTTCCGACCACGGCATCCACGCTATCCGCTATGTCGACCACCTTTTGGTAGAAAGCGAGGTCGTTCAGCCCGGCCTGTTCGAAGAAGATCGTCTGCAGGTAGAAGCCGTCCGGCGGGTAGATGCCGCCCTGCACATTGTCCACCACCTCGTGCACCTGGCCCATGACATAGGCGACCGTTGTGGTATCCTGGATCTTGATGCTGCACCCTGTGCCAAGGTGACGCAGGTGGCTCGTGCTGTCGTGCACGAGATAGTTGGCCGTGTCCCGCGGGTTCCAGAAGCCGTAGTAGTCCAGATCGGCAACATGGTTCGGGGTGCCGCCGCCCATCATGTAGTCGGGTCTCCAAAAACGGTCGGGGAAGATGATCCCGTTCTGGCCGTTCACCAAGTTCATCCACAGGTTGATCCCGTTGAAGTCGTTGTAGATGGTGCCGCCCATCACCTTGCTCTCCGGCAGCCCGATGGAATCCATCAAGGCCACCACATCCGGATAGAGGTATTGCGATTCATGCGCGTGCGGATCCATCTCCACGCCCTTGTCTTCATGCAGCCAGCTCTGGATGTTCTTGCCCGCTGTGGTCATGGTCACCTGTGCTGTCTCCTTGGTGATGACATTGGTGAGGTATACCCAATCGCTTTGCATGTTCCAAGTGATCCCGTTCGCTTGGAAA
>JBATMK010000065.1:0-2085 GCA_049289815.1 Flavobacteriales bacterium
TCGCGCCGTTCATGCCGATAGCCATAGCCTTTCCCGTATCCGGGCGCGAAGCTATCCGCGCCCTTTGCGGCGGTCGGCTTGGGTTCCCTGCATTTTTCATCACGGCCGTGTTAGCCTGTGCGCCCCAATGGGCGGGCGCCCAAGGACAAAGCACGGACCAAGGCGGTGGGCTCGATAGTGAAGTGCGGTACAGTGCCAAGGACAGCATACGCTACGATCTCGATGCCATGCGCGTGTACCTCTTCGGCACCGCCACGGTGAAGTACGAGGACATAACGCTGGAAGCGGACCGTATCATCTATGACTTCGGGCAGGAAACCGTGCAGGCCTTTCCCGATACCCTGCCCGCCGGGCCGAAAGACACCGCGGCCATAGCCGGGCTTCCACGCTTCACCCAGGGCAGCAATACCGTGCGCGCCGACAGCCTGCGGTACAGTTTCCGCACCAAGCAGGGCTTCATCCGCGAAGCGCGCACGCATGAAGAGCAGGCCTACGTGGGTTCGCGAGTGAGCAAGCTGCATGCGAACAAGGAAGTGCACAGCCGGGGCGGCTTCCTCACCACGTGCGACCGCGAGAAGCCACACTACGGTTTCCGGGTGACCCGCATGATCGTGATCCCGGAAGACAAGATCATCGCAGGCCCGGCGTACATGCGCATCGGCAAGGTGCCCACGCCCATCGCCATCCCGTTCGCGATCTTCCCCAACAAACCGCACGGCGCTGCTGGCATCCTGCTGCCTACCTATGGATACAGCGAGTCCTACGGCTACTACTTCTTGAACGGGGGGATCTACACGCCCCTGGGCGAGCGCGCCGACCTGCAGCTCACCGGCGATATCTACACGCGGGGTTCGTGGGGCGCGCGCGGCGTGCTGCGCTACAAGACGCGCTACCGCTACAACGGCTCGCTCGACCTCACGCACAGCACCAAGCTCAACAGCGATCCGGAGTTCCCCGACTTCAGCCGCGATCGCACCTACTTCCTGCGCTGGCGGCACGCGGTGGACAGCCGCGCGAGTTTGCGCAACCGCTTCACCGCTGAAGTGAACGTGGGGAGCAGCAACAGTTTCACCAACAACTTCAACAGCAGCAACACCGACTACCTCAGCAACACCTTCCAGAGCAACATCGGCTGGACGCGCCTGTGGCCGGGCAAACCCTTCACGCTGGGCGTGAACGCAACGCACCAGCAGAACACGCTCACACGCACGTTCAACATCACGCTGCCGAGCGTTGCCTTCAACGTGCAGCGCGTTTTCCCCGGCACCTGGATGCGACCCTCGACAGCGGTGGGATCGGAGAAATGGTACGAGCGTATCGGCGTGAACTACGCGTTGAACTTCGATAACCGCCTCGCCACCACCGAGGACCAGCTTTCGTTCAACAACGCGCAGAACCTCACACGCGACTTCCGCAACGGCATCCGGCACACGGCCACGGCCAGCACCAGTTTCAAGACGAACGTCTTCACGATCAATCCGCAGATCACTGCCGTGGACCGGATGTACTTCGACAGCCAGCGAAGGACGTACTTCTCCGAAACTGATACTGTCGTGATCGATACCGTGCCCGGTTTCGTCAACGCCTTCGAATGGAACGCGGGCACCAGCCTTACCAGCAAGATCTACGGCATGTACAGTTTCCGCCGGGGCAAACTGCAAGCGATCCGCCATGTGATCACCCCCAGCGCCGGTTTCACCTATCGGCCGGACCAAAGCACCGAGATCGTGGGACCGTTCGGTGAGAGCGGCGCGGCGGCGAGCTACTCTCCTTTCGCCATCGGCATCTACGGCGCGCCGGCTGCGGGTGCCAGCGGGTTGGTGAGCATGAGTTTGCAGCAGAGCCTCGAAGCAAAAGTGGCGCGCAGCGAACGCGACACGCTCGACCTGTCGAATAACAGCACCTCCGATGGCGGCACCGACAAGGACAGCAAGAAGATCAAGCTGCTCGACTTCGTCGGCATCGGCACGGGCTACGACCTGATGAAGGATTCGTTGAACTGGAGCCCGTTCAGCACACAGGCGCGCACCATGCTCTTCAACCTCATCAACATCAACGTGAACGCCGTCTTCGATCCGTACGCGG
>JBATMK010000066.1:0-10305 GCA_049289815.1 Flavobacteriales bacterium
TCCCCCCTCCACGCCACCGAATAGTTTCGCACCGCCTTACAACGCTTCCAGTATGCCCAGTCCCATCATCGAATGCGTGCCCAACATCAGCGAGGGCCGCGACCGCGCCAAGATCGACGCCATTGTAGCCGCTGCCGCCGGTGTTGAGGGCGTGCGTGTGCTGGACGTCGACCCCGGCAAAGCCACCAACCGCACCGTTATCACCTTCGTTGGTGCGCCAGGTCCCGTATGCGAAGCAGCGTTCCGCCTGGTGAAAAAAGCGCAGGAGCTCATCGACATGCGCGGCCATAGCGGTGAACACCCGCGCTTCGGTGCCACGGACGTTTGCCCCCTGGTGCCGATCAGCGGTATCACCATGGATGAAGTGGTGCCCTACGCGAAGAAGCTGGGTGAACGCATCGGCAAGGAACTCGGCATACCGGTTTACAACTACGAGTACGCCGCGAGCGAGGAGAAGCGACGCAACTTGGCGAACAATCGTGCGGGCGAATACGAGGGGCTTCAGAAAAAGCTGAAGGATCCCGCATGGAAACCGGACTTCGGACCTGCCGAGTGGAACGATAGCGTGCGCCGCAGCGGTGCTATCGCCGTGGGTGCGCGCAAGTTGCTGGTGGCCTACAACGTGAACCTGAACACCACGAGCACGCGCCGCGCCAACGCCGTTGCCTTCGATATCCGTGAGGCCGGACGCAAGGTGAAGCAATCGGATGGAAGCGAGCAGCAGGTGCAAGGCAAGTTGAAGTCCGTGAAGGGCATCGGTTGGTTCATCGAGGAATACGGCATTGCGCAACTCTCGCTGAACCTCACCGATATCGATGTCACCCCGATGCATATCGCCTTCGATGAATCGTGCAAGAGCGCGGCGGAACGGGGGATCCGCGTTACGGGCAGCGAATTGGTAGGGCTGGTGCCGAAGCAGGCCCTGCTCGATGCGGCCGACTTCTTCCTCAAACGCCAGGAACGCAGCTTGGGCATCAACGAGCGCGAGAAGATCAAGATCGCTGTGAAGTCGATGGGGCTGGATGACCTGGCGCCCTTCGACCCGGAGAAGCGTGTGATCGAATACTTGTTGGCTGACGTGAAGGATGAACGACTGGTGCGCATGGATCTGCGGCGCTTCAGTGAAGAGACCGCCGCGGAAAGTCCCGCACCCGGCGGTGGAAGCGTTGCCGCATACTGTGGTGCGTTGGGCGCTTCACTGGGCACCATGGTGGCCAACCTCAGCGCGCACAAGCGTGGATGGGACGAGCGCTGGGAGGAATTCAGTACCTGGGCGGTGAAGGGCGAAGAACTGCGGAAAGAGCTGCTGCGGCTGGTGGATGAGGACACACGGGCCTTCGACGCCATCATGTCGGCCATGCAATTGCCCAAGGGCAGCGCGGAGCAGGTCGAGGCCCGGAAAGCAGCGATACGTGAAGCGACCAAGGGAGCCATTCTCACTCCACTGCGCACGCTGGAACTCTGTGTGGAGAGCATGGCGGTGATCAAGACCATGGCCGATCAAGGCTTGAAGGCCAGCGTGAGCGACGCAGGTGTTGGCGCGCTCTGCGCGCGCGCCGGGGCCTTGGGTGCCTACCTCAACGTGCGCATCAATTGCGCCGGGCTGGATGATGAAGCTTGGAAGAAAGATGTGCTGGCCAAAGCGGAACGCCTCAGATCCGATGCGGAGAAAGCCGAGCTGGAAATTATGGCCATGGTATTGGCGAAAGTCTGACCGTACCGGCGTTGCCAGCACCACCTTCGCGCAAGCCCGACGTCTTGAGGTTGTTCCCCACCAGCGAATGCACATGCGGAAGAAGATACTTGGCAGCGCAGTAGTAGTTGCATGCACCGTGGCCACATGCGCGAACGCGCAACAGTGGTACAACCAGAACCTTTCCTACTACCCGAGCAACCCGTATGTGCGGGCGTATGGGGCAGCCTTCACCGCCAACGGAAAAGCGTACTACGGCTGGGGAGAGAATTCCAATGGACAACTGAGCCCTGAGCTGTATGTGTACGATCCTCTAACCAATGGTTCAACCAACGTGAACAATGCTTGGGGGAACCGCTCGCACCTATCGGCCTTCGCCATCAGCAACCACGGCTACTTCGGGCTGGGGAACTTGGAGAGTTTCGGTGGTCCTGCCTATGTGAGCGGGATCTACCAGAAGTTCGACCTGACCACCGAACAGCTCGTCGGGATAGTTGAATTCCCCGGTGGCCCGCGCTTGGACGCGGTGACCTTCACGCTTGGCAACAAGGCCTACGTAGGTGGCGGTGTCGACGTGGACACCACGTTGGGCACTTCCACGAACAGCAACGATCTGTGGGAATACGAACCCATAAGTGACACCTGGACGGCTCGCGCGAACATGCCCGCTGCGATCGCCAAGGGCATGTCCTTCACGCTGAACGGAAAGGGCTATGTGATGGCTGAAGGTTCAACCGCGCTTTGGGAATATGATCCGATCGCCAACACATGGACCCCGCGCGCACCATATCCGGGCTCGCCGTATGTGGGACGCATCGCGTTCGCCCTGAACGGCCTTGGCTATGTCGGTTGTGGAACCGCAGCCGGTACGGACTACCAGAACTTCTACTCCTACGATCCTGTTGCGAACGCCTGGTCCACTGCACCGGCGATGTGGGACGCCTCAGGCCGACATTCCTCTCTGACTTTCACCCTCGGCAACGATGCCTATGTGCTCGGCGGTAAACGGGGCTTCAGCACCATATTGTCCGATCTATGGCGACTGGGAACGCCAACCAATCCTGCACCGGGAAGTTGGACCCAGCGGCCTTTCATGCCTGCTGCGGGGCGCGAGCACCCGATCGCCTTCAGCATCGGGAACAAGGGCTACATCGGTGGCGGAAAGAACGGCACCATTTACTACACGGATCTCTGGGAGTACGATCCTGCCACGATGACCTGGACGCCGAAGGCGGCCATTCCTGCCAACACCGATGTCGCGTTCAGCTTAGGGAACATGGGCTATGTGACCACGACCAACGCAACGCAGAACTTCTTCGCTTATGATCCCGTGGCCAATGCGTGGTCCCCGCGGGCTGACCTGCCCGGCGGTGCCCGATCGTCCGCAGCATGTTTTGCGATGGAGGGTTTGGGCTATGTATGCACGGGTCTCATCGGTGGGATACGACAGTCGGATCTGTGGTCCTACAACCCCGGTACGGATACGTGGACACAACGAGCGAACAGTCCGAGCGCTGTCCATGGGGCCGCCGGATTCGCGATCGGGAACAAGGGGTACTGCGTCACCGGCAACGAATTCGGCAGTAGCACCATGAGCGACTACATGCGCGAGTACGATCCGGTGACCAATACATGGTCGGGCATCGTTGCTCTTTGGGCCCGGCGACAGAATGCGCAAGCATTCGCGATCGGCAACACGGCCTACACATCGGGTGGTATCATGGGCGGACCCACATACGTGAACACCTTCTATCAATACGACCCGGTACCGGAGACATGGTCGCAAGGCCCGACCTCCGGCGGCGGCTATCGCTTCAATGGTGTTGGGTTCTCCATTGGGAACAAGGGCTATGTTTTCGGCGGGCGCCGTAATCCGGACTCAGGCTTCTTGAGCGGCTTCTACTTGTCCAACGATCTCTGGGAGTACAACCCGTCCATCGTCAGCGTGGCACCGCGCGTCTTCCTGGAAGGATGTTTCGTGCAAGGCACCGGAATGATGCACGATAGCCTGCGCCTGGCCGGCCTGCTGAACACATTGGATCCTTACGGGGCGAACGGCTATGTCCATCCCGGTGGGAATTACAGTGATCTTCCTGTTCAACTTCCGACCACAACAGGGAACAACGCCGTGGTGGACCGGGTGATCGTGGAAGTGAAGGAAGCGGCCGCCCCGTATGCCGTGAGAGCCAGCCGAAGCCTTTGGCTGCAGCGCGATGGTGATGTGGTGGACATGGACGGGACTTCCGTTCCGCGCTTCACCTTGCCCGCAGGCAACTACCAACTGACCGTGCGCCACCGCAATCACCTTGGGGCCATGACTTCCACCGCCTTGGCACTATCCACCACAACCAGCACAGTGGACTTCACCCTCACCGGCACAAGCACTTTCGGCACCAACGCACGCAAACCTATCGGGGGCAGCATGGTCCTCTGGGCAGGGGATGCCACCTTCAATGGTCAGCTGAAATACACAGGCGCACAGAACGACCGCGATCCCATCCTCGTGCGCATCGGAGGGCTCAACCCGTTGAATACGGTTGCAGGCTATTACCCCGAGGACGTGAACATGAACGGGATCGTGAAGTATGTGGGCGCGAACAATGACAGGGACCCCATCCTGCTGAACCTCGGCGGCGTACCGCTTGGCGTGTTGAACGCACAGGTGCCCTGATGGGCGGGGCCAGCGCGCAACACAACAGAACGGGGCCTTTCCACGTAAGAGGGATGTGGTCCGCTACCTTCAGCGCATCGTGCACCGTAGAACCTTCAAGCAGGTCTGGAAGAGGATCGTGTTCTTCTTCCCTTTCCAGCTATTGGTGCTGCACCTGAAGAAGAACCACCTGCTCCTGCTGGTCTGGGTGCTGTTGTTCGCCTACGTCACGGGCAACCTCGGGGTGAAATACGGGATCCCCTATCTCTTCCTCTTCCCGGAATACTTCGGCCGCAGCAGCTTCTGGAGCTTCGCCATCACCGGCTTTTCATTCGGCGGTTTCATGACGGCGTTCAACTTGTACACGTACACCACGCACGCACACCGGTTCCACTTCATCGCCACCGTTGCGCGGCCCTTCCTCAAGTTCAGCATCAACAACGCCATCATCCCGGTGCTGTTCGTGCTCACCTACCTGGTGTGCAGCGCGCAGGTCCAGATGTCCAAAGAACTCGTACCCATCGGCGATGTGACCCTCCACTTGCTGGGCTTCCTCACCGGAACAGGCCTCTTCCTGCTGCTGGCCTACCTGTACTTCACCCGCACCAACACCGATATCGAGAAGATGACGGGGAAGCGCGCGGAGGAGTACCAGCCGGAACGGCAAGCTGACTTCATGGGCCCCATGCAGCCACCACCGCCCCCACTGAAAGGACCGGCGCGCAAGCAAGCAAGCAAGTGGTTGAAACCCGAGAACCGGTTGAAGCGGTGGCATGTGGAAACGTACATGACCCAACCGTGGAAAGTCGCCCTGGCCCGCAGCAGTGATCACTACGACCGGAACCTGCTGCGCAGCGTGCTCTGGCAGAACCACATCAACGGGAGCATTTTCGAAGTGATCCTGGTGGTGAGCTTCCTGGTGCTGGGCGCGTTCAGCGATCTGGCCTTCTTCGCCATTCCTGCGGGAGCCAGCGGCTTCGTGCTCTTCACCATGTTGTTGATGATCCTTAGTGCGCTGTTCAGTTGGATGAAGGGTTGGACTCTGAGCGTCCTGTTCGGGCTGGCGATCCTGCTCAACGCTGTGAGCCAGGGAGCCAACTTCTTCTACGACAACTCAGCCTACGGACTTGACTACACCAGCAGTCCCGCGCCGTACACCCTGGACCGGATCTCCGAACTGGCGTATGATACCACTGCGGTGCAACGCGACCTGGGTGCGATGGAAAGCACCATGGGCCAGTGGAAGCTGCACGTTGCCGGGCTCCCGAACGCCGGAACGAAACCGAAAATGCTGGTGGTGTGCTCCAGCGGCGGCGGCTTGCGGGCCATGTTGTGGAGCTTCCGTTGCCTGCAGTACGCCGACAGCATCCTGAACGGTTCGTTGATGCAACGCACCGCCTTGATGACCGGAAGTTCCGGCGGATTGATCGGCTCCAGCTACTTCCGGCAGTTGGCCTACATCGGGCAGCAAGATGGGGCCATGGACCTGCAACAACAGGCTTTCCTGGAGGACATGAGCAGCGATATGCTGAACCCCATTGCGTTCAGCTTCGTCACCAACGATCTCTTCATCCGCTACCAGCGTGTGAGCGATGGCCGGTACAGCTACACCAAGGACAGGGGTTATGCCTTCGAGCAACGCTTGAACGAATTGACCCACGGCCGCCTCGATATCCGCATGGAGGACATGGCGCAGGCGGAGGCCAGTGCAGCGGTCCCACTGTTGGTCGTTGGCCCCACCGTGATCAACGATGGACGGCGGTTGTTGATCAGCTCAAGCCCGATCGCCTTCCTCACAGACAACGCACCTGGATCCACAGTGCACAGCAGTCCGTTGCCGGAGACGATCGAATTCAGCAGGTTCTTCGAAGACCAGGATGCGGGACGCATGAAGTTGACCAGCGCGCTCCGCATGAGCAGCACCTTCCCCTATATCACCCCTGCCGTAACACTCCCCAGTGAACCACCCATGCGGGTCATGGATGCAGGCATCCGTGAGAACTTCGGCTATCGGACCACATTTGAACTGCTGCGTGACATGCGGGGCTGGATCGCGGAGAACACCAGCGGTGTGGTGGTGTTGCAATTGCGCGACAAACAGAAGCGCGCCAGCGCAGCACCCGGTTCCAGTTCCATGGTGTCCCGCTTGTTGAGCCCTGCATGGAACGTGTACCACAACGTGATCGATGTGCAGGACCACGACTACGACCTTGCATTGGCCAATGCCAGCAGCTGGGCGGAATTCCCCATCGATGTGATCGATCTGCAGATCGAGGATGTTCCTGACAATGCCATCAGCTTGAGCTGGCATCTCACTGCCATCGAAAAGCAACAGGTGCTTTCATCGATCAAGAGCCCCGCCAACCAAGCGCGTTTCGCGCGGTTGCGCACATTGACCTTGGGCGTGCACGACACCCTTGCCCGGACCAACGGCGTTACCGCGCCCGGTGCCATGCAATAAGGCCGTCCATCGGATCGGCCTCAACGTGCCGAAGATCGAAGCCCGATGTTGCGAGTCGCGTTCTGAGCAATCCGCTGAAGCCCTTGGCAATACCGCCTGTAGCAGCCACAGCACATGGGGCATGCGACCCGAAGTTGTCGTGGAGCAACGATGCAAGCGCTGCGAAACGATCGCGAAGCAGTTCCGCGACGTAACGATCATCGGCAACGGCAGTGAGTTTGCCCGCAAAGGCTGCCACTGCGCTGTTCGGGGAGGAACTTCCCGCAAGCACCTGTAGTGCTTCACCTGCGGAGACTTCGTTCTTGCCGAAGACGGCTTGCACCACTGCTCCCGGCATGCGGCCGTGCACCGCATCGCTCAACAATCGTTTCCCGATATCGGCACCACTGCCTTCGTCACCCAGGATCCAGCCAAGTGATGGCATCGGAGTTTGCAGCTCTTTGCCATCGTACCAACCGGCGTTCATGCCCGTCCCCAGAATGAGCACGAGACCGGGCGCATCGCCACACAGTCCCCTGGCCGCGCCGAGCAGATCGGTCTCGACGATCACTTCATCAGCGGCAACCATGGTGGACAACGTGGAACGCATCCGTTGCTTCCGCTCTTCCGTTCCGCATCCAGCGCCATAGACCGTGAGCTTGTTGAGCTTGCGTTCGGCAAGAGCTTCGCTTAGCGCGGGCTTGAGCACTTCCACGAAAGTCGAAGGGTCGTTGACCGCTGGATTGAAGCCGGGCCATGCACCGATCAATGGCAGTGCATCGCCACTTCCGGACAGCAGCACCCAGCGTGATGAACTACCGCCGATATCGGCTATCAGCTCGTGGGCCTTCGGCATGCGGCCAAAGTAGCCTTCGCCTAGCCCTGCGTGTTGAAGAGGAACTTGTTCGGGCTGACGATGCCCTGCTTCACGGCGTACATCACGAGCGCGGCCGTACTGTTCACGCCCACCTTGCCCATGATGTTGCGCCGGTGTGTGTTCACCGTGTTCGGGCTCAGGTTCAAACGATCGGCAATGCGCGTGTAGCTCTGGCCTTCGGCGATCAGGAGGATGATCTCCACTTCGCGTTCGCTGAGCATGATCGGACCGCAGTTCAGGCTGTCTTCTGTTATGCTCCCCACCTCCAGACCCTCCCGGCTCATCGTCTTCACGATCTCGCCACAGAAGAACTTGCCGCCGTCCGCTGTGGCGAGCACGGCATCAACGATCTCCTCGATCCCACAGTCCTTCTTGATGTAGCTCGTAACCCCTGCACGCAGCGCGTTCATCAAGGTGATCGGCGACGGGTCGGGGGTGATGGCCACGAAACGTGTGTGCTTGCAGCGGCGCATGCCCTCGCGGATGCTATCGGCGCCGAAACCCTGCGCGGTATGGTCGATGAGCACCACGTGCGGCCGGTGGCGTTCAATGCTCCCGTACATGCTCTCGGCATCCAGCACTTCACAGAGCAGTTCCACACGCGCCACTTTGGCGAACACGGCCCGGAAGCCCATCAGGGCCAGTTCCCCACTATCGGCGAGCAGCGTTCGTACGACCATCTTCCTTCTTTAGAATCGTTCTTGACGGGGCGAATGTACCTGCCCGCCGGGTCATGATGCGGTCATCTTTCCAACAGCTGTTGGTGGACCAATGGGATACACCCCACCCTCTTCACTGGCCAGCGTATTGGCGAACACCGCACGTGCTTCGTTGAGCAATGGATCCACGGTCTTGTACCGGGAACTGAAATGCCCCAGCAGCAGTTGGCCCACACCGGCATCCCGGGCGATCATCGCCGCTTGCGCGGCTGTGCTGTGCAAGGTTTCCTTGGCGCGCGCTGCCAATTGCTCTGTGAAGGTTGCTTCGTGGTATAGCAGGTCCACCCCACGCAGGTGCTCCACGAGTTCCGGTGCGTAGGCGGTATCGCTGCAATAGGCATAGGTGCGTGGGGGCGAAGGCGACAACGTCAGGTCCGCGTTGGGAACGGAACCTCCATCGGGCAGGACAAGGTCCGCACCGGCTTTCACTGCGTTGCGCAAATAGTGCGGAATACGGTCAACGCCATCAGGGCGCAGGCGGCGCAGGCCCGGTTTCTCGCGAAGCAGAAAACCGGTACAATGGATCCTGTGCTTCAACATAAGTGCGGTTACGACCAGGCGATCATCCTCCATCACCGATGCACCGTTCTGGAGAGGTGTTGTCCGGATGTTCAGCGGATAACGCAAGTACGTCTGGGATGCTCGCAGTTGCACATGGATGATCTCGGCCAGCGGCGCGGGGCCGTAAACGTTCAGTTCATCTGTACGACCCAATAAGTGCAACGTGCTTAGCAAGCCCATCAGGCCCAGGTAATGATCACCGTGCAAGTGGCTGATGAAGATGTGCTTGAGATGCTGCATACGGATGCCGCCGCGGCGCAATTGCTCCTGGGTGCCCTCGCCGCAGTCGATCATGTACAGGCGATCACCAAGGTTCACCACCTGTGCGCTGGGCAACCGGCCGCGCGCAGGTAGCGCCGCTCCTGTGCCGATGGTGGTGACCTCGAAGCGCATCATCGGCACCAAGGCTAAGAACGAAAAAGCCTCCCCGACAAGTCGGGGAGGCTCTCCCTGTCCAAGTCAGAACCTTTCTTCAACGATGCAGGACCATGCGCCCGGTGAAACGGGTTTCGCCAGCCTGCACTTCATACAAGTAGATGCCGTCCTCCAGGTCGCTGCCATCGAACACCAGCTTGTTCGCGCCTATCCGGCCCTCGGTGGCCTGTGACCACAGCTTCTCTCCCAACAAGTTGAACACCTTCACCGTTGTGCTCGCGGAACGCGATAAGTTCCATTCGATACTGGTGCGCTGCCCGAAGGGGTTGGGCACGTTCTGTGCCCCGCTGATGGATACCTGTTGGTCCAGGATGCCAGCGGCACCGATGTCGATCTGGTAACCATCGAACGGATAGGGAACCGCCACGGGGTTCCCGAGGAACAGCACGTAGGCGGTCACGTTGATCGTCAACGGGTAGGAGCCCGCGGTGGTCGGTGTGCCTTCAATAAGGCCGCAACCCAGCACCGAACTCAAGAACGTGCACGGCGCGTTGGTGTGGCTGTTGCAGGCGAAGCTCAGGCCGGGAGGCATGCCTTGGATGTTGTCCAGTTTCACGCTATCGATCGTTTGCCCGGCCAGGTTCGGATCCACATCACCGGCATCCGTCGGGATCAGGAAATCGATCTGGTCGGAATACGGAACGCCCACCTCGCCCGGTGCGAAGTCATCGATGGTATCCGGCCAGACACCGAATATGCTGTCCTGGTACAGAGGGTCGGGAGTGCATTGGGCGCTGGCAGCAGCCGCAGTTGCAATGAGCGTAAGGGAGAGTAGGAGTTTCTTCATGTGTTGCTTCCGCCGTGCGGGGTCATTGGTCATTCTTCACGTCCTTCTCGATCTCTTCCATGTAGAGGAGGTCGGAGGCTTCGCTCAGGGTTGGGGTGATGGAAAGTACGCTTTCGAGCTGGCTGATCTGTACGAGCTTCTGC
>JBATMK010000067.1:0-13555 GCA_049289815.1 Flavobacteriales bacterium
GGCTGGTGCTCCAACGGTAGGCCGCGCTGGAGGCTGCTACGCCACAATGAGGGTTTTCGGCCGAACTGCGTGTCGGCACCCCTTGCCTATCGGCCGGAAATCCTATTTTCATGGCCTAACCCCCAACCCCCACCATCATGTCCACCACAGTCACCGGCGCCACCACGGTAGCCAACAATAACGACATCAAACCATCCGGCGTGGTTTCCACTCCCGCTAACGGTTCCGACGGAACCTACACATGGGTATGCGTTGGCCAGAAGGATTCCGGCGCCACCAGCACCATCACCTTCTCGCTGACCGGCATAGCCGCCAGTCCGGCGATCAGCGGCACCCCCCCCAACAAGAACATCGTTACAGCGAATTGCAACAACAAGGGTGGTACCAACTTCCTGCAAGTGACCACCTCTTACGGGGGATCGAGCAACACACAGAACTGGACGATCAATGTTGGATCCAGCACCAGTAATGTGGTGCGCTTCGTGAGAGGCAACGGCGGTGGAAAGTAGAACCGCAGCCGTTTTCCGTTTTCTGGTCTCGACTTCACTCCTGCTGGCTGTTGTGCACGGCCTTGGGCAGGCTCATGCCGTTCGATCCGCTGATCGTAAATGGGCCGATAGCACATGGCAGGTCCTGGAGGAGAACAAGGAACGCGAGCCCCGGCGTACACTGGACCTTACCGCGCGCTTGATGCGGATCTATGGCTCGGTGGGCGATACGTGCATGATGGCGCGCATCGCCACTTTCAGCAGCATCAGCTACGATCGGCTGGGGATACTGGACTCCGCAATGGCCGAAATGCAGCACTCGTTCCTCTGGTTCAAACCAGGCTGCGACAGTCTGGGGTTGATGCGCGCCTACCTCTGCCTGAGCAACCTGCACCTGAGCCTCAACCATCTCTCGTTAGCCGATTCGGTCTGCGGGGTTGCGCTTGCGAAGTGGAACCCGAACTGGAAGTTGACGGCCATCCGTAACGGGTTGATGACCAACCAGGCCATTGCCCGCGCCAACACCGGGGACCTCGATGGTGCCTTGGCCAGCTTCCGCATGGTCCTCATCCTCTCCGAGCAGGAGAACAATGCACTCGATTACGATGGTGCGCTCACGAACATCGGCGTCATCCACGAGATGATGGGACGGCCGGACAGCGCCGATCACTATTACCGGACAGCGCTACAGGCGGCACGGGCGAAGGGGAACGTGTCGTTGATGGTAAAGCAGTTCATGAACCTGGGCATGCTCCGCAACTCGGCACAGGACCATGCCGGTGCCATCGCGATCTTCGATTCGGCTTTGGTCCTGGCGCGCAAGGCCGGCGTGTTGGAGGACCAAGTGAAACTCGAGTTCGAGTTGAGCGATGCCTACTCCGCGCTGGGCGATCACTCCGTGGCCAATGACCATTTGCACAAGCACCTCACATTGAAGGACAGCCTGCTCAACATCAACAAGGCGAAGATCCTTGCCGAGATGCAGGAGAAGTATGAGAGTGAGAAGAAAGCCAAGGAGATCCTCGGGTTGAAGGCAGAGAATTTGGAAGGGGAACTGGAGCGGAACATCTACTTGTTCGTAGGGATCGGCGTGGTGCTGCTGGCCGGTGGACTGTGGAGCCGGTTACGGTTCGTGCACCGATCGCGGGCAGCGATCCAGAAGGAAAAGGATGTGAGCGAAGGCTTGCTGTTGAACATCCTTCCGGAAGAAGTCGCGGCGGAACTGAAGGTGAAGGGCTACGCCGATGCCAAGGAATTCGGAACCGCCACCATCCTCTTCAGCGACTTCAAAGGCTTCACGGAACTGAGCGAGAAGCTCACCGCCGATGAACTGATCAAGGAACTCAATATCTGCTTCAAGGCCTTCGACGGCATCATGGGACAGTACCATGTGGAGAAGATCAAGACCATCGGCGATGCATACATGGCCGCTGGCGGTCTGCCCGACACCGCGAAAGGTTCACCGGCAGATGTGCTGCTGGCCGCGCTCGACATGCAGGCCTTCATGCTGGGCTATGGCAACGAGCGCAAGGCACAGGGGCGTCCCTACTTCACCATGCGCGTGGGCCTGCACACCGGCCCGGTGATCGCGGGGATCGTTGGCGTGAAGAAGTTCGCGTACGACATCTGGGGCGATACCGTGAACACGGCCAGCCGCATGGAGAGCAGCGGTGAGGTGGGACGCGTCAACATCTCCAACACCACCTACCTGTTGGTGAAGGACGATCCAAGGTTCACCTTCGTTCCGCGCGGCATGGTCGCCGCGAAGGGCAAGGGCGAAATGGAGATGTGGTTCGCGGGGAGAGCGTGATCACCGCTGTGGGCGGGCTCTGAACGTATCCATCCGCCGTTCGAAATCGGCTTGGAACTCCTCGTCGTCGTTGGCATCCACTTCCACGGACAGCTGCACCTTGTTCCCGAGCAATCGCGAGAACCACGAAGGTTCCTTGAACCGGATGATCCACAGCTTGTCATTGCACTGCACCGACCGGGGCACTTCATCGTCCATGGCAACGGACCTGAGCACCGTGCCATACACCGGGTCCACCAACTGGACCAACGCCGTCTCCTTCTTTCCATCGTGCTCGGCAAGCGTGATGCCCATGCCATCCAGGTGGCACTGGCTGCCGGCCTTCAGCTTGACGAACGTCGTGGTGTCGGTCGTGGTGGCGAGTTGAACCTGCGCCATCATCCCCGCCTTGATGTTCTTATTGATGGGACCTGTGAAAATGAAGGCCTGCAGACAGTTCCCGATAAGCGTGCGGTAGGTCATCTTGCAATACCCCGCACTGCCCCACTTCGTGCCGAATGAGTTGAAGAAGAGGAATGTGCTGTCAGCATCGTCGTAGCCGCAGCACACTATGGCGTGCCCACCCGAGCAAGTGTCATCCGCAGCTCGTGGACAGTTCCAGGTGAACGGTTTACCCGCGGCATAGGCCGAATCGCCCCCACGCAGCAATGTGCAATCGACGAACATGCCAACGAGGATCGGTTCGCCTTGTGCCAGGTGGTATTTCCATTGCACCGGATCGAAGGGCCCCTCGGGCACATCGCAACTATCGCAATCGTTGTACAGCGCCACGGGCATGCGCAGCTTCCGGTGCAGGGCGTCCTGCATCACGCCGGGGCTCACCGTATCGCGGCAGTCCATGGCCGCGCCCTCATAACCATAGATGCTTGCCGGCACATTGCCCCATTCACATGCGATGGTGAACGTGGCCTGCATGTCCACACCGTGCATGCACGGGTTGGCACTGGTGTCAGGAGCGGCATAGCGCTTCACCATGTTGAACAAGTAACCAGGACTGAACACGGTTGACGGCTCAGGATGCCTATGCCTGTCCGGTCTGATCCCATTGGTGCGGTTGTGGTCGTACGTCATCAGACCGTAACCGATGGCCCATGCCGTACACGATTGATAGCGCCCTTGATCACCCGCTGCGGGGAAATAAGGAGAGAGATCCACCTTTTTGGGCAGGCGTTCACCCTCCGGCATCCGGAAATCCTTCTCGATCGGAAGTTTCAGATAGTCCCCCCGCTTGGGCAGTGGCAGACCGCAAACATGCGCGGATGCTTGCCCGAACCCTGCTGTGTTCAACAACAGCACCGATCCGCATATGAGCAACAAGGGACGGCCGGGGATCTTCATGCTTCAGCGTTGGGAAAGTAGATCATCTCCGCCAATGGGAAAGGACTGAACGCCGCTCTACAGTACCACCAGTTTTCCTTTCTGCAGCAAGCGCTCGCCATCCCGCAGGGTGAAGAAGTACGTGCCACTTCGGGCTACGACCCGATCGAACGAGACCTGTCCGGGCATCAACATCAGTCGATCGACCTCCCGCCATGCCACATCGTGCAGCCTGAAGGTCAAGGGGCCGCTTCCTTCAACGGATCCTTGGAAATGGAACACACCATTGCCCGGGTTCGGAAAACACGTCAATGGATCCTTGATCGGCGTTCCATTGACCGCTGTGTTGATACAGACGCCCGGGATGTTGGCATCGAGCCAATCCAGGCGAAGGGCGATCCAGGCCTTCAGCGTATCGAGTTCAGCGTTGTAGGTATTGGCGCAAGCCAGCACCTCCGGTGCCGGTCCGCTCATACCCAGGATCGGCCACTTCTGGAAGTGCCGCGCTTGTGCGCTCTGCACGCGCGCACCGATGCTGTCGATGTACGCGAACAGGTTGGCGGTATCCAGCACGTTCGTCCGGTATCCTTCATAAGCACAGCGCAGTTCATTGCTGAAGGTGCTGTCCTGCAACAGGCGCACATACCAACCGCAGGAATAATTGTCGGTGAAGCAGTCGTTGATCAGATGCGCCCAGCCGGAACCATCGGTTGCCTCGAAAATGGAGCAGCTCGCAATGTTCTTCCATGCCCAGTCGAAGTCCCAGACGGGCCCGGCCTTCAGCTTGCCTCCGTTGGAGAACTTGTCCTTGTGGAAGAACACGCTCTTCTTGAAGCCGTCGTTGTTGCGGGAGAGCTCGTTCACCAGGAAGTAGTCGATGAACGACTTCACATCCATGTACTTGCGGTAGCCAACAACTGGATCGGCGAATTCCGAGTCATAGAGCGCGGTCTCCAGGCTGTCCACGTATGTGGCGATATAGTCCCGCTGCGGTTGGGTGATCGTGTCCGGCTTCGGGTAGTAATACACGAAGTGCACATCGAACGATGGATGGTCGATGGGTGTGTAGTTGCTCTCGAAACTGTTGTTGTTGTCCCAGTAGTTCTGTGTGAGAATGTACCCACCGGTGACATCATCACCGCTGTTCTCCGAACCTGTCAACGTGGCGATATCCACCCGCCCGTTGTCGCGCTTGATCTTCTCGCCGAGAACGTAGATGCCCTTGTACACGCTGTCCACGAGCACTTCGCACAAGTGTGTGCGCGGCGCGTACTGCCCCATACCCTCGGAGACGTGGAAGGCCAGCTGGTTCCGGATCAATGAGCGGTCGTTGTAGTTGCTCAGCAGCACCCAGTCATGCTCCGGCGGCATGCCGAGGATGGACACGTTGTTGTCCACACCCAGCGCTGTGCGCGTTTCAAATGCATAGGGCCGCTGCGGATACCCGGCGGAAGAGGCCCCACGGATCTCGATGCCGATGTTGCCGCTGTACACGTTCGGTGGATCGCTGACGTACGTGAGGTTGCCCGGACCATTGTACTTGATGTCCATCAGGCAATCGATCTTCGGTTCATCCACGATCGTCTGCCCAAGGGTGCTGATCATCACGATCGGTAGTTCTGAACTATCCAGCGTTACAGTGCCTGGGTCGGTAACACAGAGTTGGAACTCACCCGTGCCCCCGCCATAGCCGAATGCTTGTATGTAGAGCGTTTCCCCGATGGGCAGTTCGTTCGCCATCACCAGCGAGAAGTAGTCGATCCCGCTGTCATCATCGCAGCCCTGCCATACCAGGTCAACACAACTGGTGCCTGTCCACAGGGCGATGCCCGTATCGTTCAAGCCGCCGGTGTTGAAGGTTTCCACCACCACGTTGCCGCTGCCCGGCACAGGCATCGAATACCAGATATCCGCACCCTGGTAGTCGGCGCATCCAGCGTTGATGCCGGTTCCGGCCGCCCCGGTATTGTCGGCGATCGCGCAGTTGATCGTATCGATCGGAAATGCGGCACAGGGCACACTGCCCGGCACGGCGATCGCCGAACAATCACCGATGCCGGTGAACACAGTGCCAATGCCGGGATCAGGCCCATCGGCAAAGACCACGTTGCCCAGCGGATCGAAGACCACATAGCTGTTCTCGTTCTCCCAATCCTGTGGGGTGTACACCAGTTCCAACTGGTCCCCATTGCAGATGTTGAAGACCGCGTTGGAGCCAAAGCCAGCTGCCGCGAAGATCCCGACCGGTGTTCCGTTGATGTTCACTTCCAGTGTTCCGCCGTTCCAACCGTCGCCGTAGCTGTCGTCCATCACCAGGATGTAGTCGCAGCATTGGGCGCTGGCCAACGTGGTGTTGCCGAGGGTCAGGATGAAGGCCGACCAGGCCGCGAACGGGATACGCATTCCGCTAACATAGCTGGATGGGCGACCAGCGACCATTGCGCAAGAGCGTTTCCCCGCCTTCCATCACCATTTCTTCGGCGCTGTCCACCTTCGGTGCGATCTTCAACCTCACATCCATCCTCAAACGACATGCGCACCTCCGTACTCCTCTTGATCGCTCTCGCCTGCCGCGCACAACTGATCGCACAGGCCGGTGTGCTCGATACCGACTTCAGCACCGATGGCCTGTTCGCCTGGGACCTGAGCGCTACCGATGACCAGATCACGGCCGTTACTGTTCAGCCGGATGGCAAGGTGGTTGGTGCCGGATTCCTGGGCGACGGGAACTTCGCAACGATCCTGGTGGAACGCTTGCTCACCGACGGCACCCCTGATCCCGGCTTCGGGACCGGCGGTGTGGTGTACACCAATGCGGTGGACGGCATGCATTACGCCTATGCGATCGGTGTGCAGAGCACAGGCAACATCGTACTGGCCGGGCTTTCCTACGACATCAACTTCGATGGCAACGTTGTTCTGTTGCGCTACTTGCCGGACGGCACGCCGGATGCGACTTTCGGCGTGAACGGCATCATCAGCACCGATCTGGGGGGAGGGCCGGGGTTCCAATCCGCCAACGCCATGCGGATCATGGCCGATGACCGGATCGTGATCGTTGGTGAAGAGAGTGCCAACGGTGTGGCATGCGCGCGGTTCAGCGCCGATGGAGCGCCGGATGCGTCGTTCGGTAACAATGGTGTGGCCTTGACGGGAGCGCCCTTCAGCACGGGGCTTTGCCTGGACCTCTACGCTGATGGATCGGTGATCGCCGGCGGATACCAGGTGGTGGGCACTTCGGATTGGATCCTGGCACGCTTCGATGCGGCCGGGATATTGGATCCCGGTTTCGGCAACGGGGGCATCGTCTCGCTGAGCATCGGCAACGGCGACACCGAGTTCCTACGCGGCGTGAGCATCATGGCTGACGGGCGTATCGCGGCGTGCGGCTCCCAGAGCTTCCTCGGCCTCGATGATGAACCCATCATTGCGCTTTTCGCTGACGACGGAACGCTGGATCCGGGGTTCGGCAACGGTGGCATCCAGGTACTGCCGTTCCTGGCACCGCTTTATGGACAGGCGCGAGCGATCGCAACACCCGAGGGCAAAGTGCTGGTGGCGGGTTACCGCGCACAACCGAGCCCGGCCACCAGCAACGACTTCTTCCTGTACCGCCTGCTCGATGACGGCACCTTCGATCCAGCGTTCGCTTCAGCGGGTGAAGTTTACACCGACATCACGGGCTCGTTCGACCGCGGCCTGGCCATGGCCCTTGCACCTGATGGCGACATCGTGCTGGCGGGGTTCGGCTACATCAGCGAGCGCAGCACAGCCTTCGCCCGCTACAACAACGATCTCAGCACAGCCGTGCCATCCACCGCCGCAGCGATCAACACGCTGAACGTTTTCCCGATGCCAGCTGAGGATCATGTGTTCGTGGAGTTCAGCACACAGGTCCCGGGGCATGTCTACCTGCGATTGACCGGCAGCGATGGCCGGACCGTGCTGAGGGTTGATCAAGGCATGACCCCTGCCGGCCGGCAGCATTTCCGCATGGGGATCCCGCAATACCTGCCTACTGGTATGTACGTGATCGAAGCGATCTCGGAGGAAGGTGTCGTGCGCGCACCGGTGCTGATCGCAGGAACGATGAGATGATGCTGTGATCCGATAGCCGGTGGAAGAGCGCCTACTTTTCCGCAGCCATGGCTGTACCGATCACCAACCCGCTCCTCATGTTCTTCTCGATGCTGGGCTTCGGGGCTGTTGGGCAACCTGCGCAGATGAACGAGGCCGCGGCGAAAGAGGCCGTCCATCGCATCGTTCGCCAGAGCGGCCTGCTGCCCAACTTCACCGTGCGCGAGGATGAACAAGTGCCTACCGCGATAGCGTACATCAAGGGCCGCGAGCGGATCATCGCGTACAACCCGGCTTTCATCTCGTCCATCCTGGACAGCAGCCACACCGATTGGGCAGCCGTGAGCATCCTCGCGCATGAGATCGCTCATCATCTCCTCGGACACACCCTCGATCCCGAAGCTCTGCACCCCGGCGATGAACTGGCGTGCGATCGCTATTCCGGTTTCATCCTGCAGCGCCTAGGCGTCCCGTTGGAGGAAAGTCTGGCGGCCATCGCTGTGGCGGGCAACGTTCATGGCACACGCAACCACCCCCCGAAACACGCACGAAGCGCTGCCATACAGCAGGGCTGGGAAGAAGCGCTGGGCATGACCCAGCATACCGACATGCAGCCCTACGCGGTGGAACGCGCGTTCCAATTCGTGGTGCGCTTCGCCGGAGACGAGAACACTTACTACGTGGATGCCGACAACCACTTGGTGTGGTTCAACGATCATGCTGAGCCGATCGGCTTCGGCAGGTGCACATGGCTTGACGCCGGCGAATACGTCTATGAACTCACCTGGGAAGAGCTGTCCTTCGTGGTGGACCGCAACAATGTGATCTGGCGGCGCACGGTACATGGCATGCCCATGCAAGTGGGGCACTTCGAGGTATACGCAAGAGAGCACTGACCTACACATGGCCCCGATCGCGGACGGGATCTTGCTTGGGAGCACGTGTTGACCCCTACCCGACCATGAACCGCAGCACCTTCATGTTGGCCATGGCCTGGTTCCATCTTGTGGCAGGCGCGTTCTTTCTCTTCTCCACACAACGTGCAACTGAATTCATCTTCTGCTTTCCGGAACCGACCCATCGCCTGTTGATGGTGGGCCTGGGTGCGGTGGTTTCCGTATTCGGCCTCATGAACTATCTGGCCCGGAACAGCGAGGACTCCCAAGCCCTTCGTGCGCTACTGCTGGGTACGACGTTCTACTTGTTCTTCACGGTGGCCTTTGACGTGTATTGGACACTCCACGGTTCGATCAAGCCGATCGCATGGATCTCCATCGCGCTGCGCACTGCTTTCGCCTCCATGTACATCCACTTCATCACCCGCATGCGCATCAGGGAAAGGTGATCGGCCAATAGTGCCTGCTCATGGTGCCTTCTTCCACATGCTGGGGCCGAGAATGCACGAGAGCAACAGCAGCACGAGGGCAATGGCGAAGATCAACTTGGCAACACCTCCTGCTCCCGTCGCGATCGCGATGAAACCGAAAGCGGCTGCTTCCAATTCGATGATCAGGAAGGTGAGTACCCGGCGTAGCATGTTCGTTCCATTCTGACCAGTGTCAACGACGTGCGATGTGCAGCTTCGGATCCCCAAGTACCACCCCACGACCACGAGTTGAGAACAAGTCCCCCGGACTGCCTTTCCATAAGGCGCGAAGTACCCGGATCGGCCATTGGTCCAACGGCTGCGGTGGGTCGGGATCGGTCGGATGTTGGCGACCGGGTTCTTGTGGCGCGCCAGGGTGCTTAGGGATCTCATGCGGGGTGATGCTGGGCGTTCCCGGTACCGGTGAAGGTGCCGGCCGCTTCGGTATATCGGGCTCGCGCACCGGTGGTGTTTCGCGCGGTGGTTCCTGCACGGGTTGCCCCGTGCCCGGCTTCGGGTCGGGTTGGAAGTGAAGCAATAGTCCGCGAAAGCGGTGGTACAATGTCGCCCGGTCCATTGCGGGTCGTCGGGCGGAAACTCGAGTGGCCAGTTGCATGGCTTCAGATGGTTGGTCGCCCGGTTGAGGTCAACCGCCGAGCCAAAGCTCGACTGCCTCCATAACGCCCGGAACACGCTTGGGACGATCGACCAATGCGGCTTCCATTACCCGATCCGGGTACCACTTTCCACAGAACAGATCGGCAACACCAAAGGTGCCTTATCAGTCCGCCATCGACACAATGAGAGTTCTGAGGCGTGGAACCGCCGTTCACTTCTTCGCCCCGAACTCCATCAGCTGTCCGTTCCGGTACACCGCGTAAAAGCGGTATCGCTCCCTGCCGTTCCCTTCCACCAGCCAGTGATCACAGGTGAGCCAAACCCCGGTAGCATCGGTCCGCTTCCGCTCATTCACTCCCCGGCCCCAGATCATTTCCACAATATGGCGTCGCATGCCCACCTCCACCTTTCTCTGCTGGATCTTGCGTGCCAGGTCCGGACCGAATGTTTTCACCATCGCATTGTCCTGCATGGCAACCGACCAGTTCATCAATAGGATCAGACCGAATGCCACGGCCAGCACGATCCCCCCTGTCCTGCTCCACAGGAATACGACAGCCATGAAGGCCAGCAGGGCGAAATAGAAAAGATGCTTGAATCTCATGACCCCATGTCCTGTTCAATGCGCACCACGTTCACCATTGTACCACCAAGATGCAGCGATCCATGATCGGTGACGGACCGCTTGCTGTGCCAAAATACTGGTCGATCGGAAATGTCCATGATCATGTGTGCGCTGTTCGCCGAGCATTGCGATCACCGGGACGGAACGGCGGAAACTTTCGCTGGACGAAATGGAGCCGCTCGGACCGGAAAGGCGCCGCTCAGGCCGCCTGCTGCAACCCTTACTTGTTGGTGCGCCCTGCGGGCATCACTCGCATGTACCCGAGGCACTCGGATGATCTCTTCCACGGACGGCTCGCCCATCCGTCCTCCTTTAATGCTGTCGTGCACGTTAACATCGCCAAGCACCTTGAGCAGGCTGACGGCTCGGGGGAGGACGGTGGTGATCATGTGTTCGACCTGCACATTGCGGGGCCAGATCTGATCTCAGCGGGCCTTGGGACGATCCACGGATGCTTCGCCACGGGGTCGACCGATGAACGTGGGGATCGTTCCACAGCAAGCCGTCATGCCCGCCCGAAATACCGTTGGCAAATGAAGAAGCCCCGACACGTCCCGGGGCTCCTTCGTGATGCCTCGTACAACTGATGGGTTGTCGAAGCGCGAGTGTGGCGATCAGTCGTCGGCCAACTTCAGGCGAACGCCGACCAAGGCATACACCTGATTCACTTTGGGATTGGTGTTGAAGTTGTCGCCTTCGAACACATTGTTCATGGCCACATCGTAGCCGCCCTCCACGAACACAGGACCGAACTGTATACCGGCACCGGCACCGAGATACCAATGCACGGGCGCAGTGTTCACATCTATGGCATCATTGTCCAGGTCGGCCTTCAACTTGAACAACGCCGTGGGCCCCCCGATGATGTATGCGTTCACCACGGGCTCATCCTCCGGGTCGATGAAGCGGAAACCTGCATGGATCGGTACTTTGAGGAATTGGCTGGTGTACCGGAACTCCGTAACGTTCTCGGTGGGATTGCCTTGGTCATCGATGGTGGCCACGCTGTAGTTGATGTTGCGCACCATGAAGTGTGCACCGCCCTTCACGATCCAGCGTTTGCCCAGCAAGAGGTCGGCGCCGAACTGGTAGCCGGCGCGGCCCACCCATTTCTCGTCACCTACTTCATTGATGTTGCTGCCATTGTATCCCCCGGACAGGCGTAGCTCTTGCGCCGAGGCGCTGACGCCTACCGCAAGGAGGAAGGTCAGGATCTTAGTTCTCATGGTCGATAGGTTGTTGGTCGGGCCTTGTGTTCCAACTACCCTGCCTCGCTCGGCCCAGTGCGGACGACGGTCGGGGTCATCGCTGTAAAACCCTTGCCGGACGTGCGTTCGAGCGCGCCTGCAGCCGTTGCTTGACCGTTCGTACCAAAGGTCAGTGGCCGCGACGACCGGGGTTGAACATCCCCATACGCTACTCGATCCGGGGGATCCGTTCGCAAACCATGCTGACAATGTTCAACCACAAATGGCGAAGGATCGGGATCGCGAGCGTTCGGTACGAGGATGGATCAGGGGCTCGAATTCCGTTCCACCATGGAACCGAACCTGACCTTTGTACCGATGAACGAAAAACAGAACACTTCTCCGTCGAACCGGCCCTTATCGGCCGCCTATGAGCAGATGCTCTTCCAACCTGGCATCTGGACCACCTTGGGCATGGCCAAACAGACCGTGCTGAACGCACGCGTGAAAGTGCGGAACGGTGTCCGTGCATCCGATGCGCGGATGCGCCGCTATCTGGCAAAAGCGGGCTGGACCATGGTAGCTGAAGAACAATGGGCGTTCAAAAAGGGGACCCGCCGAACACCCCGGGGTGCGATCGCCACCGGAACGCGGGGCCGTCCCCGGACCAGCAATGCCGTACAGCCCCTCAGCAAGGAAATGCGCCATGTGGAGCGCTGGGCGCTACGCGAGTTCAAGAAGCTGAAGAAATAAGGTCTCCCCAGCACCATGAACACACAGGCCCCGGATATCCGGGGCCTGTGTGTTCCATTGAAGACATTCTCTACCGATCGCGCACTTCATCGTTCTTGTCGTCATCGCCGAAGTTCAGGCCGATCGTGAGGCCATAGGTGAGGTAGCGGCTGTCGATGTCCTTCACGTTCTGGTTGTCGTTGAACACACGGCTAAGGCCGAAGCTTATGCCGGGCTCCACCGTGAAGTGACCCATGTCCAACCCGAGGGCCGCATCCAGGTTCCAGCTTCCGGTGTTGAAGTCGCCTTCGTTCCACGCGATGTCGCTGTCTTTCATGTCGCGGCTCAACAGCACGTCATAGGTAGGGCCGACACCGAAACGCAGGTCGAATTGGTAGGTATCGATGATGCGATAGCCGACCAGCGCCTTCAACTTCAGGTTCGTGCGCACCAAGCGGCCCGTCTGTAGAACGGTATCCGAGTATTCAACGAAGGTTGAATTCCGTCCGATGAACGCACC
The DNA here is from genome assembly GCA_049289815.1 of Flavobacteriales bacterium. Taxonomy (GTDB): domain Bacteria; phylum Bacteroidota; class Bacteroidia; order Flavobacteriales_F; family PHOS-HE28; genus PHOS-HE28. The sequence continues at coordinate 12,741 of JBATMK010000067.1, forward strand.
GGGCTGGAAGTAAGCCCGGTTGCCGATGCGGAAGTCCGTGCCGAGCAGGAATCCGGCGCGCGCCGCGTATGTGGAACCTACGGGTGGGTTGGTGATGCGTTGGAAGTTGATGCCCAATTGGGGGTTCACTTGGAACTGGGCATTGGCCGTGGCCGCAAGCGACACAACGGCAAGGGGCAGAATGATCTTCTTCATGTTGTTCACCCCGGCTGAGCCGAGGACGGCGCCCGCTTGGCAAGCCCTGTGCCGATCGGCCAAGCACTCCTGAGAGTCCCGCCCCTGTTGAATATCCCACCGTAGCCCCGTTGGCGTTGCTGCAGGTCCGTTCATGTAAGGCGTGCCGGTGAGTACACTCCGCCCATTACGTTCACCGCACCAATGACAACATCCTTTCCATGAAAAACAATTTGCGGACACTGGAGATCCTACAGTATGTGTACGGCGCCTTCCAACTGTTGGGCGCGCTCATCGTGTTCCTCATCTTCAATAGCCTCGGCGCCTTCCTCCAAAGCGACTTCATCGCCCAGGAAAGTCATGGCGACCAAGCCCCCGCCATCGTGGGTGGCGTGATGAGCGGAATGGGTTGGGCCATCTCGCTTTTCGTATTGCTCTTCGGCATCCTGAACATCCTGAGCGGACGCTATGTCGGCCAGCGGCGCAACCGCACCTTCAGCATGGTGATCGCTGGCATCGACTGCCTCAAAATCCCCTTCGGTACGGCCCTTGGCATCTTCGCCCTCATTGAATTGAGCAAGGAGGATGTGAAGCGCTTGTATTCCGGACAGGTGTGAACGATCGGGTCGTGAGTCGTGAGT
>JBATMK010000068.1:0-20255 GCA_049289815.1 Flavobacteriales bacterium
GTACTACCTGTTCAAGTGGCTCGATCCGAACGGTAGCATCCCGGGCAGCGGACTGTTCACCTACATCAGCTTCCGCGCGGCGCTGGCGGTGATCGTTTCGCTCATCATCAGCTTCTGGTTCGGCAAGGGCATCATCAAGTTGTTGCGCAGGAAACAGGTGGGCGAATCGGTGCGTGAACTCGGTCTCGAAGGCCAGAACGCGAAACAGGGTACACCCACCATGGGCGGTCTTATCATCCTCGCGGCGATCCTCATCCCAACGCTGCTCTTCGCGCGCATCACCAACATCTACATCGTGCTGATGCTGATCACCACCGTGTGGCTCGGCACCATCGGTTTCATCGATGACTACATCAAGGTCTTCAAGAAGGACAAGCGCGGGCTTGCGGGCAAGTTCAAGGTGATCGGGCAGATCGGTCTCGGGCTCATCATCGGCATCACGGTGTACACGCACCCTGTGATCCGTACCCGTGTGGAAGTCACGCCCGATGTGGCGCAGCGCGTGGAAGCCGGCAGCATCAGGACGTGGGAGGATGATCAGGGCGGCACACACTACATGCTCGATCGGAAGATGCCCAACACCACGATCCCCTTCGTGAAGGGCAACGAGTTCAACTACAGCAGCGTGATGGTGGCCCTCGGCTTCGATCGGTCGCATACGTGGGTGCTCTACATCCTGGTCGTCATCTTCATCATCACCGCCGTCAGCAACGGTGCCAACATCACCGACGGGCTGGATGGACTGGCCACCGGTGTGAGCGCCGTGCAAGTGCTGACGCTCGGCCTGCTCGCATACGTGAGCGGCAACGTGATCTTCAGCGAGTACCTGGACATCATGTACATCCCCGACAGTGGGGAACTGGCCGTGTACATCGGCGCGATGCTCGGTGCGTGCATCGGCTTCCTGTGGTACAACGCTTATCCGGCGCAGGTCTTCATGGGCGATACGGGCAGCCTGGCGCTGGGCGGCATCATCGCCACGCTTGCCATCCTGGTGCGCAAGGAACTGTTGATCCCCATCCTGTGCGGTGTGTTCCTCATCGAGAACCTCAGCGTGGTGATGCAGGTCTCGTATTTCAAGTACACCAAGAGGAAGTACGGGGAGGGGCGCCGCATCCTGCGTATGTCGCCGCTGCACCACCACTACCAGAAGCTCGGCATCCACGAAAGCAAGATCGTTTCGCGCTTCTGGATCGCCGGTGTCATGCTCGCCGTGCTCACCATCGTAACACTCAAGGTGCGATGACCCTTCGACAGGCTCAGGGTAACAGGCTCGTTGTGCTCGGTGCACAGGAGAGCGGTGTGGGAGCGGCCGTGCTGGCAAAGAAGCTGGGCATGGACGTGTTCGTGAGCGATGCCGGCAGGATCAAGGACACGTACCGCGATCAGCTGAAAGCCATCGGCATCGCATACGAGGAAGGCGGCCATACCAAAGACCGCGTGCTCGGTGCCGACGAGATCGTGAAGAGCCCGGGCGTGCCGGATACGGCACCCCTCGTGGCCGAGGCTGTTGCCAATGGCATGAGCGTGATCAGCGAGATCGAATTCGCATCGCGCCACACCACGGCACGCATCGTCGGGATCACGGGCAGCAACGGCAAAACCACCACCACGCTGCTCATGGGCCACATCCTGCGCAAAGCGGGGATCGATGTGGCGGTGGGCGGGAACGTGGGTACTTCGTTCGCGGGACTTGTCGCGGAACGTGATCATCCGCTCTACGTGCTCGAGCTGAGCAGCTTCCAGCTCGACGGCATCAAGGCGTTCCGGCCGGACATCGCCATCCTGCTCAACATCACGCCCGACCACCTGGACCGCTATGGGTACAAGCTGGAGAACTACGCCGCCAGCAAGTTCCGCATCGCCATGAACCAGACGGCGCAGGATCATTTCATCCACTGCGCCGACGATACCGAAACCACGAAAGGCCTGGCGCTGCATCCGGTGCACGCGCGCAAGTGGCCTTTCTCCATCCAGCATTCCGTGCCGCAGGGCGGCTTCCTCGACAACGATCAACTGAACGTAACAACAGACCAAACCACTTTCCACATGCCCATACACAAACTCGCGCTACAAGGGAAGCACAACGTGTACAATTCGCTGGCCGCCACCATCGCCGCACGTGTGCTCGACATCCGTAGCGAAGTGCTGCGTGAGAGCCTCAGCGATTTCCAGAACGTGGAGCACCGGCTGGAACGCGTGGGTACTGTGAACGGCGTCGAGTTCATCAACGACAGCAAGGCCACGAATGTGAACAGCGTGTGGTATGCCCTGGAATGCATGGACAAGCCCGTGGTGTGGATCGTGGGTGGCCAGGACAAAGGCAACGACTACCGGGAGATCAAGGACCTGGTGAAGCAGAAGGTGAAGGCCATCGTGTGCATGGGCGTGGACAACAGCAAGATCCACAAAGCCTTCAAGGACCTCAACCTCCCCATGGTGGATACGGCCAGCGCCGAGGAGGCGGTGATGCACAGTTACGATCAAGCGCAACCCGGCGATGTTGTCCTGCTCAGTCCGGCGTGCGCATCGTTCGACCTGTTCTCCAGCTACGAAGAGCGTGGCCGCCGCTTCAAGAGCGCCGTCAAATCCCTCTGACCATGAAGGATCGCCCGACCCCCCGCGATCAGGACGAGGCAGTGCCACGTCCGGATCTGAGCAGCTCGCAGCGCCTGATGGCTGCACGCCTGCAAGCGCTTGCCGATGCGTCCATCGGCCCGCATCGCATGGAATACGTGGGCACGGTGAAGGGAGTGGAATACATCAACGATAGTCGCAGCACTTTTTTCGATGCCACGCTGCGATCACTATCCGAAGTCGGGAAGCGCACGGTCTGGATCGTGGGAGCACCCGGCGCCGAAGCCACGCACGAGATCCTCGGGGAACTGCTGAAGGAGCAGGTCGGTGCGATCGTGTTCTATGGTGCCGATGCCGAGAGCGTGATCGATGCTCTGCCCGAGCACATCGACCAGGTGTTCCATGCGCAGGAGCTGCGCACCGCTGTTTTCCTGGCCCGAGAACTGGCCACCAGTGGCGATGCTGTGCTCTTCAGCCCCGCATGCCCGAGCGGCAATGGTTTCGCGAACTACGAAGAGCGGGGGTATGAGTTCAAACGCGCAGTGAAGGATCTATGAGCGCATGGACACCACGAACTGAACAAGCACGAGCGTGAAAACCTTCATCAACCAACTGCGCGGTGATCGCACCATCTGGATGGTGGCCCTGTTCCTGGGGCTCATCAGTTTGTTGGCGGTGTACAGCAGCGTGGCCAGTCTGGCTGCGAAGCGTGGGGGGTCGTTGCACTTCCTGTTCAAGCATGGCTTGTCGTTGGTGGCCGGTGGCGTGCTCATGTATTACGCCAGCATGCTTCGCCACACGATCTACTCGCGTTTGAGCATGCTGCTCTTCTGGCCGGTGGTGGCGCTGCTCGGCGTTACCCTGATCTTCGGTAGCAACATCAACGACGCGAGCCGTTGGGTGGAGATCCCGGGCATTGGGATCAGCTTCCAAACGAGCGATCTGGCCAAGGTGGTCCTCATCGTGTACCTGGCGCGCATGCTCAGCAAGCACGCCGAGGAACTGCGGACTTTCCGCGGTGTGCTGTTCCGCCTGATGATCCCGATCGGCGCGGTGTGCGGATTGATCCTGCCGGCCAACTTCAGTACCGCTGCCCTGACTTTCCTCGTCTGCCTTGTGCTGATGTTCCTCGGCCGGGTGCCTGCGAAATGGATCGGCGCCATGGTTGGTCTGGCGATCGGCGGTTTCGTTCTGCTTGTTGGTGCCAACGAGGCGTTCGATCTCGGTGTGTTGCCGCGCGTGGAAACATGGCAGGCACGCGTCCAGAATTTCGGTGATGCGGAGAGTGACGGCAACTACCAGGTGGAACACGCCGCCATCGCGATAGCCAACGGAGGCATGTTGCCCTACAACGGCCCCGGCGGTGGTGAGAGCCGCAACCACATGCCGCATCCATACAGTGACATGATCTACGCGTTCATCATCGAGGAGTACGGCAGTATCCTCGGTGGCATCGGGTTGTTGCTCTTGTACCTCATCCTCATGCGCCGCAGCATCAAGGTGGCGGCGAAGTGCGAAAAGCCCTTCGGCGCATTGGTGGCCGTGGGCCTCAGTTTCAACCTCGTGCTGCAAGCCATGGTGAACATGGGCGTGGCCGTCGGCTTGTTGCCCACCACGGGCCAGCCGTTGCCGTTGGTGAGCATGGGCACCACCAGCATTCTCTTCACCTGTTTGGCGATCGGCATCGTGCTCAGCGTGAGCCGCAGTCTCGAGCCGCCAACAGCGGAAAGAGGGAAGGACTCCCCGCCCAGCGTGCGTCGATCCACCACTTCAACACGAGGCCATGCCGGAGAACCCGCGCTCGCTTAACGTGATGATCAGTGGTGGTGGCACGGGTGGCCACATCTTCCCCGCGATCGCTATCGCCAATGCGATCAAGGAGCGCGAGGCAGGCACGCAATTCCTGTTCGTTGGCGCGGAAGGAAAAATGGAGATGGAGAAAGTGCCCGCCGCGGGCTACCGCATCGAAGGCTTGCCGATCCGCGGCTTCCAGCGCAACGCGCTGTGGAAGAACATCGGCCTGCCGTTGCGGTTGTTGCGGAGCATGCTGAAAGCACGCCGCTTGGTGCGCGAATTCAAACCCCATGTTGCGGTCGGTGTTGGTGGTTATGCGAGCGGGCCCACGTTGGCCGCAGCGCAGCGCATGGGTGTTCCAACGTTGATCCAGGAGCAGAACAGCCACGCCGGTGCCACCAACCGCATGCTCGCGAAGCGCGTGGATCGCGTGTGCGTAGCCTATGCCGGCATGGAGAAGTACTTCCCGAAGGAGAAGATCCTGCTCACCGGCAATCCCGTTCGTCAGGATGTCGTCCGCCTCACGGGCAAGCGTCCGCGGGGCATGGAGCATTTCGGATTGGTGGAAGGCAAGCCCGTGCTCTTCATCACCGGTGGAAGTCTGGGCGCGCGGGGTATCAACAAGGGCATCGAAGCAGCGCTGCCGCTGTTGAAGGAGAACAACATCCAGGTGGTCTGGCAGACGGGCACCACCTATCTGCCGCAAGCAGAAGCAGCCGTTGTCCGGTTGGGCTATGCGGATTGCAAGGTGAGTGCCTTCGTGTCGCAAATGGATCTCGCCTACGCCGTGGCCGATCTGGTGGTCGCGCGCGCAGGTGCTATCAGCGTGAGCGAGTTGTGCCTGGTGAAGCTGCCAGCGATCCTGGTGCCATTGCCCACGGCTGCTGAAGACCACCAGACAAAGAATGCTCGCGCGCTCACGGATCGTCAGGCTGCGGTGCTGGTGCGCGACGAGAACACGGAACAGGAACTCGGTGCCCGGATCATCGAGTTGATGAACGATGCCCCGGCACGCGAGCGTTTGAGCATTGCCATGGCTGCGTTGGGCATGAGCAATGCGGCAGAAGCGATCGCCGCCGAAACCATCCGGCTTGCAAGGCAATGAGCGACCACAACGCACATACGCTCTTCTTCATCGGTATCGGTGGCATCGGTATGAGCGGCCTTGCGCGCTACTTCCGCCGCCACGGTGCCACAGTGGCGGGCTATGATCGCACCCCGAGCGAGATCACCGGCCAGCTGCAGGGGGAGGGCATCCACTTGATGTTCTCCGAGGATCCGCGCTTGATCCCCGAGGAGTTCCGCAACGCCGATGCGAGCGAAGTGCTGGTGGTGCGCACACCGGCCGTGCCCGTGACAAGTCCACTGCTGAAGTACTGGCAGGACCGTGGTGCGCGTATCGTGAAACGTGCCGAGCTGCTGGGCCTGATCACCATGGACCGCCGCACGGTGGCCGTGGCCGGCACGCACGGCAAGACCACCGTGAGCACCATGCTGGCGCATCTGCTGCGCGAAGGCGGCGTGCGGTGCAATGCCTTCCTCGGTGGTGTCAGCGTGAATTACCGCAGCAACATCCTGCTCGACAACGATGCCGTGGTGAACGTGGTGGAAGCCGATGAGTACGACCGCAGCTTCCTTCAACTGCGCCCCAGCGAGGCCATCATCACGGCCATGGACCCCGATCACCTCGACATCTACGGAACGGCAGAGGCGATGTACGAGGCGTACGCGCAGTTCGCAGCGCTGTGCACGGGTACCGTGCTGGCGCGCCGGGGCTTGAGCGCCCGCCTGCGCCACGCGAACGTGAAGGAGTACACACTGATGGAACCCAGCGACGCGTACGCCACCAACGTGCGTGTGGAGAGTGGCGCCTATCGTTTCGATCTGCATGCCCGTGGCACGTCCATCACCGGCCTCATGCTCGGCATGCCCGGCCGGCACAACGTGGAGAACGCAGTGGCCGCCAGCACCATCGCTTTGGAGCTGGGCGTTACGCCCGAACGGCTCAGGCATGGCTTGGCCTCTTTCAAAGGGGTGGAGCGCAGGTTCGATGTGCGGTTCAGGGGTTCAAAGAGCGTGTATGTGGACGACTACGCACACCACCCGCAAGAACTGGTGGCCGCCATCCGCAGCGCGCGGGAGATGTATCTGGGACGCACGGTCACCGGCATCTTCCAGCCTCACCTCTTCACCCGCACCCGCGACTTCGTTGATGGTTTCGCCAACGCCTTGGCGCTGCTGGACGAATTGATCCTACTGGACATCTACCCGGCCCGGGAGGAACCCATCGAGGGCATCAACAGTGCTTGGTTGTTAGAACAAGTGCCAATGCAGCGAAAGGTGCTTGTGAAGAAGGAAGATTTGCTGAAGGAACTTGAAGGGCGCGGTATCGACGTGTTGCTGACGCTTGGCGCGGGCGACATCGACCGGAGCGTGCCCGCGATCGTGAACCTCTTGAACCAACGCGAGCGATGAGCGCGAAGCTGCGTGAAGCGAAGAAGTGGTTGCGGCCCGCTGCCTATATCGGCGGCGGCGTTGTCCTGCTCACCGCTCTGGGTTTCGTGGAAGCCACGAACGACAACGCCGTGTGCAACGAATTGGTGATCGATGTGGACGGGCGTTCGGACATGCACTTCATCGATGCCGAGGCCATACGCGCTGAGGTGAACGAGGTAGCCCCGGTAACAGGCATGGCATTGGGCGAGCTACCGATCAAGGAGATCGAGGATGGCCTGCGCACCCTGCCCAGCGTTGCCGAAGCCGATGCCTATCACACTCTCGATGGTAAGCTCCATGTACGCGTGCGCCAACGGGAACCCATCGTGCGCGTGATCGATGCGGACGGCCACAACTTCTACATCGATAAGGATGGATGGACCATGCCCGTGAGCAGCAACTGGACGGCGCGCGTTCCCGTGGCCGTTGGCACCGTGATCGAACCGGCGACTTCCACCGGCGTGCGCAATGTGCTCGCCCCTGATAGCACTACAACCGCCTCGCGCGCAGCGCTGGTGTACAACGTTGCACTGACGCTTGCCGGTGATCCCTTCTGGAGCGCCATGATCGACCAGATCGCCGTGCGGCCCGATGGCCAACTGGAGCTCATCCCCCGCGTAGGCCCGCGTCGTGTGCTCGTTGGCTTCGGCGACAAGCTGCCCATGCGCCTGGCCAAGCTGAGCGTGTTCTACGAGAAAGGAATAGCCAACGGCGACTGGCGCCGTTACGACCGCATCGACCTGCGCTTCGCCGACCAGGTGATCACCACCAACCGCAACCCGACCACAACGCCAACTCACTGACCAACATGGAAAGCAACAATCAGGACATCGTCGCCGGACTCGACATCGGCACCACCAAGATCGCCTGCATCGTGGGGCGCAAGAACGAACAGGGGAAGATCGAGATCCTGGGCAAGGGCCAGAGCCGGAGCGACGGCGTGACGCGCGGTGTGGTGGCCAACATCCAGAAGACGGTGGACAGCATCATCCTGGCGGTGAAGGCGGCGGAGGACAGCTTCGGCATCAACATCCGATCGGTGCACGTAGGCATCGCGGGCCAGCATATCCGCTCCTTGCAGCACCGCGGCATCCTTACGCGCGACACGCTGGAGGATGAGATCCAGCAGAAGGATATCGACCGCCTCATCGATGACATGCACAAGCTGGTGATGCCCCCGGGCGAGGAGATCATCCATGTGCTGCCGCAGGAGTACATCGTGGACAATGAGCAGGGCATCAAGGATCCCATCGGCATGAGCGGGATCCGGATGGAGGCCAACTTCCACATCATCACCGGCCAGATCACGGCAGCGCGCAACATCAACAAGTGCGTGCACCGCGCAGGATTGGAAGTGACCGGCCTGGTGCTGGAACCCTTGGCCAGCGCCGATGCCGTATTGAGCGCAGAAGAGAAAGAGGCCGGTGTGGTGCTGGTGGACATCGGTGGTGGTACAACCGACATCGCGATCTTCTTCGATGGCATCATCCGTCACACCGCCGTGATCCCCTTCGGTGGCAATGTGGTCACCGACGACATCCGCCAAGGCTGCAGCATCATGCGCGACCAGGCCGAGCAGCTCAAATGCAAGTTCGGAAGTGCGTTGGCCGCCGAGAATCGCGATAATGAAGTGGTGTGCATCCCCGGATTGCGTGGCCGCGAGCCCAAAGAGATCAGCCTGCGCATGCTGGCCGATGTGATCCAGAGCCGTATGGAGGAAGTGCTGCAGCAAGTGCACTACGAGATCAAGAACAGTGGTTTGGAGAACCAGATGATCGCGGGCATCGTGCTCACCGGCGGCGGCGCCCAGTTGAAACACCTGAAGCAGCTCACCGAGTACGTGACCGGGCTGCCCGCCCGTATCGGTTATCCCAACGAACACCTGGCCAATAGTGCCGTGGACGATGTCACCAGTCCGTTGTACGCCACTGGTGTGGGTCTCGTGATGAAGGGCTTCGATCACCTGGCACGCCGCAAACCCGAGGAAAAGGCAGCGATCCCGAAAGTCAAGGACCACAGCACGCGTACCGCCGGTAACTTCTTCACCCGCGTGTTGGAAGGGGCCAAGGGCATCCTCGACGACGACCACGAGTGAACACCGCACAGTTGACAGAACCCCTCAGCAGCATTCAGCGCGCCAACGCCATAACCGGACTTTCGTACGGCTCCCGAAGTCGGGATCCCCGATAGTCCTCGACCAAACCCAAGGCCATGAAATTCGATCTTCCAAAAGAGCTCTCCTCGATCATCAAGGTGATCGGCGTTGGTGGGGGCGGCAGCAACGCCGTCAACCACATGTTCGCCCAAGGCATCAAGGGCGTGGACTTCATCATCTGCAACACCGACAAGCAGGCCCTGGACATCAGCCCGGTGCCGGTGAAACTGCAATTGGGCGTGGCGCTCACCGAAGGATTGGGAGCTGGTTCCATCCCCGAACGCGGCAACCAGGCGGCTCAGGAGAACATCGACGAGATCCGCCAACTCCTCGGCACCCGCACCAAGATGGTCTTCATCACCGCCGGCATGGGTGGTGGCACAGGCACCGGTGCCGGTCCGGTGATCGCGCGCATCGCAAAGGAGATGGGCATCCTCACCGTGGGTATCGTTACCATGCCGTTCAGTTGGGAAGGCCGCAAGCGGAAGCAGCAGGCGACCACCGGTATCGAGGAATTGCGCCAAGCTGTTGATACGCTGCTCGTGATCAACAACGAGAAGCTGCGCGAACTCTTCGGGAACCTCAATGTGGGTGAGGCCTTCATCCATGCCGACAACGTGCTCACCACTGCAGCGCGCGGTATCGCCGAGATCATCACCGTTACCGGCAAGGTGAACACCGACTTCGAGGATGTGAAGACCGTGATGAGCAACAGCGGTGTGGCCATCATGGGCAGCGCCGAGTGCGCAGGTGAGGACCGTGCGTTGCGCGCGGCACAAGAAGCACTGGCTTCGCCCTTGCTCAACGACAACGATATCAGCGGCGCCAAGTACGTGCTGCTCAACATCACCTACGGCGACAAGGAGGTGCTGATGGACGAGATCACGGGGATCACCGACCACATCCAGGATGCGGCCGGTAGCACCGCCGATGTGATCTGGGGTTACTGCCAGGACACAACGTTGGGTGAGAAAGTGCGCGTGACAGTGATCGCCACCGGCTTCCGCGTGCAGCCCGATGCCGCCACGTTGGAACCCGCACGGCCGGAACGCAAGGTGACGCCGCTCACTGCGGATATGCCCACCATGATCACGCAGCCGATCGTGAACCCCGTCGCGCATTCATTGCCCAAGGCTCCCGCTCCACTGCCGAAAGTTGAGCCTGCGATCAGCGAGCCGTACCTGAAAACGGTCGTTCCTGCCGCACCGGCTCCTCCAGTGACCCCGAGCGCGGTCGAGAAGCCGGCCCCAGCACCTGTTGTGGCTCCACCGGTAGCGCCTCCTTCGGTCGTACCTCCTCCGGTGGCCGAGAGTGCAACCTCCCATAGAACTGAACCAGAGACCAACAAGGTGGAGGAGCCGCTCACCCAGAGCACCTTCGAGTTCGAGATCACGAACAATGTGCAGCGCCCAGCTGCACCCACACCACCACCGGCACCGGAGAGGATCGTTCACCAGTTGACGCCCGAACCGCAGGGGACGCCACGGACCGCCGAGCCTGCCCGCGCTGAACGCCTTGCCCCGGCCGAGCACCAGATGCGCGTGGAGGACAGGATCGCCAAGATGCGCGAGCTCACCTTGAAACTGCGCAGCCCCAATGGCCTCGCCGATCTTGAGCGCGAACCAGCATACAAGCGCAAGAACCTCACCCTCACCGACGGCCCACGCAGCACCGATAGCAACGTGAGCCGCTACACGTTGAGCGAGGAGACCGACGAGAACGGTGAACGCCGCACGGAGATCAAGAAGAACAATCCGTTCCTCCACGATAACGTGGATTGATCACGCGCATGGATCTCAAAACCCGCATCGATGCGGACATCAAGTCGGCCATGCTGGCCAAGGAGAAGGATAAGCTGAACGCGTTGCGTGCCATCAAGAGCGCGATCCTGCTGGAGTTGACCAAAGAGGGCGGAGGCGGCGAAAGCATCAGTGAAGAGGCTGGCCTGAAGATCCTCGGCAAACTGCACAAGCAGCGCGCTGAGGCCGGCGCCATCTTCAAGCAGCAGGGTCGGGATGACCTTGCGCAGGAGGAGGAGGTACAAGCCCGGGTGATCGAAGCATACCTGCCCGCGCGTATGAGCGAGGCCGATATCCGTGCGGAAGTCGCGAAAGTGATCGCGGATCTCGGTGCCAGCGGCATGGCCGCCATGGGCAAGGTGATGGGCGAAGCGAACAAACGCATGGCCGGCAAGGCCGATGGCAGCCAGATCGCTGCCATCGTGAAACAACTACTGGCCGGCGGTTAAGAGGTTGGTTGGGTTGGGATGCGGACGGCGGCATGGGGCCGCCGTTCGCGTTTCCGGTAGCCGCTACTTTCGGCACATGGAGCAATTGCTCGCACAACTCCGCACCTATAGCGACCAATTGGTGAAGCTGCCGGAGGATGAATGGGCGCATTTTGCGGGGATCATGCAGGCGGCTTCGTTCGGGAAGGGAGAACATCTGCTGGAGATCGGCCAGGTATGCGATCATGTCTGTTTCCTGGGTACAGGTCTAGTGCGCGCGTACCGGATCCACGATGGCGATGATCTCACCGAGCAGTTCTTCTTCGAAAGCAACTATGCCACGGAGTACGAGAGTTTCCTGACACGCACACCCAGTTCCGTTGGCCTCCAGGCGATGGAGCCTTGCACGCTGCTGCGCTTCAACTACCACGATCTGCAAGGCGTTTACGCCAGCAGCCCCATGGCCGAGCGCATGGGCCGGCTGATCGCCGAGCACATCTTCACCGGTAGTTCACGGCGCACGCGCAGCTTGCTGTTCGACAGACCGGAACAGAGCTACCTGGCCCTGATCAAGGAGCGGCCAAAGGTGATGGCACGGGTACCGCAGAAATACATCGCGAGCTACCTGGGGTTGAAACCCGAAAGCCTGAGCCGCATCCGCGCACGCCTTGCCAAGCGGTCGGTGATGGCTTGAACCGACGGACCGCTCATCACGGCTATCGATTTCTTAACCCAAATCATCGTTGCCGTTGCATGGGCAGCGGAACATTTGTCCCGTCAAACGCGACCCGATGCGATCCCTTTCCTCGCTGCTCCTGCTAATTGCTGTCCCGCTCTTCGCAACTCCCCTTGTTGCACAAACCCAGACCCAGACCGTCCGCGGCCGGATCCTGGATGCCGAGAGCGGGAGCCCGGTGGAGATGGCCATGATCGCAGTGAAGGATGTGCAGCCAGCGATCCAGGCCGAGAGCGATGCGCAAGGCCGCTTCACGCTGAGCCATGTGCCCGTCGGCCGCCAGGTATTGCAGGTGGCGGTGTTCGGCTACAAGGCGTTGGCCACCACACCGCTGATGGTGTTGAGCGCGAAAGAGCTGGTGTTGGACATTGAATTGGAGCCCGAGGCGAGAGAACTGAACGAGGCCGTGGTGAAAGGCGGCAGCGCCGCGCGCGACCAGTTGAACAACGAGATGGCCACGCTCAGCGCACGCACCTTCGATGCGGCCATGGCGGAACGCTTCGCCGGAAGTCGGGCCGATCCCGCGCGCATGGCCACCAATTTCGCCGGGGTGAGCGGCGCCAACGATGGGCGCAACGACATCATCATCCGTGGCAATTCGCCCAGCGGCCTGCTCTGGCGCCTGGAAGGCGTGGACATTCCCAGCCCCAACCACTTCAACAGCTTCGGCAGCACGGGCGGACCGGTGGGCATGCTAAACAACAACACACTGGCGAAAAGCGATTTCATGACGAGCGCTTTCCCTGCGACCTACGGCAATGCGATCAGCGGGGCCTTCGACCTGGCGATGCGCAATGGCAACGATCAGGAGCACGAGTTCCTGACGCAGATCGGCTTCAACGGCTTCGAACTGGGCGCGGAAGGTCCTATCGACAGCGCCAGCCACAGCAGTTACCTGGTCAACTATCGCTACAGCACCCTGCAGGCGTTCCAAGCCGTGGGCCTGGAGTTCGGTACAGGGAGCGCGGTGCCCAAGTACCAGGATCTCAGTTTCAAGTTGAACCTGCCGATGAAGGGCAACAACCGCATCTCGTTCTTCGGCTTGGGTGGTGCCAGCAGCGTGGACCTGCTGGGCAGTGAGACCGATTTCAGTGAGCGGAACGACAACGACCTCTTCGGCACAGACACACAGGACATCATCAACAAGAACGCCACCGGTATCGTGGGTGCCTCATGGACCAAATGGTTCAACCCGAACACGAGCACGAAGCTCACGCTGGCTGCCACCTACCAGAATGAGAACACCAATGTCGATTCGCTCACATGGAGCGTCGGTGCCCCTAGCGAGATCACCTTGCTGGACCGCGATCCCGTGTGGAAGAGCGACAACGAGCAGCGCACCTACGTTGCGCACCTGCAGTTCCGCAACAAGGTGAACGCCCGCAACACCATCACGGCAGGGTTGGTCGCCAACTATTACGACGTCACCTTCCTGCAACGGCTGTTCCGGTTGGACACTACCGGGAATGGTGCGTGGGATGTGTTGCAGACCGGTGCTGGCTCCCAGTTGCTGGGCCAGGCCTACGCGAACTGGAAGCACCATTTCACGGAAAAGCTGGTTCTCAACATCGGCCTGCACGGACAGTACCACGACTTGTCCGGCGCTGCTGTGATCGAGCCGCGCGCTGGTCTGTCCTACAAACCGTCTGAGTACGGAACATGGTCCATCGCTTATGGCCTTCATTCCCAATTGCAGCCCTTGCCCGTGTACTTCAACACACGGCCCGATGGATCACCGACCTCCAACGCGGAACTCGGCTTCACGCGCAGCCACCATGGCGTGCTCGCTTATGACCGGCGCTTGGGTGCGGATTGGCGGGTGAAACTGGAGACCTACCATCAATGGCTCTTCGATGTTCCGGTGGAGCGCGACAGCAGCAGCTTCACCATGCTGAACACCGGTGCCGATTTCGGTTCACCGACCGAGGACGACCTGGTGAACGAGGGCACCGGCCGCAACTACGGTGTTGAGTTGACGATCGAGCGCACCTTCAGCAAAGGCTTGTACGGCCTTGTCACGGCCAGCTTCTTCAAGAGCGAAGCGCGCGCCAGCGATGCTGTTTGGCGCAGCACCACCTTCGATGCCGGTTATGTGTTCAATGCGTTGGCAGGCAAGGAGTGGAAGGTGGGCAAGCGCGGCAACACGATCTCCGTGGACCTGAAGGGCACGTTCGCCGGAGGCCGCCGGTATACGCCCATCGACATGGAAGCTTCCGTTGCCCAGCACCGGGAGGTCCGCGATGAGGCGCGCACCAATGAGCTGCAGTACGATCCATACTTCCGGGCCGACGTGAAGTTGTTCTACCGCATGCAGCGCGAACGGGTCACGCATGAGCTGGGCATTGATCTGCAGAACGTCAGCGGCCAACGCAACATCTACGCGCGCTATTTCGACGACCGCACGCAGGAGGTGGTGACGGAGTACCAGCTCGGTTTTTTCCCGATCCCGATGTACAGGTTACTCTTCTGAACACTCAGTGCCCAACCCCCGCCGTGTAGGTGGTTTCGCTGCAGCTGCTCCCATTGTGGAAGTAATACACCGGCCCGTACCGGTGTGCGACGCGGCGGTATTCCGTCGTGTGTCCTTTCGCAGTGATCCGTACCACGGTGGTCACACGGAGCTTTTCGGCGTGGCACTCCTCCATGCGGCCGTCGGCAAATGCAAGCACCTCAGGTGCTTTGGTACGGCGATCCTCGACGCGCGTGATGCTGTCCTTGTTGTTCGATGACCTGACCGACTTCGGAATGGGCAGTGCTGTGGCAATGCCGGGGCTTGCCTTGGCCGTGACAGTGGCTCCTGTGATCGTCCGGGTGGCTGCCGTTTCCTTCCTGTCGGAGTGTGCGATCGGCAGCCCCATCGATACCGTGCGGTCGGGTATGATCGAGCGGGGCATCTCGGGGAGTCCGCTGCGGATCGGATCCATCCGGTCCAAGCCTTCGTGCATACGGACGGGTGGTGTTGGAACCGCAGCGGGCAAGGTGGCGATCAGGAGATCGTCGATCTCCACAAGGGTGTACTTCGAGTCGTGGTCGAAGTCCGCTTTCGCCTCGCTGTAACGGATCAGGCCGACCGGACCCGCGTATTGCAGCGTGCTGTTCACGGGCATGGCTTCCAAGGTCACTTTGAACGGGAAGCTGAACGGCGCAGCGCCGAGTGCGTTCGTGGGCACGTGGGTGTCGAACAGCAACTGTTTGGTGATGCAGCCTGCGCGTTCGAAGGACAACAGGTAGCTGCTCTGCAGATCGAGCTGCATGTTGATCCGGGCCACATCGTTGGTCAGCACGCCGGAGGTGCGGCCCTCGTGGAAAACCGTAACGCGGGCGCCTTCCAACGATGCACCATGCACACGCAACCTGCCGTCGATGGCCAGGTAGTTATCATTCGCGGCGCAGGCGTGGAGTGGATAGGAGAAACCGAAGAGCGTGAAAACGATGATCGGAGTGAGCAGTGCAGCGCGGGGTTCCATGGCAGTGGGGGTTGACACTGCAAAACAGGCGCTGGACGATGGGCTGCAGCAATACCCTGTTGAGGGGATTTTCGGCTGCGCGCGGTATTCTCCCTTACTCCACCACCAATTTGAACCCCACGCCGTGAACGTTGTTGATGGCCACGCGCGGGTCTTCGCGCAGGTACTTGCGCAACCGGCTGATGAACACGTCCAGGCTACGGCCGAGGAAGTAGGTGTCGTCGCCCCATACCATGTTGAGAACGAGTTCGCGCGGGAGCACCTGGTCCTGGTGCATGCACAGCAGCCGCAGCACCTCGGCTTCACGCTTGGTGAGTTTGCGCTGACCGGTCGGGTGGTCCAATGTCAGGTTACGGAAGTCGAAGGCATATGCCCCGATGTTGAAGTTGTCGCGCTCGCGCTTGCTGTCGCCCTTGCCCTGTGTGCGGCGCAGGATAGCCTCGATCCGCAACGCCAATTCCTCGTGGCTGAACGGCTTGGTCACGTAGTCATCGCCCCCGGCCTTGAAGCCCGCGATGCGATCATCGGTCTGGCTCTTGGCGGTGAGGAACACGATCGGGATCCGCTCATCGGTGGTGCGGATGTCCTCGGCAAGGCTGAAGCCGTCCTTGTGCGGCAACATCACGTCCAGGATGCACAGGTCGTAGGCGTGCTCGTTGAAATATTTCAGGCCCTCCTTGCCATCGCGGCACAGGTGCACGGTGTAGCCTCTGCGTTTCAGCATGTCGTGGATCACGAAGCCCAGGTTGGCGTCGTCCTCAACAAGAAGGATATTGGCTTTCGGTGTGCTCATGGTCTCAGATCAACGGTAGTTCAACGGTGAAGGTGCTGCCCTTGCCCGGTTCGCTCTGCACTTCGATGCGCCCGCCATGCGCCTTCACGATCTGTTGCACATGGTGCAGGCCCAGTCCGAAGCCTTTCACGTTGTGGATGTTCCCCGTGGGCACGCGGTAGAAGCGGTCGAAAATGTGCTTGAGGTGTTCGCGCTTCATGCCGATGCCGTTGTCCTGGACCGTGATATGCAATGCCACACGGTCGTTCGCCGTACGAATGATGACATGGGGCTGTGATCCACCGTATTTCACCGCATTGTCCACCAAGTTGAAGATGACGTTGTGCAGGTGCACGGCATCGCCTTCCACGGTGGGGCGTGCAGCGGCAAGATCCAGGTCGAGGCTGCCGTCGTGTTCGCGCAGTTGCAAAGTGAAGGCTTCAGCGGCGTGCCCGATGATCCTGTGCATGTCGATCGCTTCCTTCTTCAATTGCAGCTCGCCGCTTTCCAACGTGCTCAGTTGCAGCACACGTTCCACCTGGATGCGCAACCGTTCGTTCTCCGTGCGGATGATCCGGGCGTACTCCCGCAACCGTTCAGGCTCGCGGACGATGGCAGGGTCGGAGAGGACCTCGCTGCTCAACGCGATCGTGCTGATGGGCGTCTTCAGCTCATGCGTCATGTTCCCGATGAAGTCGTTCTTCATCTCACCCAGTTTCTTCTGGCGCAGGATGGTCCACACGCTGTAAGCGAGGAACGTGAACACGATGAGGGTGACGATGGCCGGGAAGATCCACGTGAACGCGCTGGCCTGTGCGCTTGGTGCACCAAGTACGGCCCGGCGTGGGAAGAGCACACCGAAGTAGTGCCCGTCCTTGTCGAGTTTCTGCAGTTCGGTATGCGGAACGGTATCCGCGAGCACACTATCGCCCTGGCTCACGTAGTTCCCGTACACGATCTTGTCGGTGAAGCAATCGTAGATGCCGTATTCGAAATCGTCAGCGATGTTGCGCCGCAGGAATTCCTGCTTGAGGAGTTGCTCCAGCAGATACGGGTGGATCGTGTCGTTCATGGTAACGGCGAAGTAGTTCGGCCGTTCCTGTTTCACCGCATCGAACAGGTTGCTGGGGTCCTTGTTGATGGACAGGATGCGTTTGGTGACATCGGTGAGCGCGATGGTCACCCGGTCGTTGAACTGCTTGGCCTCGGCCACGCGCTGTTCCTGTTGCAACTGCTCCTGCTCGCGTTTCACGCTTAGCAACTGGTCCAGCCAGAGCACTTGCGTGAGCACCACGCCGATCACGCTCAGTACGGCGAGCAACACGATGGTGCCTATGGATCTTCTGCGCATCCGGTATCGGCTAATGTAGGATCGGCCCCTGCGGCGCTTGGTCCCTTAACGATCCATTGACCCTTCAGAACCCCTCGCCCTCACCACCATTGCCGGGCTCGTTGCGCTGCTGCTGGCCCTTGCGGCGGAACAGGGAGGCATCCTGCTGCCCGAAGCGCCAGGTGATGTTGAGCCGAAGGAAGCGCTGTTCACGGCGGCGCCAGCTCTCCTGCGTGAAATCAGCGGTCTCGTACCGTGTTCCCCAACGACGGGTGAAGAAGATATCGTTCACCGATAGCGAAGTGCTCCACTGCTTTCCGAAGTCCTTGCTCACGGCGGCATCCACGCCCCACTGTTCCAATTGTTCGCCTTGTGGTATGGGCCGCTCCCCTTCATACTCGGCGTTGATCTGCATGCCCCACTGCTTCGGCAGCTTTTGGTTCAATGCCACCTTACCATTGGGCACCCAGCCACTGTTGCTGTATGCCCCGTCGCCCAAGCCCACTTCAACGTATTGAACGGTTCCGCTCAAGGTGAACTGGGTTCCCTTCAGGGGTTCCCATTTCACCGTGTTCTCCCAACCGTAGGTCCAGCTGTCATCCCCGTTCACGAAGGTGCTGATGAGGATGGTGGAGTCGCTCGGTGATGTGTACACGAAGCTCGTGATCACATCGCTGGTGTGCTTTGCGAACACCGATGTGAGCCAGGTGTGGCGCTCCCCGAAGGGCAGCAGGTGGTTGAGCTCGCCGATCTCCATCAGTTCCGGTCCCAGTGAAGGATTGCCGATGCGGAAGCTGCGGCTGTCGCTGAACATCACGAAGGGCATCACTTGCCAGTGGTTGGGCCGATTGATCTTGCGGCTCACATTGAACTGCAGTTCCCGCGTGTTGTCCCATTTCCTGCTCAAGTAGATCGCTGGGAAGATGGCCTTCAACAGGTCGTTGCCGCCATCCGGGTAATGGATCGAGACGGAAGGATTGCCGTTTCGCTCCGCTTCGAACCAGGTTTGTTCCACGCGCAAGCCCGCCTGCACGGTCCAATGCTCGCTCAGCTTGTGCTGCCAGTTGAAGTAGATGGCATTGACGATGTCCGTTACTTTCTGGTCGCTGCTCAAGGCGGTGTCCGGGACTTCCACACCAGCGCTGTCGAAGAAGACACCGATCCGGTTATCCTCCTGTTTCATGCTGCTTTTGAAGCCGTACTCGAAACGTGTGCTGTCATTGCGCGGGTCTTGGGCATCGAACTGAAAGGTCCATTGCTGCCCTTCCGTGCCACCGGTGTTGTGCTGCAACACCGGGTTCTCCGGCAGCAACGCGCCGGCCGCATCGTATCCGTAACGCGCATAGCGCGAATCGCTGTTGCGGTCGCTCAAGTTCCAGTTCAGGTCGGCCGTCCACTCCTTTCCCTGCTTGGGGCTCTTGCGCTTGAAACCCAGCGAACCGCTCACGTTGTACCCATCGTTCTCCTGCTCGTTGGTCTGCGTGCCGTTGCTGGTGGTGAGGCCCAGACCGTCCGTGTTGGCGAACGATTGGCGCTCGGTGGTATTGAAACCGCGCGAGTTCAAACCGGCCGAGAGCATGATCGTGTTCCGGTTGGTGATCGCATAGTCCACGCCGAATCGTCCATTGTACATCAGGCGCTTGGTCGCGCTCTCACCACTCTGATCGAACGCGCTGATGGTTTCCCCGTTGGCGAAGTCCTTCCGGTTGCTGCGCTGGTCGGTGGTGTTGTCGTTGAGGTTGCCGTTGCCGCTGAGGTTGAACGTGAACGCCCCCTCCTTCACCTGCAGGTTGCCCCCCGAAGAATACCGTCCACTGGTGCCGATGCCCGCCTGCAACTGGCCCGTGTACCCGGGCTTCGTGCTCTTCTTCAACACCACGTTCACGATGCCGCCGGTGCTGTTCGCGTCGAAGGCCACACCCGGATTGGTGATCACTTCGATGCGATCGATCTCCTCGGCCGGGATCTGTTCCATCTGTAGCAGCGACGGCCGGCCGTCGACCAGGATCTGCGGTGCCGAACTGCGCATGGTCACGTTGCCCTCCACATCCACGCTCAAGCCCGGAATGTTCTTCATCACATCCGTTGCGTTCCCGCCGCGGGCAGCGATGTCCTTGTCCACGTTGTACACACGGCGATCCACTTGCAGCTGCATGCGGTTCTTCTCGCCGGTCACCTTCGCATCCTTCAATACCGTGGCGTCCGGCTGGATCCGCAGGTTGCCGAGGTCCTTTTCCGGTTGTTCACGGCTGAGGGCCAGTTCCTGGACCAAGGAGCTGTAGCCGATGAAGCTCACCGTGACCTTGAACCGCCCCGGCCGCAAGCCTTCCACCATGAAATCCCCGTTCGCCTTGGCAATGCTTCCACCAACGATGCTATCGTCCAGCACCCTGCGCACCGTCACGGTCGCATACTCGGCCGGTGTGTTGGTGGCATCGTCGATCACCTTGCCGTACAGCCTCCCTATCGGCGGCCCGCCGTTGGGTGGACGTTGCGCATACGGCACAGCAGCCGCCAGGAACAGAAGGAAGAGGATGACGGCACCCCGCTGAAGCGCGGCGGAAAGCGTGTGCGAGGGCATGAGGGGTAAAAGTAGAGGCGTGCTTCGGGGCGTCCGGTCAAGGAGACCGCCCTTCGCTCCACAAGTCCGGACACTTAACGTCTTTTCACAGGGAGCCTGAAAAGAGAAAGCCCCCCGACT
>JBATMK010000069.1:0-9256 GCA_049289815.1 Flavobacteriales bacterium
CGCAATGCGGCCGGGGGGCATGCGTTCGAACCTCTGCAACAAGTGGTTGAACGTTTCCTTGCGGTTGTGCCACGCTACTTGGAAGAGTGATGCGCGCCTTGTTCATCGCACCGCTGCTCTTGATCGCCTGCACCGATCCCGGCACGGATCGGCCCGCTGTGGAGAATGTTCAGGAGCCGTTGATCAGCGACAACCAGCAGGCCTTGCGACTGGAATCGCGCGATATCGACCTCTACGTGAAACGGCGTGAACTGCCCGTTACCACCACCGGCACCGGCGTGCGTTACGCGTTGGTGCGCGATGCCGAAGGCCCGACGGCACGGCCCGATCAGCTGGTGGCGGTCAACTACAGGATGGAACTGCTCAACGGTACCGAATGCTACAGCAGCAAGCCGGGCGAGCCGGAATCCTTTCGCGTGGAGCACGACGACGTGGAGAGCGGGTTGCACGAAGCCATCCAGCTCATGGGCGTCGGTGACAGCGCCATCCTCATCGTACCCAGCCACCGCGCGTTCGGGTTGATCGGCGATATGGCCAAGGTGCCCATGCGCAGCACGGTCGTGTACCACATCGGCTTGGCGAGGATCAGTGACGTTGCACCATGAGGATCGCACTCGCCTTGCTTTCGGCCTTGGCGCTGATGGCCTGTGATCGCGGCCCTTACCCCGGCTTCAAGGAAGCGAAGGACGGCATCTGGTTCAGGCTGCATGTTCTTGGCGAGGGCACCGCGGCACCAATGACAGGGGATAGCGCCCTTATGAGGATGCGCATCGCGGTGAACGGCCAGCCACCGGGTTCTTTGTTCAGCAGTGAACGCTACTTCGAGGTGGACCGCGCCCGCGCGTTCGATGCCGCGGTGCTGATCCGGATGAACGAAGGCGATAGTGTGAGCGTGATGGTGAGCGCGCGGCAGTTCCCTTGGACGCAGTGGATCGGAACAATGGTGGCCGCGCCGGCCGATTCAGCGATGCTCCGCGTGGAACTGAACCTGCTGGGCATCATGGAAGAGCAGGAGATACAGCAAACACTCCGTGCACGGCTGCATCGCCCGGGCACGGACAGCACGGAGCGCCTGCTGCTTGCCAGGTATGCCGACAGCACGCGTTGGGCGCGATGGGGGACCAGCGACCTGCTTTACTCCATTGTCGATCAAGGCTTCGACACCGCCACCATCCGGACCGGCCAGTTGGTCACCGTGAAGCTCACGGGTTCCTTCCTCGATGGTCGCGTGTTCGATGAAGGCAGTGCGCAACAGCCTATGACCTTCGTGTTGGGTGATCCCGAACAAGTGATCAAAGGCGTGGAGACCGCTGTTCACCTGTTGCATGCCGGAGGGAAGGGGTTGTTCGTCATACCCTCCGGCATGGCCTTCGGATCGGAAGGTTCATCCAGTGGTATCGTGCCGCCTTGGACCCCTGTGCGCTATGCGGTTGAGGTGGTTTCGGTCGGTCCCGCGACCGGTCAGGTACAATAGGAACCCTGCTTGCCTGCGTTCGTAAGAACGGCGCCCCTGACGACCCGGGGTGAAGCACATGTCAAGAACGATCCTCCTTCCGCTGGTCGCGTTCGTGCTCACAGCGCAGGCGCAAGAGCAGCTCGGCATTGCCAACAGCAACTGGGCTGGCACCGATGCCGTTCCGCTCAATCCTGCGCGCATGGCCACCCAATGGCCGTGGCTGGACATCAACCTGGTCGGCGCCAACCTCTTCGCTTGGAATAACTATGTATACCTGGGCAAACAGCACTCTCTGGTCGGTGAGATCCGCAACGGCGTGGCCGGCACCAACGGCGAACTGGTGATCGGAACGGACCGATCACCGCGGGACAAACGCCTCTTCGCCGGTGCCGAGTTCAAGGGCCCGGCGTTCACCTTGTCACTGGGGCGCACCGCGATCGGCCTGAGCATGCGGACGCGCGCCATGGTCACTGCTGTGGGCTTGCCGAATTCATTGGCAGTGTTCGGGAGCGAAGGATTGGTGTACTCGCCCCAGCACGGGATCCGCTACCCGGAAACCGATTTCCGCCTGAGCGCCGCTGCATGGACCGAGTTCGGTGGAAGCGTCGCCCGGATCCTCAGCGCCCATGGCAATTCGCTCATCAGTGGCGGCCTTACGGCGAAGTACATAATGGCACATGCCGGTGCGGCATTGCAAGTGGATGCGCTCGACTATGAAGTGCTTGACACTGCGCGTATCGAAGTGTACAATGCGCGAGCGCAGTATGGCTTTGCTACCCCGGGTACCAATGCGGGCAAGGGTTTCGGTGTGGACATCGGGTTCGAGTACCAACGCACCGAGAACGAAGTGGATCGTTACGTGCCGCATCGCGAAAGCACCGGTTGTGCACCAGCACCCTACCTGTGGCGGCTCGGTATCAGCATGATCGATATCGGCGGTATGAAGTTCAGCGACGCCATCGGGGGGAGGATGCCCGCCGCTACGGCCAGCATTCCGGACTATGATGGTATGAGTGTGGATGGGGCTGATGGTCTCGATAGCTTGTTCACGGCCGACTTCACCGGATACAGTCCGAACAATGATCTGCGGATCGGGCTGCCCACTGCGGTGAGCATCCAATACGACAGGCGCATCGCCGAACGGTTCTTTGTTGCGGCCGACCTGGTGCAACCCATGGCCGGTACGCACGGTACACGATTGCGCCGCGTGGCCACCGTAGCCATTGTTCCCCGCTACGAGACCAAGCGGTTGGAAGCTGCCCTGCCCATCGTGCTGCACGAATACCGTAAGCCGACCGTGGGCCTGATGCTGCGCCTCAACAGTGTCATCGTTGGCACGGACAATATCCTGCCGCTGATCTCGCGGCCCAATGTTTACTCGGTTGATGCTTACGTGCGCTTGAAGATCACCTTGTTCAAGAGCCCATACTGTCGCGGCCGCCGGAATACGAGTGCAGCGGCCAAGCCGGGTGCCACCAGTATGCCGTGCACGGCGCCCACCGAACGTTGATGCTCAACTGCCCAGTATGAAGACCGTCGGTCGGTCTTTCAGCGCGGGTACCTGTTTTTTCCATTCGGCCACCTGCAGCGTGCGGATGAATTCGCCCGGCTGGGTGATATCGCAGGCAATGCACAGCAACGTTGCGCCTGAACAGGTCCGGAGCAAATCGGACAACACGGCCTCGTTGCGGTAAGGTGTTTCAATGAAAAGCTGCGCCGCGCCGGTGCGCTGCACTTCATTCTCCAAGGCGCGCAATGACTTCTGCCGCTCGGGCTGTTCGCGTGGCAAGTATCCGTGAAAAGTGAACCGCTGGCCATTGAGCCCGCTGGCGGCCAACGCGAGCAGCACCGATGAAGGGCCGACAAGCGGAACAACCCGCACACCGCTCCGATGCGCTGCCCGGACCAGTTCTGCTCCGGGATCGGCAATGCCCGGCATGCCGGCCTCGCTCACGATCGCAGCATCACGGCCTGCACGGATCATCCGCACATATTCGCTCACCGTCGCTGCGTCGCTATCCTTGTCGAGCCGCTGTATCTCCAACGACGGCAGGTCGATGTCCGGCACCAACCGTCGCAACATATGGCGCGCGGTCTTTTCGTGTTCGGCGAAGTAGAGCGTCACGCGCCGCACGACATCCATGTTCACAACAGGCATGTCGCCCACGCCGCCATGATCACCCAACCATACAGGCAGGAGATAGAGGATGCCGGATCCGGTCTCAAGCAATGGCATCGAGCAGTCCGTTGCAAGCGTTCTCCAATAGTGCGAAGGTCTCATCGAAGCCTTCGTCCGGACCGTAGTATGGATCGGGAACTTCGCCTGTGGACGTCTTGTTCGCGAATGCCATCATCAGCTTCACTTTCTCCTTGGAAGCATCATCGGGAGCCAACTGCAGCAGGTCGCTGTGGTTGCTCTTGTCCATTGCCAGCAGTAGATCGAAACGCGCAAAATCCGCCATCTCAACCTGTCGTCCGCGAAGGTGTTCAATGCTGATGCCCTTGCGCTGGGTCGCCGTTCGTGCGCGTTTGTCCGGTGCATCACCTACGTGATAGTCGGCGGTACCTGCGCTGTCCACTTCGATATGGATGCCGCGTTGTTGGGCAAGGTGGCGGAGCACGCCTTCCGCCATCGGGCTGCGGCAGATGTTACCGAGACATACCATCAGGATCTTCATGTCCATCGATCGACCGGTGCGAAAGTGCGCAAAGAAGAAGGGCCCCGACTTGTCGGAGCCCTTCGGGTCAGTGAATGCTGAGCTTTTTTTCCAGGTCGTCCAGGTAACCGCGGAACTGCTTGTCGGTCTCCTGCAGGTTGTTCACCGTGCGGCAGGCGTGGAGCACGGTGGCGTGGTCCTTCCCACCACAGTGCGCGCCGATGTTCGCAAGGCTGCTCTTGGTCATCTTCTTGGCGAAGTACATGGCGATCTGCCGGGCCTGCACCACTTCGCGCTTGCGCGTCTTGCTCTTCAACAGTTCGATCGGTAGGTCGAAGTAATCGCACACCACCTTCTGGATGTAATCGATGGACACCTCGCGCGCCGTGTTCTTGACGAACTTGTCGATCATCTGCTTCGCCAGGTCCAGCGTCACTGCCTTCTTGTTCAGTGAGCTTTGGGCGATCAGGCTGATCATGGCGCCTTCGAGTTCGCGGATGTTGGTGGTGATGCTGTAAGCCAGGTATTCCACCACCTCCTTCGGGAGGTCGATACCCTCGGCATACATCTTCTTGTCCAGGATCGCGATGCGCGTCTCGAGCGAAGGTGTTTGCAGATCGGCGCTCAGGCCCCACTTGAAACGGGAAAGCAGGCGCTGTTCCATTCCGGCCATCTCCACGGGAGCCTTATCGCTGGTGAGTACCACTTGACGTCCACCTTGGTGCAGGTGGTTGAAGATGTGGAAGAAGACATCCTGCGTTTTCTCCTTGCCGGCGAGGAACTGCACATCATCGATGATCAACACATCCACCATCTGGTAGAACTGGCTGAAGTCGTTCACGGTGTTGTTCTTCACCGCCTCGATGAACTGCTGGGTGAATTTCTCCGCAGGCAGGTACAGCACGCTTTTGTCCGGGTGGTTCTTCTTGATCTCGATCCCGATGGCGTTCGCCAGGTGCGTCTTGCCGAGACCAACACCTCCGTACAACAACAACGGATTGAAGGAAGTACCTCCGGGCTTGCTCGCAACGGCGTAGCCGGCGCTGCGGGCAAGTCGATTGCAATCGCCCTCGATGTAGTTGTCGAAGCTGTAGTTCTTGTTCAGGTTGCTCTCAATGATCACCTTCTTCAATCCGGGAATGATGAAGGGATTCTTGATCGGGCTCTGGGACAGGTCAGCGGGCAGCGGCACTGCGGCGTTCTTCGTATCGCGCGCATTGCTGGTGGGCACCTTCACGGAATACGGATGCGCATTGTGCCCGGCGTTCTCCATGATGATGGAATACTCCAAGCGTCCTTCCGGACCGAGTTCCTTGCGGATGATCTTCTTCAACAGGCCGATGTAGTGTTCCTCGAGCCACTCGTAGAAGAACTGCGAGGGGACCTGGATGGTCAGGACGTGATCGGCGAGCTTCAGTGCTTTCACCGGGGCGAACCAGGTCTTGAAGCTCTGATCGCTGACATTGTCCTTGATCACATCCAGGCACCGGTCCCAGATCTTCTCGTGGTCCTTCTTCATGGTCGGTGTTGATGCGTGTGCTGAGGGCATGGATGACGGGAGGATGCGCGGTGATCGATGTAGTGTGCGCTGTGCAGTGACAGGGGAGGCAAATATGAGCGGTGGAAAGTGAAAAACAAACGAAGCGACCACTTGATGGAGAAGAAAATTTTGCATTGCGTTAACGCGATCCACCGATCACGCGCAAACCGCGACTGGCGCGGAACGCAGGAGATCATGCCGGAATGGTCACGACTTGTCGCGCCGTTCAGCACGGCGGGTTTGGAACATTGCGCGGCATTGATCATGAACATGGCGCGAAAGGGCATCGCGATCGATCGGTGGACATCGGTACAAGGTAGTCCGAAGTCCGCTTGCCATGCAACGGTGCGGGTATCTTCATCGCCCCAGTTCATCGGGAGGACGCATGTACAAGCACGAAGTGGAGTTGCGTGTTCGCTACGCGGAGACGGACCGCATGGGATACGTGTACTACGGCAACTATGCGGAATACCTGGAGGTTGCGCGTGTGGAGATGCTCAGGAGCTTGGGCATCAGCTACCGCGAACTGGAGGAACAAGGAGTGATGTTACCGGTGCGCGAGCTGCGCATCACTTATCACAAACCTGCCCGGTACGATGACGAGATCACCGTGCGCACGGAGCTGCGCACCGAGCCCAACGTTCGCATCGTTTTCCACTACGCGATCATCAATGCCGATGGCGTGCTGCTCACCGAAGCGGAGACAACGCTCGTCTTCATCGATGCACAGAGTGGACGTCCGCGCACCGTGCCCGTTGAAGTGAAGGATCGTCTTGCGCGCTACTTCGGTTGATCGCCCGCAGCATTATGTCCGGGCTTACTGCGTCCACGTTGCCGCCGGCGTTGGCTGTCGCAGGTGGAACGCGATGCGATCAGCGCCGCTCGTAACGCGATGGAACGGATCACCTCCGAGCACAGGAGCGATCGTGCCATGGCCGAACATCGCAGTGCCGGTTATCACGCGCGCCTCATCCCAAACCTCACCTCGGATGAAATGGCCGAGCAGTCCGGCGCCGCCCTCAACCAGCAGGCTGCGGATAGCGCGACGATGCAGTTCGGCGAGCAACGCACCGATCGGATCAGCGCCGGGTTCAATGATGAGCTGATCGCATTCAACATCCTGGCGCGGTGCTGCAGTAACGAGCAACGTTCGTCCACCATCGACGAACAAGTGGGATCGCATCGGCGCGAGGCCGGTGCGATCGATCAACACACGCAGCGGCGAGCGTCCTTCAACATGACGCACGTTCAGCATCGGATCGTCGTTGAGCGCTGTGCGGCTGCCAACGAGTATGGCTTGCTCCTCAGCGCGCCAAGCATGCACGAGCGCATCCGTGGTCGGCGTGGTGATGCGCTGCACGCTGCGCGATGATCGCGGTCGCTGATCGAGGAAGCCGTCAGCGCTCTGTGCCCATTTGAGGATGACATAAGGCCGTTGCTTTTCGAAGCTGGTGATGAAGCGGCGGTTGAGCCAACGACATTCATCTTGTAGTATATCCACGCGCAGGTGCACGCCTGCTTCGCGCGCGCGCGCGATCCCTTTCTTTTCCCTTGTCAATGGGTTCGGGTCAGCGCAACCGATGACGAGCGACTTCAGTTCACGGGCGATCACCAGGTCGATGCAGGGCGGGGTGAGGCCGTGATGTGCGCATGGTTCAAGATTCACAAATAGCGTTGCATCATCGGGGATGGGCCCGTCGCCAAAAGCACGCAAGCACTCCACTTCGGCATGCGGGCCGCCATGCAAGCGGTGCCATCCTTCCGCCAGTATCCCCTCGCGCTGCACCAACACCGAGCCCACCATCGGATTGGGTGCCACATGGCCCGCGCCGTTCCTGGCGAGCTGAAGGCATCGCCGCATCCAGCGGTCATCGGCGTTCATGTCGTTCATCCGGGCTTTGTCGGGGGCGCGCAAAGATGGAAGCCTCCAGAGCAGGTCCGCCCCGAGACCATCACAGCGTCATTTGCGCTGCCGTGTGGATCACACGAACGCCTTGTCCTCGGCGAGGCATTTCGCCAATTCGGAGTAGACCTCAACGAGTTTGGCATGATCCGGTGCTTTGCCGGTGCGTTTGAGGATGCGTGCACCCAAGCAGCCCTTCTCCAGGATCAAGGCAATGTGCTCCTGGCACGCTGGCGACAGGTCGTTACGCACCTCATCGAACAGCTTCTCCCAAATGTCGTTGGCCGTTGCCTTCTCCGCTTCAATACCGAACATCCGCAGGTACTCCGCATTGCCGATGCCGGCACCACCTGCTTTTTCGATCACGGCCTTGAGCAATGCCAGCAGGTCGCTTTCATGCCAGGCGCGTTGCACGTAGCTGCTCATCCACTTCCCGGAGCACAAACCCTTGATCGTGGCACTGATCAATTCAGCGATGGCCAGGTCCGCACCGGGACATTCCTGCATGTCGATGACCCGGATCTCGATGGACCCGCGATCGAACCGGGCGATCGCGCCACGGCTGTTGACCGAGAAATGATCCAGCACCTGCTCCTTGTCGAACGGTGCCAGCGCTTGGGCCATCGGGGCGAAGACCTCTCGGTAGTAATCCTCCTGGTTGAAGACCGCTTCGGGGATCGTCTGGCCGATGATCTGTGGAAGTTTTTCATGGGCACGCATGTAATGCTGCATGCGCATGTCCAGTGCACCGCCGATGCGGCCATCGAGTATGGGAGAGGAGGCCGATAACGCCGGGATGATCGGCAGTAGGACACGGATAGCCGCGTGAAGCTTGGCGAATTCATCATCGTTGGCGAACGGCAGATTGAGGTGCATGCTCTGCACGTTGCTCCAACCATGGCTGAGCAGATCGAAGATGGAACCGTACACCGCGTTCTGTGCGCTGAAACCGTTCCCACGGATCGCGGCACTCGTGGTGGGGTCCATGAAAGGGTGCATGCCGGTAGGCATCAACATGCATCCCTGCTTCTCCAATACCGCATTGATCGAAACCACCTCGGAGTGGAATTTCTTTCGGAAGCGCGGGATGTTCCGGGTGGGCTTGGTCGTCTTCAGTTCGATAACGTGGCCCACTGGTTCGGGGCTGCGGTCCACATCGCCGGTCGGCACCGATGCATCCTTCAAGAGGAGTTCGTCAGACGAGCGCACAGCCAACGTCGCACGGTCCACCACCATGTATTGCAACTCAATGCCAGTGACCTCCAACAGTCGGTATTTCTTCTTCAAGGTCATGCGCCCGGCTGCCAAAGCCAAGGGCGAAGTTGCGCCGAACGATCCGATCTTCCCCTCAACTTCCCATTTCGGCCTTCAGCGAACGGTGCAAGGGATGCATTCAAAGCCGAAGCCCCGACAGGTCGGGGCTTCGGCCATCCCTTCCGCGGAGGGAGGTTCGGAGGCGGTTGGAGCCTAGTTCAGAGACTCCATTGCGCGCTCACCCTGCAACTTCTTGAAGCGCTCAAGCACTTCGTCGTAGTTGGCGGGGAGGTTGAGTTCCTTGAGGGGGTCGAACGAGAGGCCCTCGTTCTTGCCGTACTGCGAGTAACAGCGTTGCTCTGCTTTCTGCTCTGCGGTTTCCTCGTTCTTGGTCGTCATCTTCTTCTTCATGGAGCGGCGCCAAATGTATACGCGTCGTTCAGCTG
>JBATMK010000070.1:0-30869 GCA_049289815.1 Flavobacteriales bacterium
GTGGCACACTGCCCGGCACCGGACCGGGAGGTGGTTGCGGCCCCTTGCCGCCGGGCGGCGATTGCGCTACGGCCGGTTGCGCTTGCGACCCGTATCAGTTCGATATCACTCCGAGCGGCTTCGGCAACGTGAACGAAGTACCTGCACCTGGATCGGTCAGCAACCCTTCGTTCTTCAGTGGCGGTCCATGGGGTGGTACTTCGCCCTTCGGTTGCTTGCTCGCCGGGGAATTGAACAGTTCGTGGATCATGTTCACCGTTGCGACCACCGGTTCGTTGCAGTTCGCCTTTGGTGCTGGTGGTCAACAAGTGGGCTTCTACGACTGGGAGATGTGGCCATTGAACGGCGCTGCGACCTGCAATGGCATCGCCGGCAACACACTTCCACCGGTGCGCTGTGTTTGGAACGCCACCACCATCGGTGGCACTGGCCTGGCGAACCCCGTGCCCCCCGGTGGCGACCCCGGCAACTATGCCCCTCCGCTCGCTGTTACGGCTGGCGACCAGTACATCATCTGCCTGAGCAATTGGAGTTTCGTGAACGCTACGGTAACGCTCGACTTCTTCGGTTCGGCCGGCATCGCATGCGGCGTTTCGGTTCTGCCTGTGGAGTTGCTCTACTTCAACGCGTTCAATGTGGACGCGACCGTACACACCGAATGGAGCACGGCTTCTGAATCGGACAACGACCGGTTCGAGGTTGAGCGGTCCACGGACGGCGAGATCTGGTACCGCATTGGAAGCGTGATCGGCGCAGGGAACAGCCAAACACGCACCGATTACGTATCCATCGACACAGCCCCCCTCGATGGCCAGAGCTATTACAGGTTGAAGCAACTGGATGTGGGCGGTGTGTTCACTTATTCCTCTGTTGCCGCCGTTTACCGCCATGCCCCGGAGGGGGTGGTTGTGTGGCCACAGCCCAGCCAAGGCGCCTTTCACGTGTGTGGATTCTCCGGGACGCCTTTGATGTTCGACCCGCTAGGTCAGCAAGTTGCGATCCGTGTGCACCGAACGTCCGATAATGAACTGGACATCTCCATGCCTAACGCAGCCATCGGCAGTTATATCCTGCGGGATGGTGAAGGCTTGGCACCACTGGCCCGTGTGGTCGTGGCGCAGTGATACAGGCCGGTGGAAAACTTTCTTTCAGTACATATTGAAACTTCCATGTCTATGATCTACGTTTGACCCATCCAAGAGAAAGAACGATGGACCTGAAGGAAGCCCGTGAGAAGTTCATTGAGGCCTGGGGCGCCTTCGGAAGCGCTTGGGGGATCAATCGGAGCATGGCCCAGGTACATGCGCTCCTCCTGATCAGCCACGAGCCCCTGAGCACCGAGGACGTGATGGATCAGTTGAACATCAGCCGGGGCAATGCCAACATGAACCTGCGCGCGCTCATCGACTGGAGCCTGGTGCGCCGTGTGCTGAAAACCGGAGAGCGCCGCGAGTTCTTCGATGCCGAGAAGGACGTGTGGAAAGTCGCTACGCACATCACCCGCGAGCGAAAGAAGCGCGAGTTGGAACCCCTGGTGCGCCTGCTCGATGAACTGGAGGATGTGCCCGGCGCCACACCCGAAGCCAAGACCTTCCGCAAAATGACCCATGACCTGCATGAGCTGACCACCCGTCTGGACACCCTGCTCGACCACAGCACGCGCCGTGATGTCCAGTGGTTCGTGAAAGCCGCTTCCACCCTCCTCAAATGATGCCCCCTTTTTTTGCGCACTATGTTTCATTGTTTCCTGAAACTTCAACTCAAAGCAAGATGACCACCACCGCCCCCACCCTCCGCAAAGCCACCCGGAACGCGGTATTCGACCCCAAGGTCACCGCACACTTCCACGCGAGCGCCGAGTTGTACAAGCTCTGGAGCCCCGAAGGGCACTTGCACTTCGGCCTGTGGCAATGGCCCATGAACCCCTTCCGGCGCAAACCCATGCTGGAAGCCTTGGTGCACCACGTTGCACGCGAACTGCAACCGACCGCGGACAAGCACCTCGCCGATCTCGGTTGCGGCTATGGCGCAGCCGCACGGTTGGTGGCCGACATGTACGGCAGCCGCGTGGACGCGCTGACCGTGGTGGAAGAACAAGCGCAGGAAGGTGCGATCGCAGCACTGCTCGATGGTACCCACGACAAGGTGACGATGAAGCTGTGCGACTTCCGGCAAACAGGTCTGGCGAGCGCGAGCCTGGATGGTGCCTATGCCATGGAGAGTTTCTGCTACGGTACGGGCTACGGTAAAGCCGATGCGCTCGCCGAAGCCGCGCGCGTGCTGAAGCCTGCTGCCCGCATAGCCGTGATGGATGGATTCCTGGTGCAGGAATCACGCGGTTTGCGCAAGCGTGTGGTGGACACCGTCGCCAAGGGTTGGGCCGTTCCCTGCTTTCCGTTATTGAAGGACTTCACCCAAGCCCTCGAGGCGAACGGCTTCACCGATGTGCGGGTCGAAGACCTGAGCTGGAAAATGGGACCCTGCGCATTGCACGGCCTCCCACTGCTCGCTTACGCCGTGGTGAAGCAGTTCCTGAGCGGAGAACGGATGACCAAATTGGAAAACGCCCACCTGCGCAGCTGCGGTCTTGGCATCCTGCTCGGAACGCAACATGATCTGTTCCGCTACTGCATGGTAACGGCAACGAAGAAGTAGAACCAGCGATGAACCTCAACCTCCTCAGCTACGCGATCTTCTTCCCGGCGATGGTCTTCATCGCGGTGCGGGTGGCGCAGCTGTGCCACGCCAACGGCCGGGTGTGGATGATGAGGATCTTCAATAGCGAGGCGCACTTCGTCGATGCGGTGAACAATGTGCTGCTGGTCGGATGCTACACGGTGAACATCGGATACGTGGCATTGGTGGTGAGCCAATGGGAACCGATCACCGGCGTACCACAGATGCTCGGCGTCCTCAGCCAGCGTATCGCGCTGATCCTCTTCACCCTCGCCGGGCTGCACTACTTCAACATCGCCGTGCTCATTCTCTGGGCGCGGATCAAGCAACACGACCATCAACCAAAAACCAAGGCGGCGTGAACGTCGCCCGACAACCATGGAAACCAAGATCGTTCTCGCCTACTTCATCTACCTGCCAGTGGCCTTGCTGCTCACCTTCTACGTGGCACGCACGCTCTTCACCAACGGCCGCATCTTCATGCTCGACATCTTCAAGGGCAAGAGCGATATCGCCGATGCGACCAACAAGCTCTTCGAGGTCGGCTTCTATCTGCTCAACATCGGCTTTGCGTTGCTGATCCTGAAGATCGACCAGGGGGAACTGATGAACTACAGCTCTGTCGAAGATGGGCTCGTCCAACGCTTCCGATATGCCCTTGACACCAACCAGGAGGTGGTGGAAGTGTTGGCGCGGAAGATCGGCGGCTTCGCCATCTATCTCGGGGTGATGCTCTTTCTGAACCTCTACCTCTTCTTCCGCGGCCGTAAGAAGAGCCGGATGAACGGACAGCTTGCACCCATCCCGGTGATCAACGCACCCAAACTGTAGGAACGCGATCATGCTCAATGCCGGGGTGACAGTTCGAAAGATGATGACCATGAAAACGATCACTCGAATACTGCACTGCGATGGTTCAACCGATCGGCTGACGTATCAGCGCAACATCGCACTGCTGGCACTGTGCAAGTCCATCGTTGACCTCGCCACCATGGCCCTGGAACCCACCACAGCACCAGCCCTGGTTGCGCTTGGGTGGATCAACCCCTTCGCACTGGTGGGTCCATGGCTGCATGGCGGGATCCCGTTCGCCATCTGCTTGAGCACCTTCCTCTTCTTCAGTGCGTTGGTGTGGAACAGCGTTCATCGGATCCGCGACATTGGCTGGAACAAGTGGCTGGGGCTGCTCACGGCCATGCCGTTCGCGAATGCGTTGTTCACGATACTGCTCGCTTTGGTTCATACCAAGCGGCGATCCGTCTGGGACCTTGTCTGAAGTGCCCTCCCCGCTCCTCCCCGCCGCCCAACCGCTCGTGTAACCCCAACGGTTCAGCACTGGGCGTCCGGTACTTTCGGAGCCGCTCGCCCTTCGACAAGCTCAGGGTGACATCGCCGAATGCTTGAACTGAAAGGGATCCGTAAGGCCTACCACACCGGCAACAACATCCTGCAGGTGCTGAAGGGCATCGACCTGCACATCGGAAAGGGCGAACTGGTGAGCATCATGGGGCAGAGCGGTTCCGGGAAGAGCACCCTGCTCAA
Source organism: Flavobacteriales bacterium (assembly GCA_049289815.1). Lineage (GTDB taxonomy): Bacteria > Bacteroidota > Bacteroidia > Flavobacteriales_F > PHOS-HE28 > PHOS-HE28. The sequence continues at coordinate 4,219 of JBATMK010000070.1, forward strand.
CATCATCGGTATCCTGGACGAATACGATAAGGGTGAGTACCGATTGGATAACGTACTGATCAAAGGCCAGAGCGAAACGGAGAACGCCGGCCTGCGCAGCAAGTACATCGGCTTCGTTTTCCAGAGCTTCAACCTGATCGGCTTCAAGAACGCCTTGGAGAACGTTGCGTTGCCGCTCTACTACCAAGGCCTTTCGAGAAAGAAGCGCAACGACAAGGCGATGGCCATGCTGGAGAACGTGGGCATCAAGGAATGGGCCCACCACATGCCCAATGAATTGAGCGGTGGACAAAAGCAACGCGTTGCCATTGCGCGGGCATTGGTGAGCAGCCCCAAGATCATCCTCGCGGATGAACCCACCGGCGCGCTGGACAGCCAGACGAGTCAGGAGGTGGTGGAACTGCTCAAGAGGGTGAACCGCGATCTGGGGATGACCGTTGTGATCGTAACGCACGAACGCTCGGTGGCTGCCGCCAGCCAGCGTGTCATCTACCTGAAGGACGGCCTGATCGAGAACGCCCACCTGGATCCAGCAACACTCCTCGCCGATGTTCGATAAGGAGAAATGGGGAGAGATCTTCCAGAGCATCGGCAAGAACAAGCTGCGCACGGTGCTCACGGGCTTTGCCGTGTTCTGGGGGATCTTCATGCTCGTTCTTCTGCTCGGCCTGGGCGCAGGTCTGCGCAATGGCTTCGCCTACAACTTCCGCAACACGGCCGAGAACAGCATCAGCATTTGGGGCAATGAAACGAGCAAGGTCTGGAACGGGCTGCCGGCCAATCGGGAGATCCGATTGAACGAGGAGGACGTGGAAGCGCTGCGCAACAGCGTACCCGGGTTGCAGAACATCAGCGGCAGCTACAGGGTGTGGCGCGGCAACAGCCAGTTGCAATACGGCAACAACTTCGGCAGCTACAACATCAATGGCGTTGTAAGCGAGCAGCAGCAGTTGCAAAAACAGGTGATCGAACGCGGGCGCTTCATCAACGAAGTGGACGAGGAGCAGGTTCGGAAGGTGATCACCATTGCCGAGGATGCCCGCAAGGAACTCTTCAAGGACGAAGACCCGATGGATAAATGGGTGAACGTGAACGGCATCCCCTTCCAGGTCGTGGGGCTCTACCGTTTCGAGAACGAGGGCGAAGGCGGCATGATGCAACGAAGCCCCGTCTTCATCCCGCTCAGTGCGGCGCAGCGCGTCTTCAACGCGCAGCGCGACGTGGACCAGATCATGTTCAGCTTTTCCGATGCAACGCTACCCGGAGCGGAGATGGCCGAGCAACGCGCCCGGCATACGCTGGCACGCCTGCACAACTTCGACCCGACCGACGAGCGCGCCCTATGGCTGGATAACAACGTGGAGAATGTCTCCACCTTCAATGGTGTCTTCGGCGGCATTTCCGCCTTCATCTGGTTCATCGGCATCGGCAGCTTGGTGGCGGGTATCGTGGGCATCGGCAATATCATGCTGATCGTGGTGAAGGATCGCACGCGGGAGATCGGGATCCGCAAAGCCTTGGGCGCCACCCCGGCCAACGTGATCGGGCAGATCCTGCTCGAAGCCATATTCGTCACCGCAATCTTCGGATACCTGGGCCTGGCTTTGGGGGTGTTCCTGCTGGAAGGTCTGGCCAGCGTGATCCCCGGCAGCGCCATGTTCCGCAACCCAACGATCGATCTCGGCGTGGCCTTGTGGGCCCTTTTCGCCATGCTCGTCGCAGGTGCGCTCGCCGGATACTTCCCCGCCCGTAGAGCCGCTGCCATACGACCCATTGAAGCCCTCAGGGACGAATAGCCATGTTCGACAGAGAACGCTGGAACGAGGTACTCATGACGCTGCGGCGCAACAAGCTGCGCAGCTTCCTCACCATGCTCGGCGTGGCCTGGGGCATCTTCATGCTGGTGGTGATGCTGGGCATGGGCAACGGGTTGAAGAACGCCGTGCTCGGCGGTTTCGACGGCTTCGCGACGAATTGCACGTTCATCTGGACCATGCCCACGACCAAGCCATACGAGGGCTTCCAACGCGGGCGGCGCTTCACCTTCGACAACGAGGATATCCAACTGATCCGCGATCGCGTGCCAGGTGTCGAAGTCTGCTCCCCGCAATTACAACTGGGTGGCTGGCAGGGCGGCAACAATGTCAACTACAAGAACAAGACGGCCGCCTTCTCCATCTACGGTGCCGAACCGGATGTGATCAAAGTGGAAGCCGTCAGTGTGGTGCAAGGAAGGTTCCTCAACCAGCAGGACCTGAACGATGAACGGAAGGTGTGCGTGATCGGGAAACAGGCCGTGGATCTCCTGTTCGAGAAGGAGGACCCAATGGGGAAATACATCCGGATCAACGGTGTGTACTTCATGGTGGTGGGCGTCACACGGAAAAAGAGCAGCGCCCATATGGGCGATAATGCCGAGGCCAAGATCTACGTGCCTTTCACCACGTTCCAGAAAGCGTTCAACAGCCTTAACCAAGTGCATTGGTTCAGCATCATCGCCGAACCCGGCGTGGAGGTATCACGCGTGGAGAAAGATGTCAAAGCCCTGATGGCCCGCAAGCACAAGGCGGATCCCACGGACGAAAGTGCGTTCGGCAGTTTCAACCTGCAGCAGATCTACTCGCAGATGTCGATGCTGTTCATCGCCATCTCGGCCATCAGTTGGATCGTCGGGATCTTCTCCCTGATCGCCGGCGCCATCGGCATCGGCAACATCATGCTGGTAAGCATCAAGGAGCGCACGAAGGAGATCGGCATCCGCCGCAGTATCGGCGCAACGCCGCGCAACATAACCGGACAGATCGTCCATGAGGCGCTCACGCTCATCCTCATTGCCGGTTACTTCGGATTGTTGGCGGGTGTGGGCGTGCTGGAAGCCGTACGCGCTGCCATCGGCGAGGGCAGCGACTTCCTCAAAAACCCCGGCGTGGACATCAGCGTGGCCATCGTGGCCTTCGTCGTGCTCATCATCAGCGGACTTGTCGCGGGGCTGTTGCCTGCGCGCCGTGCGCTTGCCATAAAAGCGGTGGACGCATTAAGAGCAGAGTAAAATAGTAAGGGTGCGAGATCCCGCGCCCCAACAGCGAAAACCATGAAACGTATCCTCAAGTATCTCCTTCTCATCGGCCTGGGCGTCCTGTTCATCTGGACCATGGTGTTCCTCTACCAGAAGAGCGCCAGCAAACCCGATGAGTTCACCATGGAGAAGGCCAAGAAGAACAACGTGGTGAAGAAAACCGTGGCCAATGGCAGCATCGTACCGCGCAAGGAGATCCTGATCAAGCCTGTGGTGAGCGGCATCATCCGAGAGTTATACGTGGAAGCCGGTGATCACGTGAAGAAGGGCGACCCCCTGGCCAAGATCCAGATCGTGCCGGACATGATGCAATTGAGCAGCGCGGAACAGCGCGTGAACGGCGCGGGTATCGGCGTGCAGAACGCCCAGTTGAACTACGATCGCAACAAGCCGCTCGCCGATAAAGGGGTGATCAGCACGGCTGAGATGCAGGGTTACGATATCGCGTTAAAGAACGCGAAGCAGGAACTGGATGCCGCAGAGGAAGCATTGAAGGTGGTGCGCGACGGTATCAGCAACAAGAGCGCCGGCAACACGGTGGTGCGCAGCACGATCGACGGTATGATCCTCGATGTGCCGGTGAAAGAAGGCAATAGCGTGATCGAGCGCAACAACTTCAACGAGGGTACCACCGTAGCGAGCATCGCCGATATGGACGATCTCATTTTCCAGGGAAAAGTGGATGAGAGCGAAGTGGGCAAGGTGAAACTGAAGATGCCAGTGGTGCTGACCGTGGGCGCCATCGAGAACGCGAAATGGGATGCTGAACTGGAGTACATCGCGCCGAAGGGCGTGGAGGATAACGGTGCCATCCAGTTCGAGATCCGCGCTGCGGTGAAACTGAAGGAGGGCGAAAGTCTGCGTAGCGGATACAGTGCCAACGCCGACATCGTGCTGGACCGAAAGGACAGCGTGCTCACCGTGCCGGAAAGCATCGTCACGTTCAACACCAAGGGCGATAGTGCCTTCGTGCACGTGAAGAACCCCGATGGAAAAGGCGACGACGCGTGGAAGAAGACCTACATCAAGACAGGGCTCAGCGATGGTATCAACCTGGAAGTGCTGAGCGGTATCGATGCTTCCACTGAATTGAAGGGCGCCAAGAAGGAAGAGAAGGAAGTGGAGATGAGCATGGGGTCGGACTAACCCCTACTCCACTTGAGGGAGGGCTTTCACGTGCGCACGCACCGCCACGCCGTTCAAGTCCATCTCCTTGTCGTCGGCATTGAACTTCATGCCCTTCACATCATAGAAGAGACCGTGCGGCGAGATGGCCTTCACGGCCATGAGATCGCCGTTGGCCGCGATGGCCTTGATGTTGTAAACGTTGCCGCTGCGGCTCACACCTTTCACATCCAGCTTGCTGCCGTCGGCCGTTATCGCCTTGATCTCGTAGACGGTCCCATCCGCCCCGATGGCCTTCACGGGTGAATACGTGTCGGTGCTCACAAGGATCTTCACGGAAACCTTGTCGTTACCGACGAGCGCCTTGATATCGAGCACCGTTGCATTGCCGTTGGACAGGAAGGCTTTCACATCGTGCAGGGCGCCTGACCTGTCAACGGCCTTGATGCCGAGGATATGGCCGTCAGGCTGCACGCACTTCACGTTCCAGATCGGATCACCATCGCTATCGGTGGCGTGCGGCAATGCCTTCACATGTGCCGCCACCTGCACCCCGTTCACGATGGCTTCCAAAACCTCGGTGCTTGCCTTGATGCCCTTGATATCCCGCATGACACCGGTGGGGCTGATGGCCTTCACGCCATAGAGCACGCGGTCCGGGCCGATGGCTTTGATGTGGAACAGGCTGCCGGCCTGCGACACGGCTTTCACGTCCAGACGGTTGCCGTCAGCGTCGAGCGCCTTCACATCGAGCAGTTCACCATCCGGTGCGATCGCCTTCACCGGGAGGAAGGCATCATCGCTCACGATCACTTTGATCGGCAACTGCGCCGTTCCGTTTATCGCCTTCACATCCATCACGTGCGTATCGCCGTTCTCAAGCGCTTTCACGTCGTACCGGACCCCTGACTTGTCAAAGGCTTTCACATCGAGCGTAACGCCGGTCGGCATCACGGCTTTGATGTTCCAGATGCGCGCTGCCTCTTGGGCGCACAAGACCGAACTGCTCAAGGCCAGGGAGCAGATCGCGAGGGCAAGCTGTGTTCTCATGTGCTGCATGCCGCCGGTCGATGGTCAGGTGGCAGGTGCTGGACCGAATGTAGGTTCACACGCTGTTCGTCCCGTGCGGCATGCACCCCGGACTGGAACGATCATGCAACTTCGCCCAATGACCATGCAATCAACCCTCCTGCTGGCTTCGGGCCTGCTCCTTCTTCCCGCAACGCACGCCCAGCAACAACCCGATCTCGATTCCCTCGATGCCTATATCGCCCGCGCCGTGAAGGCTCTTGACCAACCGGGTCTGGCCGTGGGCATCGTGAAGGACGGCAACCTGGTCTGGAGCCACGGCTATGGCAAGCTCGACCTGGCCAAGCCGGAGCCGGTAACGGCCAACTCCGTGTTCTACTGCGCAAGCATCAGCAAGGCGTTCACCGCTTGTGCCATCGGGTTGCTGGTGGATGAAGGCAAGTTGAGCTTCGATGATCCGGTGCGCAAACACTTGCCGTGGTTCAAGACGCCCGATCCGTACGTGACGGAGCACATGATGATCAGCGACCTGCTCTGCCACCGCAGTGGCTGGATCACCTTCGACGGCGACCTGCTCTGGTACGGTACGGGGTACACGCCGCGCGAGATATTGGATCGCCACGGCCGGGAGCCGTTCACGTATGAATTCCGCAATGAGTTCGGCTACAGCAACCTGATGTTGATCGCTGCCGCCCAAGTGGTGGAAGCAGCAAGCGGAATGACCTGGGACCAGTTCATCACCACGCGCATCTTCAAGCCGTTGGGCATGGACCGCAGCCGCGTGGAGACCGCCGATCTTAGTACCATGAGCGATGTGGCGCTGCCACACGTGCGCAAAGGACAGGATCCCTCTGCGCCGCAGAAGAGCATGCCTTACCAAGCCCTGAAGGGCGCCGATGGTGCTTGCGGTGTGCTGAGCACGGTGGTGGATCTCGCCAAGTGGGACGCGATGTGGATGAACGAAGGCAAGGTCGCTGACAAACCCTTCATCAGTGAAGAGACCTTCGGCACGCTCACCGCGATCCACCTGACCATGGGCGGGCGCCGCGATGGTGCGGCATTGGGCTGGTTCGTGGAAGAGAACCATGGCGAAACAGTGATCACCCACAGCGGTGGCATGCCGGGCTTCATCCTCAACCACGCTGTTGTGCCGGATAAGGACCTGGCGGTGATCGCCTTGGGCAACGGCGAGAGCTATAGTGTGTTCGCTGTGACCAACGAGATCCTGGACCTCTACCTCGGCGATGGCAAAGCCGATCCCGTGGCCGACATGCTGCCACGCTTGAAGAAGCGCGACGAGCGCGAGGCCAAGCGCCGCGCCGATCGCGTTGCTGCCCACGTGCTGAAGACCAAACCTTCCCTCCCGCTCATCGACTTCGCTGGAACGTACAGCGACAAGATCTATGGCGATGCGACCGTGGTCCAGAAGGACGGAAAGCTCACGCTCTCATTCCTGCCTGCGCCGGAGCTCTTTACCGGAGCGTTGGATCATTGGCACTTCGACACGTTCCAATGGAACCATGCCGATCCCTTCCTGGAGCCGGGCTACATCACCTTCCAGTTCGACGGCAACCACAAAGTGAGCGGGTTCAAGGTGGAATTGAACAGTCCCGACTTCCATTTCTACAAGCTCGACTTCCGGAAGGGTAAGTAGACACTCGACAGTTGCGGTCGGCCGCAACCCGCAGAGGCGATGAAACACGGACTGCCGACGGCCAACACCAACGGGCAACCGGGTTCTCAGCCTTCCCGAAAGCGCACTGCGCTCATCTTTCTGGTCAACCTCTTTCTGTGCAGCTGGCACTTGTTCGAGGGCATGAACGACAACATCGTTAGCCGCGCGGCCATGGTGGCGACGATCACGGAGGACGGCACGCTGTGCATCGACAAGTACCAAGCGCTCACCCGCGATAAGGCGTTCATTGCTGGCCACTATTTCTCGGACAAGGCCCCACTGCCAGCCTTCGTGGTGTTGCCGTTCTGGTGGGCCGCCGATCGCATGGGCTTGGTCGATCCAGGAGCGGATGGAACGTTGAACCTCCCGCTGTTGCGTTTGGGCGGCTTTTTGTGCGGTAGCCTGCCGTTCGCCATCATCGTCACCTTGCTCTGGCGGCGGTTGCACCGGAGCGCAGCACCGCGCTTCCTCTCACCGGTGCTACTGTCCATGCTTCCGCTTTTCGGCTCGTTCCTCTTCGTTTTCAGTGGCAGTTGGTTCGGGCATTTGCCCGGCGCGGCATTGCTCCTAGGGGCCTTCATCCTGTTGGAACGTGGCGATCATGCGCTCTTCGGAATGCTGGCTGCGGCAGCTGTGCTTTGCGATTACCCGCTGGTGCTGTTCCCGCTGTTCTGGGCGGCGCTCATGGCATTCCGCAAGCAATGGCGCAACCTCCTTCGCATCTCCTTCGGTGCGGTACCGGCCGTGATCGCGTTCATGGCATACAATGCAGCTACCACTGGCAACCCGTTGTCCATCGGTTACGATCACACTTCGGGCTTCGGGTTCAGGAAGGAGACCTATGGCTTCGGGCTCATCGACCCGGCCGCCATCTGGGGTCTCACCTTAAGTGACTTCCGAGGCATCTTCTTCTACATGCCTGTGTTGCTGCCTGCGCTGGGCGCCTTGCTCATCATGTCGGGCCTTCAACGCTTATGGAAGGACCCCTTGCTCGCGCCGGCGGTACTTTCCTTCCTGCTCATCTGCGCGCACGGCATGTGGTGGGGTGGCTGGACATACGGACCCCGTCATTTGACGGCGGTGGCCGTATTGCTCGCATACCGCGCTTTTCCCGCCTTGCTGAACATGCGCTGGGCCCCATGGGTCTTCTGGCCCACGGCCCTGTTCGGGTTGCTTTGCGCATTCGCAGCGAAGAGCACCATCTGGTTCTCCTGTCCCGATCGCGAGCACCACCCGCTTACGGCCATCATCCTGCCCACCGTCGGCAAATTCCATTCGTGGATGCAATGGCCGAACTACCTGTACGATGTGCCGGCTCCCATTTGCACACGGGCCTTCCTGGTATTGTTCGTCGCTTCAGTGATCGTGCTGTGGAACGCTGAACGCCGCACCTTCGCCCTTCGTTCGCCAAAGACGTTCGCAACGCAGCTTTGATGCACACCTTCCATTTGCCCGACCTGTCCGGTGCCGAAGCCGAACTCCCGGAAGAGGAAGCCGCTCATGCCGTGCGGGTACTCCGTTTGAAGGATGGCGAGGCGATAACCTTGGTGGATGGCAAGGGCACCACGGCTACGGGCCACTTGTGGATCCAAGGCAAGCATGCCGCAAGCGTGGTGATCGCTGAGCGCGTGGTGCACCAGTTGGAACGGTCAGCGCGGATCCACCTGGCCGTTGCACCGACCAAGCAGATCGATCGTTTCGAATGGATGCTGGAGAAGTGCACGGAGATCGGCGTTGATCGCATCACGCCCTTGATCACCGCACGCACGGAACGAACGCACGTGCGCACCGACCGCCTGCAGAAGATCGTGGTGAGCGCCATGAAGCAGAGCCAACGCGCCTGGATGCCGCGGATGGATGACCCCGCCACGCTTGACCAGCTTTTGAAACTGGATCTTCCGGCGCAGCGGTTTTTCGGCTGGTGTGAAGGGAAGCACCAACCCTTGATCAGGGCCTACAGCAAAGTGCTCGACGTCGTTCTGCTGATCGGGCCGGAAGGTGACTTCACCCCTGCTGAGGCGCTCTCCATGAGCAAAAGCGGGGTCGCCCCGATAAGCTTGGGGAACGCGCGCCTACGCACCGAAACCGCGGCGATCATGGCCTGCGCCACGTTGAATCTGGCCCAGGTAGCCTGATCGGAGTCCTCCCTCCGCGAACCACTCGTCACCCAGGGTTCGGGGCGTCCATCGCGGGCAAAGCCCGCCGCTTCTACTTTGGCCGTTCAACCAAACGCATATGAACCTCCGTACGCTTCTTTCCACCGGTCCGTGCATGCTTGCATTGACCGTCGCCGCACAAACCCAACAGCCCCTGCCGGATGCTCCACAAGCGCGTGGATCGCATTCCGCGATCCTGCACGACCCCAGTGATCGCGCCGTGATCTGGCAGGAGGATTTCGGTGCCGGCTTCCCTGCGGGATGGACCTTGCAGGACGCCAGTGGCATTTGCCCTTGGCGTTATTCCTTCCATGGTAGCGCGGGGTTTTACGCAGGTATCGGCGATAGCATTGTCAGCACCACCTCCTCCAACGGGTTCCTGATCAATGATCCCGATTCGGCGAACGACGCGAACTACGGCCAACCTTCCGGCACTACGTACCAATACCTCTCAACCTACGTGATGACTTCGGCCATCGACCTTACCGGTCACCCCGATGTGAAACTCGAATTCACCCAGTATTTCCGGTACAACAATGCCCCCACGCTTGACGTGATGGTGAGCAACGATGGCACGAACTGGACCACGTGGGACGTGAAAGGCACCGTGCAGGCCAACACGGCCAGCGCCAACAACATGCCCGTGAGCATCAACATCAGTGCGGTCGCTGGTGATCAGGCGACGGTTTACGTGAAGATCGGCTGGAGCGCCCGCGTGTATTTCTGGATGATCGATGACATCGCGATCATTGATGCCCAGCAACACGATCTGCGCCTCAACGAATCGATGTACGACGAATGGTTCTTCGACACAGCTGTCGATTTCGGCGACCTGCAGTTCAGTGTGTATCCTGCCAGCCAGGTGCGCCCTCTCACCTTCAAAGGCCATGTTTCCAATGAAGGTGCGCAGGACGAGAACAACACTGCGCTCACCGTTACCGTGACCGACGGCGGTGGCAACGTGGAGTACACCGCCTCCAGCGCGGGTGTCACCATCGCCAGTGGCGATCGCGATAGCCTGTATGTGGCCGCGTGGACACCGGGCACAGCCGCGGACGACCACACCGTGGCCTTCGTTGTGGCATCCGACAGCACCGATCAAGTGCCGGGCGATAACGTCGACACTCTCTCCTTCGCAGTGAGCCAGTACAGCTTCGCACGCGATCGGGGCTCGCTGACGGGACGTGATGACAACGGCGGCGAAGCCTACGAACTGGGCAACTGGTTCAACATGGTGAACGATGGCGACATGCTGACCGCCGTGGACGTTGCGATCGATGACGACACCCCGGAGGGCATCCTGGTGTACGGCACCCTGTACGATGTGGACCGCAACGTGATCGCCATCACCGAGGACGGTGAGGTGGGCTCCGGTGATCTGAACGCCCCCGGTGGCAACACGTTCAAGAGCCTTGTGTTCGATCCGCCTGTTGAACTCGTTGCCGGCGATTACCTGGTGACCGTGGGTCACTATGGCGGCAGCGATAACCTGTGGACAGGCACCAGTGGCGTGAGCCTACCGCAGACCTCGCTCATTTACGATTCACCGACCGCTACATGGTTCTATGTCACCACCACTCCCATGGTGCGCATGAATTTCGATCCGGCGGTCGGGGTTCATGAAACGGCCACGACCAACGACGGTCTTGCCGTTTACCCATCACCAGCATCCGACGCCGCGCGCCTCACGTTCTCCTTGCAGAACGCTTCGGATGTGCAGGTGATCCTGCACGACGCGGCTGGCCGCGTGGTTGCTCGCCAGGATGAAGGCAAACTTGCACCCGGTCTCCAGCTCATTGATATCTCAACCGCACAATTGCCCAACGGACTGTACGCTTGCACCTTGCTCACTGCCGAAGGCCAGCGCACGGTTCGCCTGCAAGTGGCCCACTAATAAGCGGTCTCCTACCGTACGCGAAGGCCCTGTGCATCTGCACAGGGCCTTCGTATTCGTGAACGTTCGTTAGCGCCTCGATCGAATGGGACCGGGCGCACCACCTTTGCGGCCTACCATCGATCACCATGCGGCTTCCGATCCTCATCCTATCCACCGGCCTCTGCTCCGCGCTGCTCGGACAGGCGACCTACCAGTTGGCCGTGTTGAAATACAATGGTGGGGGCGATTGGTACGCGAACCCCACCTCCGTGCCCAACATGGTGAAGTTCTGCAACGCGCAGGCGGGCATGGGCATCAGCGCGGGGGTGGCCACCGTGGAAGTGGGCAGCCCCGACCTGTTCACCTATCCCTTCGTGCACATGACCGGCCATGGCAATGTGGTCTTCAGCCAGCAGGAAGCGGAGAATCTGCGGAACTACCTCATCGGTGGTGGCTTCCTGCATGTGAGCGACAACTACGGCATGGACAAGTTCATCCGCCCACAACTGAAACGCGTGTTCCCCGAACTGGAACTCATCGAACTGCCCTTCGCGCATCCGGTCTACCACCAGCGCTTCAACTTCGATCATGGCCTGCCCAAGGTCCACGAACACGACGGCATTCCTCCGCGCGGCTATGGCCTGTTCTGGGAAGGGCGCCTGGTGTGTTTCTACGACTTCGAATGCGACCTGGGCGATGGTTGGGAGGATCCCGAGGTGCACGGCGACAGCGAGGCCATCCGGACCAAGGCCCTGCAAATGGGCTGCAACCTGGTGCAGTACGTATTCAGCGGTGCGAATACAGAGTGAGGAATGCCTGGTCGCGAGCGGAGCGATCAGTTGTTCAACTTCACCACCTTCTTCCGTGCCCGCATGTTCAGGAGTTCAACCCCGAAGCTGAAGGCCATGGCCACGTATGCGTAGCCCTTGGGGATCTCGCTGTGGTGCAACGGCTCCAGCCCTTCGAAGAACAGCATGAAGCCCACCATCACCAGGAAGGACAGCGCCAGCATCTTCAACGCCGGGTGCTTCTCGATGAACGAACTGATGGCATTGGCGAAGAAGAACATCACGATCATGGCGATCACCACGGCCGCGATCATCACTTCCACATGATCGGCCAAGCCGATGGCGGTTACGATGCTATCGAACGAAAAGACCGCGTCCACCAGCACGATCTGCAGCACCAACGCCGCGAACTTCTTGTTGGCGGCGGCAGGCTTGGCATGTTCCTCCCCGCTTTCCAGCTTTTCGTGGATCTCCTTCACGGCCTTGTACAGCAGGAACAGCCCACCGAAGAACATGATGCAATTGTGCAGGTTGAAGCCGTAGCCGAAAAGGTTGAACAGCTCCGTTTCGCCGTTCTTCACCAACCAGCCCAGGCCGATCAGCAGCCCACTGCGCATGAGGATGCCCAGGACCATCCATAGCCTGCGCGCCCGCAACCGTTTTTCCAGGGGAATGCGGCCCAGGATGATGGAGACGAAGATGACGTTGTCGATCCCGAGCACGATCTCCAACGAAGCCAGTGTGAGCAAGCTGATGAGCGCGTCAACGGTGAGCAGGTGTTCCATGGTTCCGGGCGACGAAGATGCTCATTGGCAACCGTTCCGTCGAAGCAGCGCAGTGCGCGAACACAGGGCCAGGACCACCACCACAGGCCCAGACCTTGGAACCGTAGGTGAGCAGCGTTCGCATGGGCTATTGTGTCTTGTGGATGATCACAGTCTCCGGTGTTCGGAGGTCGTGCTTCATCCATATCATGAAAACACTCAATTCAATCCTGCTCCTGTTGTTTGCCACGCAAGCCACCGCCCAACTCACGAACGGCAGTTTCGAGGATGCCAACGGCTACAACTTCACCGGATGGGAATGGACCTGTGCTCCGCCACAGGCATTGCCGGATGCGCCCACCAATGGTGGCGACTGGTGTGCGGCCAAGGAACCGGGCCAAACACAGGGCTGCTTTCCAAGCTTCTTGTTCCAACGTGTTCAAGGCGCGCAGGATGGGGAGCTACGCACACTCTCGGGTTGGGTCCGTTGCGTTGACGACGCCAACAACTTCTGTCTGGGAGCCTATCTGGGCTTCGGAACATTGAACAATGGCACCTTCACCTTGGAGGAGCAAGTGGGCGGCATGGATTCCATGTGGACGTTCGTGACCATCACCGATACCCTGGAACTGGGATCCGGCGATACAGCGGTCGTGGTGCTCACGTCGGGTATCATCGGCGGACCGATAAGTCCCAGCGGTGGCCGCTTCGACGATCTTGACCTATCCCTGGCGCAAGGCCTGACCGAAGCCCGGAACGATGGCATCCTGTGGACCATGGACGAAGCTGCTGGTGTGTTGCAAGTACGTGGCGATGGCAGTATCCGGTCAGTGCTGCTCTATGATGTCTCCGGGAAGTCGATACCGGCAACTGCCAAGCACGTGCAGGGGGGCGATGTGCTCCTTTCTCTGCACCAGTTCTCCAAAGGACTGTACTTGGCGAACGTTTCAACTTCGAAGGGTCAATATGCCTTCCGGTTCGCTGTTCGGTAGCGCCACTTGTTCGTCGCAACGCTGGGGTTCGACTTCATGACGCAACCCTTCCCCGAGGGCGCCGTCTTGGGTGCAGACTCCAAGACCTGGACATGCGCTCTTCAGCTACCCTTCTGGACCATACCGGCCGCAACCGCCTCATCAACCTGGCCCTTCGGCTTTCCCTTATCCTCGGTGTCGCCCTTCTTTCCCTCGGCCTGACCCTCTGAACCGGGGCCACACCTTACCGGTGCTCTGACCTGTAGAACCGTTCCTGTTTTTGGTGGCTGGCAACATGTTGCAAGCCATTGGCGTGGCGTTGTGAAGTCCAAACCCGGACCCCATGACCACTGCGCTCATCCTCTTCCTCGTCATCCTGCTGTTCAGCCTGCTTTTCGCCGATATGGGCTGGAGCAACGTACTGAGTTCCACCCGCAACGACGTGGTTTTTGCCGATCGCAACCGCGCCTATGGTGCTTACAAGATCCGGCAAGAGCATCATCGGGTGATGATCCTAGCCTTTGTTGCGGCTACGGCCTTTCTGGGGGCAGTCTTCACCTTGACGGGGCTGCTGGGCAGCTCGGGCATTCCGTCCCCCATCCCGCCCAATCCGGGCAACGTTCTGGATGTGGTACTGACCGATCTCCTCCCCGACGATCCTGAGCCCCTTGTGCCAACGCACGATGAGCCTGCCGCCAACCCTGAAAAGGCATCCTTCAACCCGCAAGAGTTGGCCATTGTTGAAGTTGGCAAGACCCCTGACCCACCCGCTTGGGATAGCGCAACGGTTACCAAAGCGCCCGACCCGTTACCGATCGGCCCGGGCAACCCGAACCCTATCGGCCCGGTTGGCCCGATCGGTCCTGTTGGTCCTACGAGCACCGTTGGTGGTGAAGGCGAAGGACCGCACATCCGTGGAAGCTGGGAAGTGGATCCGCTACCAGAGTTCCCTGGCGGCGCAGCAGGATTGGACCGCTATTACGAGCGCACGATAGAGTACCCGGAAAAGAGCGAGGCCATCGGTGAGGAGGGAACCGTTTGGGTTGAATTCATCGTGGATTCGGACGGCACGGTGACGCGGGCACGGATCGCACATAGCGTTTCCAAAGAGCTCGATGCCGAGGCCTTGCGCACGATCAAGCTCATGCCGAAATGGAAGCCCGGCCGGTACAAAGGCGACCCGGTGCCCGTGCTCTTCCAACAGAAGATCGTTTTCGCGCTGGACCGATAGATGGTGGGTATCGTTCAGCCGGTGAGCGCGGTCCGTAAGGCCGCGCTTACTGCTTCAGCCTGGCAGTAGACCATTGCGTGCGTTCCACCGCGCACCACATGATCCGCCCGGATGCGGGTCATGGGCATCAGCCCATCGTGGTCACCGTGGATGCGTATCGTGGATCCGGTCCAGGTTGAACCCTTCCACCGCAGGACGGCTTGCACGCCACGCCGGATCTGCGCCGGACCTTCCTTCCATGCCATGTCCATCAGGAAACGGTCGGTGTCCATATCCCGGCTTCCAAGGGCACGCTTCACCGGCCAACTCATGCGCATGGTGGTGCTGTTGACAAGCGCACCGGCCCTCAACGCGGCACCAAGACGAACGAACCATGGCCACTCACGGGGAGCGGTCCAAGTACTGACCAGCACGACTTTATGCGGGTTTGTCATCGAGGCGATTTCCTGTACCACCATGCCTCCAAGGCTCACGCCCACCAGCACGTGCGGCTGTGCAGCATCCACAAGAGGAAGAAGATCAACGGCGATGTCCTTCACCGAGGCTCCCTCGCGGAAACGCGGCCAGTCCAACTTCACCACATCGTGACCGTTGAGATCCAGCCGAGCGAACAGGCGATGATCGCAAGCGATCCCGGGTAGCAAATAGATCTTCATTCGAACTCAACGAAAATCCCCTTTTCTGGGGATGGTTCCAGCCCTTTCACCAACTACAACTTTGGATCGTACTAAAACCCAAGGCCATGAAAACCCTGCGCAACCCCCTCCTCGCATTCGCTCTCTTGATCGCCTGCGCCGCCTGCACCAAGGAGGAAGCCATGGCACCCCGTATCCCCGACCCGGATTGCAGCTTCCCATTGGCCAATGACGAAGGAACGAACGCTAGCCCCGACCGTGGCGACGACTGGACACCCACCGAGCCTTTCCTGGAGGATTGAGATCCGCTCAGGAAGCACTCAAGAACCGCGTGGCGCTTTCCATCAGGTCGTGCAGCACCACGTCATTCTCCACGAACGGAACTTGCTTGCGGAAGCGGGCATACAGATCCTCCAGTTCCGGTGAGCTGCGTTCCGGACGACGGAAGTCCAGCGCCTGTGCCGCGTTCAACAACTCGATGGCCAGGATCCGCTCCACATCGTGCAGCACATCCCAGCACTTGAGCGCACCTGCCGCGCCCATGCTCACATGATCTTCCTGTCCATTGCTGCTGTCGATGGTGTCCACACTGTTGGGCATGCAGCGCATCTTGTTCGCGCTCACCAGTGCAGCAGCGGTGTATTGTGGGATCATGAACCCACTGTTGAGGCCGGGCTTCGCCACCAGGAAGGCAGGCAATCCGCGTTGTCCGCTGATGAGTTTGTAGGTCCTCCGCTCGCTGATGCTGCCGAGCTCGGCCAAGGCGATCGCCAGGAAGTCGAGCACCAACGCCAATGGCTGGCCGTGGAAGTTGCCCGCGCTCACGATCATGTTCTCGTCCGGGAACACGGTGGGATTGTCCGTAACAGCAGCCAGCTCCCGCTCGGCGACCTGCATGGCGTATGCGATCGCATCGCGGCTTGCGCCGTGCACTTGTGGAATGCAGCGGAAACTGTACGGATCCTGCACATGCGACTTGTGGCGTGTGGCCAGCGTACTCCCCGCCAATAGTGAACGCATGTGCGCGGCCACCGCGATCTGGCCCGGATGATGGCGCACCTCATGCACCGCACTGTGGAACGGTTCTGTGCGGCCATCGAAGGCATCGAGCGAGAGCGCCGCGATCGCATCGGCGCGTTCAGCGAGCCGCTGGGCCTTGGCCAGGATCAGCGCCAAGTGCGCGCTCATGAACTGTGTGCCGTTCAACAACGCAAGACCCTCCTTCGGGCCAAGCACCAACGGCTCCCAGCCCATGATGCCGATCGCTGTTGCAGCGGCCATCCGCGTTCCGCCGCTCACCACTTCACCCAGACCGAGCAAGGGCAGGGCGAGGTGGGCCAAGGGAGCCAGATCACCGGAGGCGCCCAACGAACCACGCTCGTACACAACCGGCAACACGTCCATGTTGTGCATGTCGATGAGGCGTTGCACCGTGGCAGGTGCAACAGCACTGTGGCCGAAGGCCATGTTCTGCACCTTCAGCACCAGCATGGCGCGCACACGGTCCGCACCGATCGGCGCACCACTACCGCACGCATGGCTCATCACCAAGTTGCGTTGCAATGTGGCCAGGTCCTTCTTGTCGATACGCGTATCCGCCAGCGCACCGAAGCCGGTGTTCACGCCGTAGATCGCATCGTTGCTCTCAGCGAGTTTCTGGTGCAGCCATTGGTGACTGCGTTCCACAGCCGTCCTGGCCTCCGGGCTCAGGGCAATGTGTTTGCGCCCGCGCACGATCACGTCGAGCTCGGCGATCGTGATGCCTTTGGTGGTAATGGAGTGAACGTCCATGGTCAGCGCACAAGTTCGACAACATCCTCCTGCTTCACCGCCTTCTGCTCTCCGGTCTTCATGTCCTTCACGGTGATGATACCTTGCTTCATCTCGCTCTCCCCGACGATGGCCACGAAAGGAATGCCCTTGTCGTCGGCGTACTTGAACTGCTTGGCCATTTTCACGGCATCGGGATAAAGCTCAGCACTGATGCCCGCCTCCCTGACCTGTCGCAGCAACTTCAAGCAGTGCATGGCCTCTGCCTCGCCGAAGTTGGCGAAGAGCACGCGTGTGCTGGCGCCGAGCTCAGCCGGGAACTTGTTCGTCTCCAGCAGCACGTCGTAGATCCGGTCCGCACCGAAGCTGATGCCCACACCGCTCATGCCCTTCAGGCCGAAGACCCCCGTGAGGTCATCGTATCGGCCTCCGCCGCAGATACTACCGGGCATGGAGCCTTCGAGCGACTTCACTTCGAAGATGGCACCAGTGTAGTAGTCCAATCCCCGAGCGAGCGTCGGGTCGAATTCCAAACGCGCGGACTTCATGGTGGCTACCGCATCGAAGGTGAATGCGAGATCCTTCAACCCTTGCTGTGCGATCGTCGACGACGCAAGCCACTGTTCCAACTTGGGGCGTTGTTCCTTCCACGAACCACTCAACTCGAACAGCTGTGCGATCCGCCCTATGGCTTCGTCCGTGATGCCTTTCGCCCGCATCTCTTCCTCCACCTTTTCACGCCCGATCTTGTCGAGCTTGTCGATCGCGGTCACCATGTCCACGACTTTCTCAGGTTGGCCGCTGATCTCAGCAATGCCGCTCAACACCTTGCGGTCATTGATCTTCACCACCACGGCCAAGCCGAGATCGGTGAAGACATCGTCGAAGAGATGCACCAACTCCACTTCGTTCAACAAACCCTTGCTGCCGATCATATCGGCATCGCACTGATAGAACTCCCGGTAGCGCCCCTTTTGTGGACGATCTGCGCGCCAAACCGGCTGGATCTGGTAGCGTTTGAAGGGGAAGGCGATCCCGTTCTGGTGTTGTACAACGTAGCGCGCGAAGGGAACCGTGAGGTCGTAGCGCAGCGCCTTCTCACTCAACTGGGTTGCCAGCTTGCCAGGATGTACCTCCTCTCCTGCCTTCAACTTCGTCTTCACGTCTTCGCTTACGCCACCCCACGCATCGCCGCTGTTGAGGATCTTGAAGATCAACCGGTCACCCTCTTCCCCATACTTCCCGGTAAGCGTCTCCAAGTTCTCCATAGCCGGGGTTTCCAGCGGCAGGAAGCCGTACTTCTGGAAGACCTTCTCGATAGTGCCGAAGATGTACTTGCGCCGCAGCATCTCCTGCGGGCTGAAGTCTCGGGTGCCTTTGGGCGTGCTGGGTTTCTGGGCCATTACAAGCTTCAAGTCCCAAGGCTCAAGTCTCAAATGAACAAGTTGCCTAGGGAGGATCGGCCGCGAAAGTACCCGCCGTCGTTGAGAGATCCTTCGTCGCGGACTCCTCAGGATGACAATACGCGAAATGGGAGCACGCCTCCCATGCTATGACGAGAGGCTCATTGGAGTAAATGCCCGATCAGCTCTTCACAAAGCGCGCGACGTGTTGCGTGCCGCGATCAACAACGCGCACAGCGAACACCCCTTGGGGCAATGCACCAATATCAAGCGTTGTGCGTTCCCCGGTCAGCTGCTCCGTGAGCATCACACGCCCGGCCGCATCAAGCACTTGCACTTGCGCGCCAGAAGACGCAACGGGCGTTTCGAGCACAAGTTTATTGCCGTTCACAACCACACGGAAGGGCCACGCATCCGTGCCGACCACAGCAGTGGTGAGCATAGGGCTGCGGAAACTGAAGGCTTCCAGGAACACGCCGCTATCGAAGGCCTGATCCCCGACATCGGTAACCACCACCTTGAAGTGATAGGGTTGGCCCGGCTGCACCACGGCGAACACCGTAAGGTTGGTGGTGAAGCCATCGTATGCCACATACTGCCCGGCCGGGAACTCGTTGTCGTGGAAATAGCCGGCGTTCGTGGTGCTGTTCACATTATTGATGGACACGATGGTGCCTCCGGGAATGGCCGCAACGTTCGTAGCCACCGGGAAACCAGGCCCGCTGAGGTAGATCGCGAAAGCATCGTTGAACGCTGAACCGACGTACTCCGGGTATTCCTCACTGCCGAAGGAGAAATTGAACAGCAGCGTATCGCCTTGGGGAATGCAGTCGAATTCGAGCGCACACGCATCATAAGTGATGTTGCCCATGCCCAAAGCGGCTTCGATGTCGGCGTCACCGCCGGTGCTGCTGTACCCCGTGGCGAAATTCATGCTCGGTCCTGCAACAAGGTCGGCCGCGCCCGATGTGAGCAGCAAGCCTTCGGTAATGGACAGTTCGCTGGTGCCGATGAAGTGGCCCATGGCATGCTCCGCACAGTTCACCGTTACGTTGCTCACCGTTACGCCGATCCCCTCCAGCAACGTTGAGATGGAACTGATGGCAAGACTGTCCGTGATCGTCAGCTGTGCCTGTGCACCGAACGACCACATCCCGACAGCGCAAAGGGTAATGAGCTTCTTCATGTGCATTGGTTTCTGTTGACGAAAGTAGTCCGCAGTTCTCAGGCGCGCAGCGGCCCACGCTCACCACTGGCAACGATCCCCCTGCCCTGCGCCGGTGGAAAGCAACGGGCCGCCCGCTTTTGGAGCGAACGGCCCGCCGACCAGAACTGTCCCGGTACGTCAGCCGGGAACCTTCACTTGCCGAGGCCTCCTGTCCCTAAGAACCTCGCACCAATACTACGCGGGTGGTGCCGCGTATGGTGTACAGGGCACCGCCATCCTGAAGTCGCGATCTACACGTCAAACGCGCAATGCATCTTCGCGCCCCGCCAGCGCGTACCGCTATGGCGGGCGAAGCCTGAATGAAACGCATAGCCGAATACCGCAAGCTGCTGGAAGTCCCGGCCAACGCCACGTTGAAGGAGCTGAACAGCCTGTACAAGTCGTGGATGAAGAAGCACCACCCCGACCGTTTCCTGGATGAAGCCGAGAAGAAGGTGGCCGAGGAAACGAGCCAGCGCGTGATCGAGGCCTACAAGTTCCTGGAGAGCATCCACCCGGAAACGCACGAAAGGGACCACGAGGATCTGGCCAAGACCACGGCCAGCATGATCACCAACTGGCAGTTCAAGGCGCAGGTGCTCACGCTCTATTTCGGCGATGGCAGCGAGTACGAGTTCTTCGGCGTGCCGCACAAGCTCTACAACAAGTTCATCACCACTGATGGCACTGCGCGTTTCGTAAAGCGCCACATCATCGGCACCTATCCGCACCGGAGGGTAAGCGGGGCGAAGGCGACAGAGTGATCGTTAGTGTGGCGCGGCGACGGTGCTAGTGCCGCCGAGCCCCGCCCACGTGATGATGATCCCGATGTCCGCTTGGGAAAGTGTGTCGTCCGGCGGCATGCGATGGTTGGTGAGCGTGACGGGATCCGCTACCGCCGCTTTGATGCCTTGCGCGCCCGCTACGATATCGGCATCGGTCTCCAGGATAACGGGCATTCCTTGCGGAAAGCCGGATGAAGGCGCATGGCAGGAAACGGTGCAGTTCTGCTCGATGATGGCCTTCACCCTGGGGTAGTAAAAACCAATGGTCCTTGGCGGGATGGTCTCATGTTGGCACGCAAACAGAAGTAGTACGGCGGCAACCGTCATCCATGCATTCATACGCCGATGCACCTTCTGTTCCATATCGTTAAGACATGGATCGCCATCAATTCGTGCGCTGCTCCGGGATGAGCAGTTCCATCATCGGATGACCGCGTTCGGTCGGTAAGGGGGAAATTGGATCACCTTGCCACCGGACCACATGAAGAACATTGCCCTCATCGCTTTCGTCTGGTGTGCCTTTGCTGTGCACGTGTTCGTGGCCCTTGCAGCTATCCGGCGGTGGACCGAACTACCTGTGCTACTGCTATTGAACCTGACCATGGCGCTCTGCATATTGGCCTATTGGTCGATGAAATGGTTCAGCTATCTGGCCCACGACATCACGTGGTATGCGAGCGATCAGCTGGTTCCGCTCTATGCAGTGCTGGTCTGCATACTGGCGCTGCTTGCACTCACAGGCCGTTACGATGGACCGGCGCTGCAGTGGACGGTGTTCGCGATCGATGCGTTGGTGCTGCTAGCTGCCGCGGTGCTCTTATCGCTGTTCAAGATCGACCGGTTGATCTGACCCTGCACTTGAAGAATAGCCCGGCTCATCTTCGGACTTCCTGCTCGATGCGACCTGTGTACCCCCCCTCACCCCTTTGCTGTACTTCATTCGGTTCGGCACGATCTCACCGCTGTACTGACCTGTCCTGGCAGATCATCACTACCTGGCATCACAGGAGGGTGCTCAGGGCAGAACCAACCGAACAGGCTCCGGTCCCGGCCCAAGCAGAAGCCCCGCTGCATCCGCGCTTTCGTTCGGCTTCTTTGGAAGGTACCGCGAGGGTTGAACCAGGATGAACTGGCCTCAGGCCGAATGCAGCGTTGCGCCAAAGGGTACTTTCACTCGTCCACTTCATCCACCTTCGTCCTGATCGCACGAACAACATGAGAACAGCACTATTCGCAGCAGGGCTGCCTCTCGCCATCGTCGGATCATTGTTACCGCTGTCCGCTCTCCCGCAGATCATAGCTGGAGGTGGTGGTCATTCCATGGTGATCTGCGACAATTCCGCCATGCAGGCATGGGGGAACAACGGCGCCGGTGAACTGGGCAATGGCGGTAGTGGTAGCATGGATCATCCTGTACCGGTGCTCACGCTCACCGGGATCATTGCGCTTGCTCCGGGTTGTGGTTCCCATTCCCTCGCAGTAAAGAATGACGGCACCCTGTGGGCCTGGGGATCCAATGACGCTGGTCAACTGGGCGATGGAACCATCATAAGCAGCAACGTTCCGGTGCAAGTAACCTCACTGACCGACGTCACCGCCGGCGGGCGTGGTTACTATCATTCGCTCGCCGTGAAGAGCGACGGTACGCTGTGGGCTTGGGGATCCAACAGCGAAGGGCAACTAGGTGATGGCACCCTGACGAACAGCAGTGTTCCCGTTCTGATCACAACGCTTTCCGGCATCATCGCTGCGGAAGGAAGCCTGGAGCATTCGCTAGCCTTGAAGAACGATGGCACCGTGTGGGCGTGGGGGTCGAACTATTACGGTGAACTCGGGAACGGCACCACCGTGGACAGCATCGCTCCCGGACAGGTGAGTTCGCTCACCGGAGCGATCGCTATTGCAGCAGGCAGGTTCCATTCGCTCGCGCTCAAGAACGATGGAACGGTGGTGGCTTGGGGAAGCAATTTCGCCGGACAGCTCGGCACGGGCAACATGACCGACAGCAATGTTCCTGTGCCTGTGGTCGGGCTTACCGGTATGGTGGCGGTAGCCGCTGGGGAAAACCATTCCATCGCGTTGAAGGACGACGGTACGGTATGGACATGGGGAAACAATTTGAGCGGTCAACTCGGGAACGGTACCAACACACCTGATCCCACCCCCCTGCCGATCGCTTCGCTCACGGGTGTGATCGCCATCGCAGGAGGGCAGCTCCATTCCCTCGCCGTGAAAAGCGACGGCACCGCATGGGGGTGGGGCTTCAACGGCACCGGTGCCCTCGGGAATTTCACGTTCACCGATACCAATATTCCCGTTCAGGTGCTTTCGCTGTGCACGGTGGCAACCGGTGTGGAGGATCTTGGAAATGCGACTTCACTATCCGTCTTCCCGAACCCCACGAGTGGAACGTTTACGATCGAAGTGGACCATTCCGAAGAAGTCATAGACCTGGCGATCCGAAATGCCATCGGACAAGAGGTGCATAGCTCTGCGCTCACCGGTGTTCGAACGGTCGTGGATCTTTCCGCGCAGTCCAGCGGCGTGTACTTCATCACCCTGCACTCCACAGGACAGGTGATCTCGCGGATGGTGATCAAGCAGTAGCGGGAATGCTCAAACGAAGAAGCCCCGACAGATCGGGGCTTCTTCGCGTTGGCTTCAAATTCCGTGAGGCTACCCCCTCACCAGCTTCCTGTACTTCATCCGGTGCGGCACGATATCACCGCCGAGCCGCTTCTTGCGGTTCTCCTCGTAGTCCTGGAAATTGCCTTCGAACCAGTACACGTTGCTGTCGCCCTCGAACGCGAGGATGTGCGTGCAGACGCGATCGAGGAACCAGCGATCGTGACTGATGATCACCGCGCAGCCGCTGTAGTCCTCGATGCCTTCTTCCAACGCGCGCAGCGTGTTCACGTCAAGGTCGTTGGTCGGTTCGTCAAGTAGCAAAACGTTGCTGCCGGTCTTGAGCGTAATGGCCAAGTGCAGGCGGTTGCGCTCACCACCGGAGAGCACGTTCACCTTCTTGTTCTGGTCGTTGCCACTGAAGTTGAAACGCGCCAGGTAGGCGCGGCTCGGCACGGCCATGCCGCCAACGAGCATGTTGTCCAAGCCACCGCTGATCACTTCCCACACGGTCTTCTCCGGTATCAGGTCCTTGTGGCTCTGGTCCACGTAACTGGCTTGTACGGTGTCACCGATCGTGATCTTGCCGCTGTCCGCTTTCTCTTCGCCCATGATCATGCGGAAGAGCGTGGTCTTACCCGCCCCATTGGGACCGATGATACCCACGATGCCGGCAGGTGGTAGTGAGAAGCTGAGGTTCTCGAACAACAACTTGTCGCCGAAGCTCTTGCTCACCTTGTTGAACTCGATCACCTTGTCCCCGAGGCGCTGGCCATTGGGTATGAAGATCTCCAGCTTGGCCTCCTTCTCCTTGGTGGTTTCCGCCTGCATTTTCTCGTAGTTCTGCAGACGGGCCTTGCTCTTGGTGCGGCGCGCACTGGCGTTGCTGCGCACCCATTCGAGTTCCTGTTTCAGGACACGCGCACGCTTGCTTTCGGTCTTCTCCTCCTGCGCCATGCGGGCGGTCTTCTGCTCCAGCCAGTTGGTGTAGTTGCCCTTGTAGGGAATGCCCTCTCCCCTGTCCAGTTCCAGGATCCATCCCGCCACGTTGTCCAGGAAGTAGCGATCGTGGGTGATGGCGATGACAGTGCCTTTGTATTGCTGCAGGTGAAGCTCCAACCAAGCGACGCTCTCCGCGTCCAAGTGGTTCGTCGGTTCGTCCAGGAGCAGGATGTCGGGTTGTTGCAAAAGCAAGCGGCACAGCGCAACGCGACGGCGTTCACCACCGCTGAGCACTTTGATCGGCGTATCGCCTTCGGGGCAGCGCAATGCGTCCATGGCCACCTCCAGTTTCTGGTCGATGTTCCAGGCATCGGCTGCATCGATCTTGTCCTGCAGCACGCCCTGCCGCACAATGAGCTTGTCCATCTTGTCGGGATCGCTCATGATCTCCTCGTCGGCGAACTTGGCGTTCACCTCCTCATACTCCTTCAACAGGTCCATGATGGGCTGCACGCCTTCGCGCACCAGGTCGATCACGGTCTTGCTCTCATCCAGTTCGGGCTCCTGTTCCAAGTGCCCGATGGTGTATCCCTGGCTCAGGTGCACATCGCCCTCGAAGGCCTTCTCCTTGCCTGCGATGATGCGCATGAGCGTGGATTTGCCCGAGCCGTTCAAACCCAGTATCCCGATCTTGGCCCCGTAGTAAAAGCCGAGGTAGATATCGTTGAGGATCTTCTTTCCGGAAGGGAGCGTCTTGCCCACCTTCACCATATTGAAGATTATCTGGCGTCCTTCTTCTGCCATAGCATGCTGTTGTTCGGGCCGCGAATGTCGCGGTAAAGCCCGGAAGTTGTGCGCTAGCGCATCACCGCCTCGTGGATCTCCAGGCGCATCCAATCCTTAAGCTTCGCACTTACAGCTGCCCTGCCCGGGTGTATGGCAGCATGCTCCAGCACGCTCTGCGTGGTCTGTCCATTGGCCGGGCTCACCAAAAGGAAGAGCCGTGTGCCCGGCTTCGGCAAGCTCCGGCCGGGAACATGCAACCGCGACCGATCGATGCCCGCTGCGATGCAATGGAACTCGATGGGCGCCTCCCACGGGAATTCCATCAGGACCAAGTTGCCGGGCTCCAGCACGGTCTTGAGGTAGGCTGCGGCATCCGCCGCTTCGGGGTAGCGCGGCAAGCCGCTCTTCCGGGGCAACGCCAGCATGCTCAGTGAGCCGGTAACGACCAACAGCAGCACCGCCATGATGACCGTACGCCTGCGCTTGGTGAAACCGGGCGCGATCTTATCCTGGATGAACTTCAACAGATAGAACAAGGCAATGGCGCTGCTCAGGTGGAAAACGAACAGCAACCAGTTCCACGCGCGCGGCGGGGCAACCGTCATCTGCAGGATCACCAACGGCACACAGCCCACCACCATTGCGAAGAACAACTTGCGGAACTTGCTGGTGACGAACGCCGCATGGACGATGCCCGCGAAACCCGCGAAAGCGATCCACGCGCTGCTGGTATCCACGATGTAGATCCAGAGATCGAAACTCTTGTCCTGCTGCGTATAGGTGAAGTTCGCCCACGTGGCATCGCCCAGTTCCGGATGGTTCAGCAGGTGCGGAAGGCCATGGGCGATCAGCACCGGCGAATAGCATAAGGCCGTTACCAGCACGAAGACCAAGGCTGATAACACCAGTTTCATTACGCGCTGGCGCAACGTCGTTTCGTACTTGCCACCGAGGTAGAGCATCAACCAGATATAGATCATGATCACCCCATAGATCATCGTCGGCACGCTCCATAGGCCAAGGGCGCAGCAGATCCCCACCATCACGGCGCTGGCACTATTGTTCGTCTTCACGAAGTGGCGTCCTGCCAGCAATGCCGCAACAAGGAAGAACCACGTCATGCTGTAGCCACGGCCCAAAGCACTGTACTCGATCAGGCCACCGCTCGCGGCAACCAGCGCCAACGCCATCAAGGCGATGTACCGGTTGAACATGGCCCGGACGAAGAGGTAGAACAACGGCATGACCGCGATACCCGCCAGCAACGCCGGCAGGCGCAGTTGCCATAGCCCCACACCGAAGACCGAGGTGCTCAGCTTCACCAGCACCGTGTGCAGGATGTGGTTGTTGGAGTACGAGTAATCGCTGAGCAGGACCGTGAGCGGCCTGGATGCGTAGTAGGTATAGGTGAACGCTTCGTCGTAGATCACCGGCGCACCCATCTGCACAATGCGCAGGACCACACCCACGCCGATGAACAGGAACACCCAGATCCGCTGATCATCACCACGGCCATGCCGCGACTTCCGCAAGGCCCCCAAGGCATCGGCCTTGAAGGTGGCCCAAGCAGGCCCTTGTTCCTTGATGCGCCGCGCGAACAACCTGTGACCTGCGATCACGATCGCGCCCAACAACCCTGCTACCCATGCCGCCCATCCAGCGTTGCGGGCCGCATGTTCGTGCATCGCCGGGGTATAATGTTCAACATCACCGTCCGGCGCCACACCGTCCAGATAACCGCGCACAGTGCCGTAGGACGTGTTCGCGAACACCAACGCCACCGCGGCTACGCTGAGCAGGATGAGGG